>JAPKYX010000015.1:12520-32297 GCA_026394075.1 Acidobacteriota bacterium
CATTGGGTGACGGTGGCGGCACCGGCAAAGTAACGGCATTGCCGGAACGGCCTGAGTGGCCGCCGCGGACCGAGCCCCGACTTGCAGGAGGGGCCTTTCCCATAGCAGCAACATGCTGACCAGCACAGGAACCCGGCCCGAATCGAGGTTCGGCGTGCAGCGGGCCAGAGTTCGTTCTATCAGCAGACCGCTCCGTTGCCGTCGCGGCTCGGAAGGCGGAACGAACGGGGCTACTTCTTCTCGAAACCGATGGCGGCGATGATCAGGCCGAGCTCACGTTGATCGAAGGTGCCGGCGGTGATGAATTTGTCGAGCGAGAACTCCACCGTGGCGCTTTCGCCCAGCAGCGCGCCGCCGGGGACGTCGCGGGTGTAGGTGGCGGGTCCGGGCTTAGAGAACGTCTCCGGGTCCAGCTTCATTTGGCCGATCACGGCGGAGAGCGTCACGGGGCCCAGCTTGGCCGTCACCGGCTCCGGCACGGTTAGATTGACGCGCAGGCGCGCGCCTTTCTCGGACGCACCAAAGGGCGGGCGCAGCTTGACGGCAAACGTTCCGGCGGTCCAGCGCCAGGCGTTCTGTTCCGGAGCATGGAAACCTTTGATGAACTGCGGCGCGGCCTTGGGGTCCGGGGCGCGGAGGAACATCATCAGCTCCGCTGGACCTTCGATGGTGGCCGGACCGGCCTTCTTCTTACAGGCCACGCCCGCCGTCAAGGCGAGCACCAGCATCAGGATTCGAATCATAGTTAGCTTCATTAGTCCCCGCACCGCTCCACTTCTACCAGGCAATTGTAGAAGGTTGCTCCGTTGCCGATATCGGTTAGCCGTTCAGAGGTCAAGGCATTGACGGTCTGTCCATCGTCAGCCAACTTACCCCAGCGCACCGCCGGAATGCGGACCACGCCCTGGCGCAAACCGGGCGTCAGTTCCGCGCGGAGCAGCATGCTGCCCCGGCCATTGAAGACTCGCACCCGGTCACCGGTAGAGATCCCGCGCGGGGCGGCATCGTCGGGGTGGATCTTGGCGGCGGAGGTTTCGTGGTTTACAGCGGGGCGGTTGCCGAACGTAGAGTTCATGCTGTTGTCATTCTTGGACGACACCATCTCCAGCGGGAATTGGCGAGCCTCGTCCTGGCGGGCAGTTCCGTGCCGCGATTCGACCGGCGGCGTGTAGCTCCAGTTGGCCACATCAAAGTGCAGCTTGCCGCTGTCGGTCGGAAAACCTTCGGCGAAAGGTTGAAATGGCCGGCCCTGCGGCGAGACCTTCAGCCGGATGGAATGTTCCTGCTCCAGCGCTTCGAGCGTGATGCCTTCCATGAACGGGTGACCGGAATCGAGCGCCGCCCGCATCAGGTCGTCATCGGAGGCCGTCAATTCCGCATCGGTGAGACCCATGCGTTGCGCGATCAGCCGGAAGATCTCCGTGTTGGGCTTGCATTCGCCGGGCGCGGGCAGAGCGGGGCGGGCCATTTGGACATGGTAGTGGCCGTAGGCCAGGTAGAGATCGTTGTGCTCCAGAAACGTCGTCGTGGGCAGCACGATGTCGGCATAGTCGGCCGTGTCGGTGAGGAAATGCTCCAGCACGACGGTGAACAGATCATCGCGTTTAAGGCCGCGGCGCACGGCATTCTGATTGGGCGCAATGCCGGCCGGGTTGGAGGCATAGACCACCATGGCGTGCACGGCGGGCTGATCAAGCTCGTTGAGGGCGTGGCCCAAGCGGGACATGTTGACGATGCGCGCCTCGCGGCCCAGCGGCGAGCGTTGCTGCAGGTCAGGCCGCTCCAGAGCATCGGCATTGAAGCGGAAGGCCTGCGAGGTGGACAACTGCAAGCCGCCGCCGACATCGCGCCAGGCGCCCACCAGTGCCGGGAGCGACGCAATGGCATGCACCGCGCGTCCCCCGCGTTCGCTGCGCTGGACGCCGTAGTTCAAGCGGATGACGGCCGGCCGCGTGGTGGCGTACTCACGCGCCAGGAAGACCACATCTTCGGCCGCGATCCCGGTCAACTGCGCGACATGGGTGGGCGTGTAATCGGCCACGTGGGCCTTCAGGTCCGCCACGCCGGTGGTGTGCTGGGCGACGTAGTCCTGGTCGTGGAGGTTCTCGTTCAAGATGACGTGCATCATGCCGAGGGCAAGGGCGAGGTCACTGCCGGGGTTGATGTAGAAGTGGCGATCCGCCAGCGCGCCCGTGCGCGTGAGCACGGGGTCGATCGTGTAAAGCTTTGCGCCACGGCGGCGGGCCTCAACGATGAAGGGCCACAGGTGCACGTTGGTGCCGTGGATGTTGGCACCCCAGGCGAGGATTAGCTTCGAATCAGTGAACTGTTCCGGCTCAGTGCCATAGCGGTAGCCGACGGCCGCCATTAAGCCGACGCCGCCGGCGGAGGAGCAGATGGTGCGGTCCAGGCGCGAGGCTCCCAGGCGATGGAAGAACCGCCGGTCCATGCCATTGGCCTGGATGCGGCCCATGGTACCGGCATAGCTGTAGGGCAGGATCGCTTCCGGGCCATGCGTGTCAGACACCTGTTGCAGCCGGGCGGCCACGGTGTCCAGCGCCTCATCCCAACTGATCCGTGTGAACTGGCCTGTGCCCTTGGGTCCGGTGCGCTTGAGGGGGTGCATCAAGCGGTCGGCGTGATAGTTGCGGTCGAGATACTGGGCCACTTTGCCGCACAGGAAGCCTTGCGTCACGGCATGATCGGGGTTACCGCGCAGCCGGGAGCCTTTGCCGAGCGAATCGACATCGATCAGCAGGGAGCAGGTGTCGGGACAATCGAGCGCGCAGACAGAATGCTTGGTTTGGCGGGCAGTGTCGATGGCCATAGATCTAGTGTATTCGCCGGATTGCCGTTGGCGCTTCAGCAGGCCACGCTGGAGCTATGTTGTACGCACTGGTATTGATGGCTCAGGATTTCAGCTTTGCGCCGCCGGACGCGACGTTTCTGGCCAGCCTGAATGTACGCCAGGTCCGCGGGGCGATCGACAGCCTGGCGCGCGAAGCGGGCATCAAGAGCGCGGCCAGCTGGAAAGTGTTGGACCGGGTGGATCGGGTCCAGGTGGCCATCACCATGAAGGGCGAAGAGGCGCAGATGCTGGCCTTACTGGAAGGCACCTTCAAGGCCGAGGACGTGGCGGAATTGCGCAAAGGCGCCAAGGGTCGCGACGCCATGGACATCAAGCTGCTGGATGGCCGGCGCATCCTGATTGGTGACCGGGAGATGATGACGCCGGGCACGAAGCCGTCGATTGCCGGGATGTTCGATGGCGCGTCCATCAAGGGCCAGCGCCGCCCGGCCGGCCCCAGCCTGCCACCGGCGGAATCCGCGCTGCAACAAGCGCTGCAACGGCTGCCGGTCCAGAAGTGGCCCGCGCCTCCCCCGGTGGTCCGGCCTCCGGCGGTGGCGGTGGTCCACGGGATGAGCAGTGGGACGTTGACGATGCGGATCGATTGAGACGACTGCCGTTGGGCGCGGCACAACCTTTACACTAAAGGTTTACCCCAACATGCCTGAACAGCAGTACGATTTCGCCTCCATTGAAGCCAAGTGGCAAGCCGCGTGGGATGCCGACCCTACGCTTTATCAAGCTCGCGAGGACGACCCGCGGCCCAAGTACTACGTAGTGGAGATGCTGCCCTATCCATCGGGCAAGCTGCACATGGGACATGTGCGCAACTACTCGATTGGCGACACGCTGGCCCGCTACATGTGGATGCGTGGCTACAACGTGCTGCACCCGATGGGCTGGGACGCCTTTGGCTTGCCGGCGGAGAACGCCGCGCAGAAGTCCGGGCGCGCGCCGAAGGAGTGGACGCTCTCGAACATCCAGGTGATGAAGGGCCAGCTGAAGCGGCTGGGCTTCGCCTACGACTGGTCCCGCGAGATCGCCACGTGTCTGCCGGACTACTACAAGTGGAACCAGTGGTTCTTCCTGCGGATGTTTGAGAAGGGCCTGGCGTACCGCAAGCAGAGCCGCGTGAACTGGTGCCCGGAATGCGCCACCGTGCTGGCCAATGAGCAGGTGGAGAACGGCTGCTGCTGGCGGCACCCGTCGACGCCCGTGGAGCAGCGCGAGATTGAGCAGTGGTTCTTTAAGATCACGCATTTCGCCGACGAACTGGTGGATGGCCTGGAAAAGCTGGACCCGGGTTGGCCGGAGCGGGTCCGCAGCATGCAGCGCAACTGGATCGGCCGCAGCGAAGGCACGGAGATCGACTTCACGCTGGCGGGATCAGACCAGAAGATCCGCGTCTTTACCACCCGCGTCGACACCATCTTTGGTGCCACCTGCGTGATCCTGGCGCCGGAGCATCGCCTGACGGCGGAACTGGTGCGGGCGGAAGATCAAGCCGTGCTGAAGGCAATGATCGACGACCAGGGCCGCAAGGATCCGGGTGATCTCGAAAAGGCCGGCTTCTTCACCGGCCACTACGCCATCAACCCTTACAACGGCGCGGAAGTGCCGATCTGGGTGGGTAATTTTGTGCTGACCAACTACGGCACCGGAGCCATCATGGCCGTGCCCGGCCACGATGAGCGGGACTTTGAGTTCTGCACTAAGTACGCAATCGCCATCAAGCCGGTGATCCGCGCGGCGGACGGTGTGCTGGAAGATCCGGTGGTGGTGCCGTTTGTCGATTTTGAGACGGGTGTCGTCGAGAACTCCGGTGAGTATTCCGGCCTGCCCAGCCCCGAGGCGTGGGAGAAGATGTCGGATCGCGCCGAGCGCGAGGGCTTTGGCAAGCGCACCATCACGTATCGCCTGCGGGACTGGGGTGTTTCGCGCCAGCGTTACTGGGGCACGCCGATCCCGATGATCCACTGCAAGGCTTGTGGTCTGGTGCCGGTGCCGGATCAGGATCTGCCGGTGCTGCTGCCGGACACGATCGAACTGACCGGCAAGGGCCGCTCGCCACTCGAAAACGTGCCCAGCTTCATCAATGTCGCTTGCCCGAAGTGCGGCGCGGCGGCCAAGCGCGAATCGGACACGATGGATACGTTTGTCGATTCCTCGTGGTACTTCTACCGTTACTGCGACCCGAACAACTCCGAAGCTCCGTTCCGCGGCGAGATCACCAACCAGTGGTTCCCGATGAACCAGTACATCGGCGGGATCACGCACGCCATTCTGCACCTGCTCTATTCGCGTTACTGGACGAAGGTGATGCGGGATCTGGGAATGGTGTCGAACGACGAACCAGCCGCCAACCTGTTCACGCAAGGTATGGTGCTGGGTACGGACGGCACCGCGATGTCCAAATCCAAGGGCAACGTCGTCGACCCCGATGAGATGACCGGTAAGTATGGCGCGGATACCTGCCGCCTATTTACTCTGTTCGCCGCGCCGCCGGACCAGGACATGCCCTGGAACGAGAACAGCGTGGCCGGTCAACACCGGTTTCTGGGCCGAGTCTTTCGTTTCGTGACGCGTAACATTGGCGTCGAGCGCACCGGGACCGACGCCGCCGGCCGTCAGGCGCTGCGCAAGCTGCATCAGACGATCCACAAAGTAACCGCCGATTTCGACAATCGCTGGCACTTCAACACCTCCATCGCCGCGTTGATGGAGTTGACGAACGAGCTTTACGCTCTGGAAGACAACATTCCGGGTGCCGTCACCGCGGACGTGCTGGCCGCCTATGTGAAGCTGCTGGCTCCGTTTGCGCCTTATTCGGCGCAGGAGTTGTGGGAGCTGATGGGCCACGCTGGCCCAGTGTTCAAGCAGCCCTGGCCGGTGTTCGACGCCGCGCTGGCGCTGGAAGACGCGGTTGAGGTTCCCGTGCAAGTGAACGGCAAGCTGCGCGGCAAGGTGACGGTGACGCTGGATATCTCCAAGGAAGAGTTGGAGGCGGTGGCGCTGGCCAATGACAACGTGCGGGTTCACACGGATGGCAAGCAGGTGGTGAAGGTGGTGGTGATCCCGGGCAAGCTGGTGAATGTGGTGGTGAAGTAGCGCTTCGCCGGGGCGGGATTCGGTCTCGCCCCAACCCCTTTGTTTACAACTTGCTTTTCTGTTTACAACGGGTGATACTCGATGCCTATGGCCGATTCGCCCAGTCGCCAGGACAATGTCACCGATCTATTACAAAGAGCCGCCCAGGGCGATAAACAGGCTGAATCCGACCTCTATGCGGCGGTAGCACCGCGCATCCTGAAGATGGCCGGGCACCTGATCCGTGGCGAGCGGCGGGGCTATTCCTTGCAGGCGACAGAGCTATTCCATGAAGCCTACGGCCGTTTGAAGCTCTCGCAAATCGATTGGCAGGACCGCCGCCACTTTTACCGCGTGATGTCCACCGTCATGCGCCACGTGCTGCTGGATCGGGCGCGGAAGGCATCTCCGGAACGCAAGTGGGCGCGCGTTGAACTGGGAGACTGGGATACCGTCACGAATTCGAATGCCGAGATGGTCCTGCTGGTGGAAGACCTGATCATCCAACTGGAGAAGACCAAGCCGAAGTGGGCGCGCAGCATCGAGATGAAGTTCTATGCCGGCTGCAAGATCGAGGAGATCGCCGGTATCCTGCGTTGCTCGGAAAAGACCATCAAGCGCTACCTGGCTGACGGTCTGGAGAGGCTTCAGGAGATCGTGGGGTATGTACCGCCGCCGGACGATCCACCCACGGCAGGGGTCGTCGCAACCCCGCCCGGGGCTCCTCCCCCGGCACCGCCACGGAGTGCCAGCGCCTAGAGCTAAACACCATGGCTGATCCGCCCGATCCGCTGTACTCATCCAACTGGTCCCGCTTCGTCCCCGGGCAAACGCTCTCCGGCCGCTTCCGCATCGATTCGCTGCTGGGTGAAGGCGGCATGGGTGAGGTGTACCGCGCCACGGACCTGGCGCTCGACAACAATCCGGTGGCGCTGAAAACGCTGCGGTCGGACTACGCCTCCATCCCGGAGATGGCGCAGGCGTTTCGCGGCGAGGTGCTGAAGGCGCAGGCGGTCACGCATCGCAACGTCTGCCGCATTCACCAACTGGAAGAAGATACCGCCGACGCGGATGATCCGTTGCTGTACTTCACCATGGAGCTGATCCCCGGCCAGACGCTGGCGAAGCTGCTGCGCCAAGGGCCGGTGGCGGAGCCATTGGCTTCGAGTATCCTGCTCCAGGTGGCCGAAGGTCTGGCCGCCGCGCATTCCGCCCAGCCGCGCGCCGTCATCCATTGCGACCTGAAACCGGCCAACGTGATGGTGGAACTGCGCGGCGACACCGGCTGCCGGGCCGTGATCACCGACTTTGGCCTGGCCCGCATGGAGCAGACCACGGCTGAAGATGGCACGCGGTTCAGCACCGTACTCGCTGGTGGCGGCACGCGACTGTATCTGGCCCCGGAGCAGGTGCTGGGCAAGTCCGCCAGCGAGGCGTCCGATATCTATGCGTTCGGTCTTATTGCCTATGAAGTGCTGACGGGCCAACTGCCCCATGCCGATCTTTCGGCGGACGGCCAGGTGACGAGCCGCGCCCTGAAAGCTCCGCCGCCGCCCTCGACGCTCTGCCCCGGCTTGCCGCCCCACTGGGGTGCACTCGTCACCCGCTGCCTGCAGCCTGACCCGAAGCGGCGCTGGCGCTCCATGGCGGAGGTGGTCGACGCAATAGCGAACCCCGTTCGCCCCTGGTGGGCCTTGCCCCGCCTCACGCGGCGGCAGTGGAATATTGCGGCCGGTACATCAATTTCTTTGGTCATCGCGTCCCTTTTGACCGCCGCCTATCGCTATTGGAATCAGGGCCGGGCGAATGCCGCGCCCGGAACGCTGATCGTGATGACTCCCGTTGAAGGCCTGCAAGACCCGCCGATCGAACCCGTCCTCCGGACGGCGCTGGAGCAGTCTCCGCATTTTCGCCTTTGGGACCCGGCCCGGCTGCCCGGCATGCTGAAATCGATGACCCTTCCACCGGGCACCACGCCGAACGCCGAGCAGTGGCGCGAAATCGCGGGCCGCGAGGCGGCACCGTTCACGGTCTTCCCGACGCTGTCCAAGTCCGCGGATGGCTTCAACGTCCATATCCGGATTGATGAGACGGGACCCACGCCACGGTCATCGCGCCGCACGTGGCCCAAGACTTTCGAAGCCCGCACGGCGGCCCAACTCTACGATGCGGTGAATGTTGCCGCCCACTGGATGCGTGAGCAGTTGGGTGAATCAGCCCAGCAGATCACCTCGAGTGAGATACCAACACAGGATGTCACCACCAGTTCCTGGGAAGCTTGGCGAGAGTTCCAGCGGGGCGAAGTATTGGGACGAAGCCGGGACGTGGAAGATGAGGAACAGGCGGCCATCGCCTATGATGCGGCCATCCGGCGGGATGAGCGGTTTGCCTTGGCCGCTTTCCGCAAAGGAGATCTGCTGTTCCACGTCGGACGCTGGCAGGACTCCTACGCGGCCTACGCCGCAGGTATGGAGATGGCCCGGCAACGCCCGCTGAATCCGATGCGCGAGTTGGAGTACCAGTTTACGATTGCCTCCGACACGGGCGATTGGCTGCTGGCCGAACGATTAGCGCAGGAGCGCATGCAGAAGTATCCAGACCAACCGCTGGTCTTCTTCCACAGTGCCTGGCCACTGTTGAACCTGGGACGTTATGAAGAAGCGATCGCCCGGTTCCACCATTGTGAGCGGTGGCCCTCCACGCACCGGGCTGTGCGGCAGCGGTTGAGCCTGGCGTATTTGGCGACCGGCGATGAAGGCAAGGCGAGTGCGCAGCGGGCTTTGCTGCGGGGGCTGGGTTGGAATGCCTTGGCCGACCGCAGTGAAATGGTTTGCGCCTACATCCTTCACCGGCATCAGCGCGCCCTGGACTTGCTGGACCCGGTGCGCAAGGCGGATGGCTCAGCCCGCTGGCAAAGCGATTGCGATGTGGCGGAAGTAAACATTCTGGCTGACGGCGGACGCACGCGCGAAGCCCGCGACAAGGCGCTCGGCTTCGCGGCGAAGGATGCCGCGCGCGGTCTGCCGGACCGTCGGGCGGTGCAGTTGACCGGGGCGGCTTGGCTCTCGCTTGATTTGGGCGACCGGGACCGGGCCAGCGAACTGGCACGGCAGTCATTGCGCGGCGAGTCGGGCATGCCGAACCGTTTGGACTGTGCAGCGTTGCTGGCCCGTTGCGGCCAGTTGCCGGAGGCCGAGGCGATTTTGGCCAGCTGGCCCACCCAATTGCCATTCCTCAATTACCGGCTGGGCCGCATGCGGTTGGAGGCAGAGATCTGCTGCGTCCGCAAGGATTTCCGGACGGCCACCGGGCTCTTGCGTGGCCTGCAGCAAGCAGATTCTTCAACATACGCGGGACTGGAGACCCATATAGCCCGCCATGCCGCATTACCGGACGCAGTGCAGATCGGACAACGCTCTTTGTTGCAAAAGTTTTTCCAGTTGCAGACTTCCTGGCCCACCCCCTTGGGAACTTGGCGCCGGGAATGGATCACCATTCGCGGGGAGCGTAGCCTGCCCGTGGAAAGCACGTTGAACAGCTAGTAAGAGGAGACACTGAAGATGGCGAACCGCGAAAAAGCAATCGCAATCCTGGAAGAGATGATCAAGATTTCGGAAGCGGCAAAAGCAGACCGCACGCAGAAATCAATACCAGTGCCGAACAGTCCCGATAGGAAGACCACCGGCCGGTACATGGAACAGACGTTTACCGAATTACTCGGAATGGCCGCAGTGTACTCAAAGGATCTCAACTACTCGGTCTTAGATCCGAGTGGGACGGAGATTGCGAAAAGACGCGATGAGTATTTTCAAGGAAACGCCGCCGGAGCTTTCGATCAGGTATTAGCCTTATTCGAAATGAACAACAATAAGGTCTACAAGGACGCAGCCCCCACGCGGGACTGGGTCTCCGCCTTAAATACAGGAAAGATGGAACAACCGGTGACACGGAAACTGATGGCCACGGTGTTTGCCACTGACTTCTTGATGGATCGCCCGGATAGTCAGGATTACACCGGCGGCACTTGCCCAATCACGCTGCACTACATGATGGAGTTGGCCCGGGCCCTGGATGAGGATGCCCCCGTGCCGCCCCCTCCGGCGCCGTAATGATGGACACCGCGCAACTCCAAGCCAATATCCTGCGCGGACATGGCCGAAACCATGTCCGCCTGCTCTTCTTCCGATTTCCAGCTTCAGTCGATTCCGCCGTCGCGATGACGCGGGACTTGGCACAGTGCGTGACGTCAGCCAGGCAGCAGCAACTGCAGAGCGAGGAATACCAGCGGTGTCAGGCCGATTCGTTGTTGGTTAGTTTCTATCTGACATATGACGGGCTCCATGACGGTTTGGGCCTAATTGGAATCTGGGAACGGTTCCGCGGCCGGGCCGCTACGTCTCCTAATGGGCGACTCTTCTCTGATGGGATGAGTTCTCTTGAGAGTAGTGGCCAGATCCTGGATAAGGTGGATGACTGGGAATCGCACTACCAGCGCAAAGACGGGAAACCGCCCTTTCATGGCATGGTCTTGCTGGCGCGCGACAATCCCGAAGCTCTCGACATGGATTGTGCCGCAATGCGGGCCATCTTGACGCGGGATGGCCAGGTGGTTCATGAAGAGCAAGGCAGAGCGCTGCGCCAGTCCTCCCAGGGGCCTCCGCTTGAGCACTTCGGATATGTTGACGGCATCAGCAACCCGGAGTTTGCGCCATTGGTGGTGAGAGATGGTGGCTGGGACGCGAGCGCACCGCTCGATCAGGTTTTGGTGCCGGACCCCTTTGTCAACGGAGCTTTTGGCAGCTTTCTGGTCTACCGCAAGCTAGAACAAGACGTCTCTAAATTCCGCGACTTAGTCGGCCACATGGCCCAGAGGAGCGGCTTGAGTCAGGCCGAAGCCGGGGCTCGCCTGGTCGGACGGTTTGAGGACGGCACGCCGGTTTTGGGAACCACGATTCCGTCGGGATTGTGGCCGCCGGACAATGATTTCACGTTCCAGGATGACTTGGCGGGAAGCGGCTGCCCACTTTTTGCTCACGTCCGGAAGATGAATCCGCGGCTGGATGATCCACACCTGAGTCCGGCCGAGCAACTGGACCGCCGCGCGCGGCGTATCGCTCGCCGCGGGATCACCTACGGTAATCGGGAGCCCGATCTCTCCGATGCCCCCTCGAAGGACGTTGGTCTGCTGTTCATGGCCTTTATGGCGAACATCGCCGATCAGTTTGCCTTCATCCAGCGGGCCTGGGCCAATGACCCCAGCTTTCCCCGCACGCCAACCAACGTCGATCCGATCATCGGACCCGATGCCACGCCGCTGGGCCGATGCTTCCAGGATCGCGGCTCCTCCTTCTCCTGGCAGAGCGCCGTCACCATGCGCGGTGGCGAGTATTTCTTCGCACCCAGCATCCCGTTCCTCCACAATCCTCAGGCGGGCTAAACGACATGACCACCCAGCCGCCGCCGTTGATACAATTTCAAACGGCATGACTGACTCCCGTCGTACTTTTCTCTCCGCTGCCACGGCAGCGTTTACCACCAACATCTTCACGGGCAACCTGAAAGGCGCGAACGACAAGGTGTCGGCGGCCTTTATCGGGGTGGGCCGGATGGGGCAGTCGAATTTGGCTAATGCCAAGAAGCAGGAGAATCTCGTCGTGTCGGCGGTGTGTGATGTCTACACGCCCAACCTCGACAAGGCCGCTACGCAAGCGGGCGAAGGCGTGCGGAAGGTTCGGGATTTTCGGGAGGTGCTGGCGGACAAGTCGATTGACGTGGTCTGCATTTCAACGCCGGACCACTGGCATGCCTACATGACCGTCGAAGCCTGCAAGGCGGGCAAGGACGTTTATGTCGAAAAGCCGATCGGCGTCACCATTGATGAAGGCCAAAAGATGGTGGCGGCTGCCCGGAAGTACAAGCGCGTGGTGCAGGCAGGGACGATGCAGCGCTCCGCGGTGCACTTCCAGAAGGCGGCCGAGGTGGTGAAGAGTGGCGTGCTGGGTGACATCACGTTTGTGCGCACCTGGAATGCGGGCCTGCAGCCGCAGGACGGCATCGGCAATCCAGTGAACGGCGATGCGCCCAAGGAACTCGATTGGGATATGTGGCAAGGCCCGGCGGCCAAGCGTGAGTTCAACGCCAACCGCTTTGGCGTCGACCCGAAAGCCTTCTCGCACTTCCGCTGGTTCTGGGATTACGCCGGCGGCATGATGACCGATTGGGGCGTCCACTGGCTGGACATCGTGCAGATGGCGATGGACGAAAAGATGCCGACGTCGACCGTGGCGCTGGGCGGCAAGTTCTGGCTGAAAGATAACCGCGAGACGCCCGACACGCTGCAGGTGACGTACGAGTATCCGGGCTTCCTGGCGACCTACGAAAATCGTTCCGGCCACAGCCAGATCATCCATGGCTCCGGCGGCGGCATTCTGTTCCAGGGCAGCAAGGCGACGCTGTACGTGGACCGCTCCCGCTACACGATGATTCCGGAGCGCAACTCGACGGTGCAACCGGAAGAAGTGAAGGCCACCGATTCCGGCAACGCTCGGCACTGGGCGAATTTCCTGGATTGCGTCAAGACCCGCAACAAGCCCAATTCCGATATTGAGCTGTGCCACAAATCAACCACGACGTGCCACCTGGGCAACATCGCGCTGCGTTCGAAGATGCGCGTCGATTTTGACCCGGCGCGTGAATACATCAGCCAGGTGGAAGCCCGCAAGTACATGGCGCGCGAGTATCGCAAGCCGTGGAAGCTGGTGGTGTAGGTTAGGTCTGCCGCGACGGGCCACGGAAGACCGCTTGCTGACGCGCGCGGCTCAGTAGAATTGGCGCGAGAATTCTCGCGGCGGTGTTCGCTACTTTGGCGAGAGCCTCTTTACGGCATCAAGCCGCGCTTGGCGAGGAACGGGAAGATCTGGCTGTAGACCTCTTGCACGCGATCTTTGGGAAAGCCGTGCGCGGCGCCTTTCAGGCAATACAGTTCGGCATCGTTACCTTCGGCCCGCAGCATCTTGGTGAGCGTGACTCCGTGTTCGTAAGGCACCGTCTGGTCGGCATCGGAATGCACTGTCAACACGGGCGGCAGGCCTTTGCGGACGTGGCGTTGGGGTGATAGCTGCGTGGCTAGCTCCCGGCGATTGGCCATCGATTCGGGCAGCCACTTAACGGCATACTCACGCTGGCCGGGGCCCTCGATCTGTTCGTTGACATCGGTAATGCCCCACAGGTTGACGATCGCCGCCACGCGCCCGGTGGGGCCAAAGCCCGCGCCTTTGGTCAGCAGGCCCACCAGCAGGGCCAGATGCGCGCCCGCGCTGGTGCCAGTGACGATGATGCGCTTGGGGTCGACGTTGTACTTGGCGGCATTCTTGCGGAACCACTCGGCGGCCTTCAGCGCATCCTGGGCGGCGGCGGGAGCTGGAGCGACGCCCGAGAGCCGGTATTCGACGCTGACCACCACGAAGCCCTTGGCCACCCAGGGCTCCACCAGATTGGCGGCGTAGGATTCCTTGGAGCCGCTGCTCCAGCCGCCGCCATGGATCGCCAAAACGCCCGGAAGCTTCTTGCCCGCGGCCCCGGCCGGAACAAAGACGTCCAGCTTGGTTTGGGCATACTGGTCATAGGCGATGTTGGCCTCGGTGGGGTCCAGAGCCAATGCCAGCGCGGCGATCGCCGTTTGTAGTGCCAGTAGCATACATTCAATATGTCATGAGAACCGCGACCCTTCTGCTGATCTCCGCGCTGGCCTACGCTGACGGCCCTGGCCGGATTGAGAGCCTGCACGCCAACAAGGACTTTGCCCTGACCGCCGATCCGCAATCGAAAGCGTGGAAAGGCATCCCGGGAGTCTTCGGCGAAAACGGCGCCACCGGCAAGCCCACACCCGGCCATCGCACGGAGATCCGGTCCCGTTGGACGAAGGACAATCTCTACTTTCTGTTCATTTGCCCCTACGAGAAGCTCTACTCCAAGGACAACCCCAGCACCACCACCGAGACCAACAAGCTGTGGGAATGGGATGTGGCCGAGGTGTTTGTCGGTGCCGATTTCAAGACCATCACCCGCTATCGCGAATACCAGGTATCGCCCCATGGCGAATGGGTGGACCTGGATATCGACCGCGTCAATGCACTGCCGGAAGGCGGCTGGAAGTGGGATTCGGGCTTTAAGGTGAAGGCGCGCCTGGATGAGGCGAACAAGGTCTGGTACGGCGAAATGCAGATCCCGGTGGCCAGCATCAACGGCGAAGGCGGCGCACCGGCCAAGGCCACGCCGGGTGCGGAGATGCGGGTGAACTTCTACCGGCTGCAGGGGCCCAAGCCCAACCGCGCGGGCATTGCCTGGCAACCTACCAACGCGCCCAGCTATCACGTGCCGGAAGCGTTCGGCCGATTGATCTTGAAGAAATAGTTATGGCCAGTCTGCGTATCTCGCAAGTGGGTGTCCGGGGTGTGGTGGGCCGTGGCGGCATCACCGCGCGCCATGTGCTGGATTTCGGTGCCGCCTTCGCCACGTTTTTGGCGACTGAAGGACCGGTGGTGATCGCGCGGGATCCGCGCGCCAGCGGCTTGATGTTGCGGGAAGGCTTGGTGGCGGCGTTGCTGGCCGCCGGGCGCGATGTGATCGATCTGGGTATCGCCTCCACTCCCGTCATCCAGCACACCATCCGGCAGCGGCAAGCCGCGGGCGGAGTCTCGATCAGCGCCAGCCACAATGCGGCGGAATGGAATGCGCTGAAGTTCTTTGGTCCGTTGGGTACCTACCTGACCACGGCCGAGGCGGATGAACTGCTGGACATCTACCATCTGCGGCGCTTCTATGCCGCGCCGTGGAACAAGCTGGGCCGCGTGGAGATGGACAACTCGGCGATTGACCGCTACCTCGACGAACTTTCCGAGGTGTTCCACTTTGACCGCCTGCGCCAGTTCCGCGTGGTGGTGGATTGTTCGAACGGTACGTCGTCGCGAATTCTGAGGCGGTTGAATGAGCGGTTCGGGTTTTCGCTGATCCTGATCAACGCGGCCATGGACGGCCGCTTTGCGCATGAGCCATCAACGTCGGCGCGCGTCGTGGGCTTGCAATTGGCCCCGCTGGTGCAGCCGCTCTCCGCCGATGCCGGGTTCTTGTTTGATGCCGATTCCGACCGGGTGGCCTTTGCCACGGAACTGGGCGAACCGGCGTCGGAGGAGTTGATCCTGCCCATGTTGTCGGACTATCTGCTGCCGCGCAGCGAGGGCAAGATCGTGCTGACGAATCTGTCCACCACCTCGTTGAATGAGGAAGTGGCCAGCTGGCATGGGGGCAAGGTGGTGCGCGTCCCGGTGGGCCGCAACGCGGCGATTGATGCCTTGAATGCGCATCGTCCGGAGCAGATTGCGCTGGCCGGCGAAGGAACGGGGGCCGTCATGATGCCGCAGTTCCGGTTTGTCTACGATGGCATCGCGACAATGCTGACGTTGCTGGAGAAGTCCGCCGCCCGGGAGCAGCCGCTTTCGCAACTGGTGGCGGCGTTGCCCGGTTATTCGATGCTGAAGGGCGAAGTGCCACTGAACCGGCACCGGATTCCGCAGTTGCTGGAACTGCTGGCTACTTCGTTCGGCGAAGTCAGCATCAACCGGCAGGACGGCCTGCGCGTTGATCTGCCTAGCGGACGCTGGGGCGACAACGCCTGGTTCCATGTGCGGGTGAGCCAAACGGAGCCGTTTGTCCGGGTGATCACCGAAGCGCGCGGCGCGGCTCCACAAGACCTGTTCGACGAAGTGATGGAGACCACGAGGGCCCACGCATGACCAAGCGCGAACACCTCCTCAAGATCGGCGTATCGGGCATCCGGGGCGTAGTGGGCGAATTTCTCACACCCGCGCTGGCGTGTGCGTTTGCGCAAGCCTTTGGCACCTACACCGGCCGTGGCCGCGTGATCCTGGGCCGTGATACGCGATCTAGTGGGCCGATGCTGGAGCATGCCGTCACCTGCGGCCTGTTGAGCGCCGGCTGCGACGTGGTGCAGGTGGGCGTGCTGCCGACACCGACCATCCAGATGTACGTGGCGGCCACGGGCGCATTGGGTGGCATCGCCTTGACCGCCTCCCACAATCCGCCCGAGTACAACGCCCTGAAGCTGTTCAATGAGCAGGGGCAGTTCTTCAACCACTACGAGCGCGGCGAGCTGATCGACCTGTTCCATCAAGGCGAGTTCACCGATGCGGGCAATTTTGAGTTGGGCACGATCTCGCAGGAGTATTCGACGCCGGCGCGCATGCACTTTGAACGCGTCCTGAAGTGCGTCAACCGGGACCGTATCCGGCAGCGCAATTTCCATGCGGCCATCGATGCCGTAAATGGGGCCGGGTCCATCCTGACGCCGCACTTTCTGGAGCATGAACTGGGTTGTCGTCTGGAAGCCATCTCGGTGGACCCGACGCAGCCGTTTCCGCGCGAAGCGGAACCGACACCGCAATCGCTGGGTGATCTGAAGGAGTTGATGAAGCACACGGGTGCCGAGATCGGCTTTGCGCAGGACCCCGATGGCGATCGTCTGGCCGTGGCCAAGCCCGATGGCACGTTGCTCGATAACGACGAAGTGCTGGCGCTGGTGGTGGACGCGGTGCTGTCACGCATGCCGGGCAACGTGGTGGTGAACCTGACCACGTCATCGGTGATTGATGAAGTGGCGGCTTGGCATGGGTGCAAGGTGTTCCGCTCCGCCGTCGGCGAAGCCAATGTGGTGGAGCGCATGCTGGCCCACTCGGCGGTGATCGGCGGCGAAGGCTCCAATGGCGGCATCATCTTCCCCACGGTCCACTACTGCCGCGACAGCTACACGGGCATGGCCTTCCTGCTGGACCGCATGGCGGAGACCGGCCTGGGGATCACCGAGTTGGCGGCGCGGCTGCCCAAGTTCCATCGAGCCTCCACCAAGGTGGGTTTCCAGCATGGCCGCTTGGCGGGCATCATCCAGGCGACCGAAGCGCGCTTCCCCGAAGCCCGCGCGGACCGGACCGATGGCCTGAAGCTGATCTTCCCTGACGGCGCGTGGCTGCATGTGCGGGGCTCAAATACTGAGCCGTTGATGCGCCTTTCGGTGGAATCGCGAGAGGCGGAGCGCACCCAGATGCTGCTCAAGGCCGGCACCGATATACTCGGATCATGATGCGTTACGGTCGCGCTACGCAATGGCTGCTCGGCGGAATTGCTCTGGTGCCGTTGTTCGCCGATGACTTTAGCGACCGACGGGCGGCGCTTGGGCCGGGCACTTACGTCCTGCTGGGCACCGCGGAAGATGCCGGCGAAACGCGCGACGGCTTTTTCCAGGAACCCAACTTTTACTACCTCACCGGCCTGCGCGACCCCGGTGGAGCGGTGCTGGTGAAGGATGGCGCGGCCATCATTTATCTGGACAAGCGCAACGCCAAGCGCGAGGTCTGGACCGGCCGCAAGCTGGCCTTTGAAGATCAACCCGCGCTGGGTGCGGCGCTGAAGCCGATGGATGCGTTGGCGGATGACTTGGCGGCGCTGAAAACCAAGGTGTTCACGTTGCCGGAATTGCAGCCCAGGCTGCAGAAACTAGCCGCGAAGCTGGAAACGGCTGACGCCTCCCCTGCCCTGCAACGCCTCCGCATGCGCAAGTCGGCCGGTGAACTCGACACGATGCGTAAGGCGATTGATGCCTCCATTGCCGCGCACCGGGCGTCATGGAAGGTGGTTCGTCCGGGCATGTATGAGTATGAGCTGGCCACCGCCATGAGCTCCGTCTACTTCAACCGGGGCTGCGAGCGGCATGCCTACCCGCCGATTGTCGGCTCCGGTCCGAATGGCACCGTACTGCACTACTTCCGCAACAACCGCCGCATGGATGCGGGCGAACTGGTGTTGATGGACGTGGGGGCGGAATGTTCCGGCTATGCGGGCGACATCACGCGCACGGTGCCCGTGAATGGCAAGTTCACGCCGCGCCAGCGGGAGATCTATGAGGCCGTGCTGAAGGCCGAGAAGGCCGTCATTGCGGCGGCCAAGCCGGGAGCCACGATCAAGCAGTTGAAGCAAGTGGCCCTGGATACGCTGAACAAGCACCGGGAGAAGCTGGGCGACTTTATGGTGCACGGCGTTTCGCACCACATCGGCCTGGACGTGCATGACTTCGCCGACAACGATGTGCCGCTGGCCGCCGGGGCGGTGATCACGGTGGAGCCTGGGGTCTACCTGCCGAAGGAGAGCATCGGCATTCGCATTGAGGACATGATCCTGATCACGGAAAAGGGCTCCGTCGTGCTGACGGCGGATCTGCCGCGCGAAGCCGCCGAGATCGAGAAGATCATGGCCCAAGAGGGCGCCGCCCGCGGCCACTGATGCGGTACTGGATCGCGGTGGGGGCTGCCTGGGTAGTGGCCACGGTGCTCTCCTGGACCCCGCTGTCCACGGCCATCGACGACAGCGCGTATGACTGGATGTCGCGCCTGTACACCGTCAGCCGCCCGGCCCCCAAGGCGCTGATCGTGGCCATCGACGAGACTACGCTGCAGCAGCATGGCGGCATGCGGAGCCTCCGGACCGTGTTGGCCAAAGTGCTGGATGCGCTGGCCGCCGCGCCACCACCGGTGGTGGCCATCGACTTTACGCTGGCGGACTTGGGGGACCCGGCCGAGGATGCCTTGCTGGCCACCGCGATGGCCCGGATTCCGCATCTGGTGCTGGCCACCGACATTGCGCAGGACGGCTCCGGCTGGCAGGACCCGCAGCCCGCATTTGCGCGGACGGCTGATGCGCTGGGTCACGTGCATGCGGACCCTGATCCCGTCTCCCGCCGCATTCCGCTCGAAAAGGCGGTGGGCCGCACGCGGCGCTGGGCGATGGCGTTTGAGGCGGCCTATCCACAGTGGTCGAAGACGCTCGTGGAGAGCCCGGACGCCATTGAGCTTTCCACCACCAACGGTCCGCTGGTGATCCCCGGAACTCGCGAGTCGGGCCGCGCCGTGGCGGTGCGCTTCTCTGAGACCACGCGCATTGTCTCCGCCTCGCAACTGCTGAACCAGCCGGGCACAGCGCTCCCTTCTGGTGTGCAGGCGGTCTTTATCGGCACCACCGCGATGACCGCCGCCCGCGACCGGTTGATGACACCACTGGGCCGCATGCTCACTGGCGTCGAGATCCACGCCCAGCTGTTTGAGACTCTGCGCGAATGCCGCTTCCGCGTCGAGACATCCCCGGCTCTGGTGCTGCTGGCCGGATTGAGCCTGACGGTGCTGGTGGGCTTCGCGTTCCAGCAGCGCGGCTGGCGCGCCTACCTGATGGGCCTGCCCATCATCCTGCTGGCCCACGCCATCCCGCACATCGAGTTTCAGCAGGACCGCATCTTCCCCACCTTCGGCCCGATCCTGACCGCCTGGCTGGTGGGCGTCACGGCAGCTTCGTTCCAATACTTCGGGCAGCGGCGGCAGTTGGTCCGCGCGCAATCGGAGAAGGCCCGATACCAGGAAGCGATCCATTGGGTGACCCACGAAATGCGCACGCCGCTGACAGCCATCCAAGGCTCCAGCGAGTTGATGACCCGCTACAAGTTGCCCGAGGAGAAGCAGCGCCAGATTGCGGACATGATCAATGCCGAGTCCAAGCGGCTGGCGCAAATGATCCAGACCTTCTTGAACGTGGAGCGCCTCTCGGGCGGCGAGGTGCAGTTGAAGCAGGAGCCGGTCGCCCTGGCCCGTTTGGTGGACAACTGCGTCGGCCGCGCCCGGTCACTGGCGGAGCGCAAGCAACAGCGCCTGCTGGCCGAACCAGCGTCCGGCACCGCGTTGGGCGATGCGGAGCTGCTGGAATTCGCGCTCTACAACCTGGTCACCAACG
>JAPKYX010000107.1:0-5621 GCA_026394075.1 Acidobacteriota bacterium
TTGGTGAGGAAACTGGTGAAGGCACGGCTGGCGGAGATTGAAGTGAAGGTCCGCCAGTAGGCAGGTTTTCCCGGGTGGCGGCCAACCCGCTGTCACACTTGCCCACGGGCTGCCGTGCGAAACTATTCAACGGATGGTCATTACTGGGCTTTATTACGCGCTGGGGCTTACGCTGGTGGGCTTCGCGATTGGTTATTTCTCGAACGCCTATGCGGCCTTGCCGTTCTACATTCTGGCGATCTTTTGTTTGTGGTTCTTCCGCGACCCGGAACGGGTGATCCCGTCTGGCCCGGTGATGGTTTCTCCGGCCGATGGCAAGGTGGTGATGATCAAGCCGGAAGGAGACCGGACGCGGGTGGCAATCTTCCTGAACGTCTTTGACGTCCACGTCAACCGCACCCCGATCACCGGCACGATCACCAAGATTGAGTATCAGCCGGGCAAGTTTCTGGTGGCGAGCAAAGAGGAAGCGTCCACCCAGAACGAGCAGAACACTTTGACGGTGGAAGGCGACGGCACCACCGTGGTGTTTAGCCAGATCGCGGGCCTGATCGCGCGCCGGATCATCTGCTATCAGAAGCCGGGGGACCGGGTGACCGCCGGGCAGCGGATCGGGTTGATCCAGTTTGGCTCGCGCGTGGACATCGTGATGGGGCCTGAGTGGAAGTTGGCCGTGAAAGAAGGCGACCGCGTTTCGGCCGGTTCTTCCGTGGTGGCGAACCGGGTCCGCTAGAGTTTCGAGGAGAGACACACTGATGAAGATTCCCAAACCGCCGCGCCGGGCGGCCTATGCGCTGCCCACCTTGTTCACGGCGGGCAATGTCTTTCTGGGCTTTCTGTCCATCTTCCAAACCATCGAAGGCGCGATCCGGCAGGCGGGGGGCGACCCGTCCAGTGCCCAAAACTTCGACAAGGCGGCAGCCTTTATCGGCATGGGCGTGGCGATCGATGGGCTGGATGGCCGCATTGCCCGGATGACGAATACGGTCTCTGATTTTGGCCGGGATATGGATTCGTTGGCGGATGTGATCGGCTTTGGACTGGCTCCGGCGGTCCTGGCGTTTGTGTGGGGCGTCTATTTCGTTGATTTTTCGCAGGCTCCCATCGGCCGCGAGAATCTTTACCAGGCTGGCTATTTTCTGTCGTTCATCTTTCTGCTGTGCGGTGCGATGCGGCTGGCCCGCTTCAACATCACCACCAACGCGGTCCCCTCGAATCCAGGGCGTCCGGGCAAGAAGTACTTTGTCGGGCTGCCGATTCCGGCGGCGGCGGGCATGTTGGCGGCGATTGTCTACTTTGTGGGCCGGACGCCGTTGACCAACTGGATGGCATCGGCGGCGTGGCTGGCGCTGGTGGCGTTTCTCGCTTTTCTGATGGTCTGCACCTGGCGATACCGCAGCTTTAAAGATCTGAATCTGCTGCACCCCAGGTCACCGGTTTCGATTGTCTTGTTGGGCGCGATCATCTATGTGTTCTGGAATTACTCACGGCCCGCTCTGCTGGCGCTGGGGACGTTCTATTGCGGCAGCGGTGTGGTGGTGAAGATCGCCGGAGCACTGAAGCGCAAAGTGCAGGGCAAGCCAGCGTTGGATCCTGAACCGGAGGGCAACCCCATTGGCTAAGGTAGCGATCGTTGGCAGCGAGACGCTGCTGGGCCGCGAGATTCTGGAGATCCTAACGGACCGACCGCTGGCTCAGTTAGTGAATCCGGATGAGGCGGAAGTGGTCTTTGTGGCGGGTCCCGAGGCGGCCGATTCGGCGTTACGCCCGGCTGCCGGCGCGACGCTGATCCATGTGGCCCGGCCCGAGAAGCGAGGAGTGCTGCGGGCTCCGATGGCGGAGCCGGAGCACTACTTGACGCCAGAATCAAAGCAGATCCGGATTGCGCATCCGGGCGCGATTCTGCTGATCTTGCTGTTTCGCCGTCTGGCCGCCGTGGCCCCCATCCGGCAAGCGGTGATCACGTTGTTTGAGCCCGCCAGCCAGCAAGGCCAGGCCGCGATTGAGGAACTGCAGGAGCAGACGATCGCCCTGCTGAATCTGCGCCCGCTGCCCAAGTCGATTTACGACGAGCAGGTGGCCTTTAATCTGTTGCCCCGCTGGGGTGTGGAGGCTCCGGAGAGCCTCGATCAACAGCAGCAACGCCTGGAGCAGGATCTGACGGCGCTTTACGGCGAGACACCGTGGCTGTCGCTGCGCCTGGTGCAGGCCCCGGTGTTCCACGGCTATACGGCTTCGGCCTGGGTCAGTTTTGAGGCGGACGTGACGGTGGAAGCGCTGGCCCGGCCGTTCCGCGAGGTCCGCACGGAGGACGAAGGCCCGGCCACCAATTCCGCCATCGCCGGCGAAAGCGGTTTGGTGCTGGACCGCATCATTCTGGATGGCGATCGCGCGGCGTGGTTCTGGGTGGCGGCGGACAATCTGCGGCTGGTGGCGGAGAATGCTCTGCTGGCGGCGGCGTCGGTGATTGAGCAGTCCACCCGGCGGGTGCAGTGACGGTGAGGACGCTTTTGCGGCGAGAGTTGCTGTTGCTCTCCCTGCTGGCCGGATTGATGGGTTGCGGCTATCACGTCGCGGGCACCGCGGACACGATCCCCAAGACCGTGAAGACCGTGGCGGTGGTGCCGTTCAACAATCCCACCACCCGTTACCGGTTGACGGACCGGCTGCCGGCCTTGATCGCACGGGAGTTCATTTCGCGCACCCGATATCAGATCGTGCAGAACCCGGCGGCGGCGGATGCGGTTCTGCAGGGCCAGGTGTTGAGCATCGTGGTCTTTCCCACCATCTTTGACCCGATCACCAATCGTGCTGCAGGCGTCGAGGTGGTGGTGAACCTGTCCGTCCAGCTAAAGGAGCGTGAGACCGGCAAATTGCTGGTGAACCAGCCCGGCTTTACGATGCGCCAGCGCTATGAGATCTCCACCGATCCGGCGCAGTATTTTGACGAGAGTACGCCCGCGTTTCAGCGCTTGTCAGTGGAAGTGGCGCGGCGCGTCGTGTCGGCCGTGCTGGAGAATTTCTGATGGCGGCGGAGACCGATCAATCATGACGCGCGCCGACCTGGAAGCACAGCTCAAGCGTGGCAAGGTGCCATCGGTGGTGCTGTTTGTCGGGCCGGACGCCTATTCACGGCGGCGCATCAAGGAGTTGATGGCCGAAGCGGTGGGGGGCGAGACCACGCGGGTTGATCTGGATGAGATGAGCCTGGCCTCGGTGATCGATGACGCCAGCTCGCTCTCCCTGTTTGCAACCGAGCGGCTGATCTGGGTGACCAGCGCGGAAGCGGCCCTGCCCAAGCGGTTGACCGCCAAGGACGACGACGACGGCCCGGTGTCACCACTGGCTGCCTATATCCGCAACCCCACGCCGGGAACAACGTTGGTGCTCGATTGCTCACGCTATGGTTTTGACGGCGACGACAAGGCCAAGCTGGAGCGCGTGCGGAAGTTCTATGCCGCGGTGCCGTTGGTGGTGGAGTTCCCGCCGTTTTCTGACCAGGAAGCCGCTCAACTGGTGCGCGAGAGCGCCGCGCAGCATGGCTTGAAGCTGACCGGGGCGCAGGTGGAGATGCTGGTGGAAGCGCTGGGCGCGGATGCGGCGCGGATCACCAATGAGGTGGAGAAGCTGGCGCTATTTGCGCCGGGCCGGCCGCTGACTGATGCCGAGCTGGGCACGTTGATCCCGAATGCACGCACGGCCAGCTTGTTCTCCCTGGTGAATGCGCTGGCGCGGAGCGACCGGCGAGGTTCTCTCGACCTGCTGGATGTGATGGTGCGGGAGGGCGAGTACCTGCCGCTGGTGCTTACCTTTCTGGGAACCCAGTTCCGGTTGGCGCTGGTGGCGTCCGAGGCTGGGTTGCGCGGGGCAGGGCAGATCCAGGGTCACTTCCAGAAGCTGGGCGTGGCCATGTGGCGGTCCCGGGCGGAGCAGCTGGCTGAGACACTCACCGCCTTTACCCCTCAACGGCTGCGGCGCGCGATCCAACTGACGTTTGAGGCGGACCGTGCCTTGCGTGACACGCGGCCCGATGACCGCACGGCGATGGAGCAGTTTGTGTGGAGTCTGACGGCGAAGGCTTAGTGGGCGGAGTCGGCTCCACCAAAAGGAAATGCCCCGGGGCGTACCCCAGGGCATCGGTGAACTGCTGTTTGCCAGCCGCCGAAACTAGGCGGAGAGCTTCTTGACGTGGTGGGCCAGACGGCTCTTGTAGCGGGAGGCGGTGTTCTTTTTGATCACGCCCAGCTTGGCCGCTTTGTCGACCACCGAAAACGTTGCCGGCAGCGCGGCCAGGGCGGCGGTGGCGTTCTTTTCAGCGATCAGCTTGCGCATGCTGCGGATCTGGTTGCGCAGGCGCGTCTTGCGGGCCTGGTTGATGGCCGTGCGCCGCTCGGTGATGCGAACGCGCTTGATGGCGGATACGGTATTTGGCATGTGACTTCTCGGGTTTCCTTAAGCGATGTACAAAACCTAGGATAACTTGTTGAGTGCACGGCGTCAAATGGCATTGTCCTCCCACCAGTTTGGGCCGGCCGGAAATCCGTGCCCCAGCGCAGAAAAACCCCAGAAACGGCGGGCGTGGCCCGTGCTTCTGGGGTCTTGAAGTGACTTGCGTGCCAGCCCGAAGGCCCGCCGCGGGTTTACTTGATCTTCTCGTCCTTCTCTACCTTGCCGTCGCGGACGTGGATCACGCGGTGGGCGTAGAGGGCGATGTCGTGTTCGTGGGTGACGACGATGATGGTGTTGCCTTGCTGGTGCAGACGGTCAAACAGGCCCATGATTTCAATACCGGTGGCGGTGTCGAGAGCACCCGTCGGTTCGTCCGCCAGCAGGATGGAGGGGTCGTTGACCAGAGCACGGGCAATGGCGACGCGCTGGCGCTGGCCGCCCGAGAGTTCGTTGGGCTTGTGGAACATGCGCTGTTCCAAGTCCACTTGGCGCAAACGCAGACGTGCCTTTTCGGCCCGGACATCCGCCGGCAGTCCGGCGTAGATCAGCGGTAGTTCCACGTTGTGCAACGCGCTGGCGCGGGCCAGCAGGTTGAACGTCTGGAAGACGAAGCCGATTTCCTTGTTCCGGATGCGCGCCAGCTCGTCATCTGACATGGCTGAAGCAGCCCGGCCATTGATGAAGTACTGCCCTTTGGTGGGCGTATCCAGGCAGCCGATCAAGTTCATCAAAGTGGACTTGCCGGAACCCGATGGGCCCATGATGGCGACGTACTCGCCATACTTGATTTCGATATCGCAGCCGGAGACGGCATTGATCGTCTGGTCGCCCATTTGATAGGTCTTCCAGAGGTCGTAGGTACGGATGACGATTCCGTCTTTTTTGAGCTGTTCGCCCTTTGCTTTGAGATCTTCTTCGACGGCCGTTGACATGGGTAGGTGTGCGCGCTGGTCCTTCTTAAGAGTCTGCCTTTTTCGGTGCCTTGTTGTCCACCTTCACCTTCGCATCGTTGCGGAGGGTGCGGATCACCTTGTAGCTGCCGGTGATGATCTCGTCGCCTTCGTTCAGGCCACTGGTCACCTCGATGTCGGTGGCACCGGTGATGCCGGTCTCCACTTTTTTGAACACCGCCTTGTCACCCGCGATGACGAAGACGCCCTGAAGTTCTTCCT
>JAPKYX010000107.1:5646-14244 GCA_026394075.1 Acidobacteriota bacterium
CCTTTTCCGCCACCGGGTCCAGCTTCACTTCCGGCTGCTTCTTGTCGTCTTCAGGCTTGGCTTCCAGGTCGCCCTTCTGGCGGACCGTCAAGGCCTGGATGGGGATGGTCAACGCCTTGGGGCGGGTGGCGGTGGTGACCTTGGCGGTGCAGGAGAGGCCGGGGCGGATCTCGTCCGGCGGGTTGTCCAGCGCCACCACTACTTTGAAGTCCTTCGCTTCCTGGCTGGCCACGGCGCTTTGGGAAGCGGCCAGGCCGGAGGAGCGCAGGATGGCCGTGTTGCCGATCTCGATGACGCGGCCCTTGAAGATCTTGCCGGGGATGGCGTCGATGGTGATGTCGGCTTCCTGCTGCAACTTCACATTGACGATGTCGGTTTCGTCCACCTTCACTTCCGCGGTGATCACCGACATGTCAGCGATGGTCATCAGCAGGCTGGCGGAGGAGTTCTGGATGCCGGGCACCACGGTCTCACCCACGCGCACAGGCAGGTTGGTGATGACGCCGTTGATCGGTGCCACCGACTGGGTGCGCTGCAGGACGTCCGCGGCGCGCTTCAAATTGGCTTGGGCCAGGGTGATGCGCCGTTGGGCGGAACTCAGCGTGGCTTGCGCCTGCTGGCGCTGCGCCCGCAACTGGAGAATTCGGGATTCGGCTTCGCGAACGGCCGCCTGAGTGGCCTCAAAATCAGCCTTGCGCTGGTCGAGCTCCTGGCGGGCGATGATCTTTTCATCCCACAGCCTCTGCGCGCGATCCACGAAAATGCGGGCGCGCTCGGCTTCTGCTTTGCTGCGTTCGAGCGATGCTTGCGCCGTCCGGATGTTCTCATCCGAGACCTTCAGCGCCGATTCCGTGGCGGCCGAGTCGGCTTCAGTGGAACTGACGTTGGCCCGTTGGGCCGCGACATCGGCTTCCGGCTGCACGGATTCCAGTTTGGCCAGCAGTTGACCCAGCTTCACCTTCTGGCCTTCCACCACCAGAATGTCGGTGATGCGTGAGGGCACATTGGCGTTGGTGCCGATGTTGATATATTTCAGCGGCTTGATTTCACCCGAGGCCGTAACGACGGCGGCCAAGTCCTGGCGTGCGGACCGCCCGGTCTGCACGGTCACAATATTGCGTTCGGCAATCTTGCCTTTGGCAAAATAACCGCCGGCGACAGCCAGCACTAACACGACGGGTATCGCGATTTTCCACTTACGATTCAAGATTTTGTCCCCGCTCCTTGAGGATGCACTTTCATTAGACGCAGAACTTTGGCCAGAAGTTCAATTTTAACCCTGCTAAAGCCCCAAAATGCGCAAACTGTGCGACTTTCTTGACTGCCGGGTCAATTCCTTTGGCCAAGCACGCTACCGGAGCCCGGGGATGGCGCGGAAAGCGTTGTTCCAAACGAGATCGCGGAAGTGCAGAGGGTCAGCACACATCTTCCAGAGTGCGTTCAGGCACTCGCGGCCGATGCACATCTTCTGTTTCCAACTGCCGCCCGCGCCATCGTGGCAGGGACAATCGGAACCCCAGATCAGCTTGTGCCGGTGACGGGTGATGAAGCCACGGGCGAAATCCGGGTCGCGGCGCATGGCATTCAGGCCTGATCCGGCGGAGAGATCGCCGTAAAGGTTGGGGTAGTCGGCCAGCAGCCGGTCGGTCAGGCCGCCGGGTGTGACTTTGCCGATCGGGTAGAGGTCTTTCTGTTCGCCCGCGGCCGAGATGTTGGACCACCAGGTTTGGGCATGACCGATGAAGGTGACATCGGGGTAAGCGCGCAGAATCTTTTCGAAGTTGATGATGCCCAGGTTGTAGGTTTCATGCTCAAAGTGGATCAGCACGGGCACGCGATAGGCGCGCGCCAGGTCGAACACCTTGGCCATCTGCGGGCCATCGACGGGCACGCCGAACTTCTGTTCGCCAATGCCGATGGCGCCGGTCTTGAGGTCGGCTTCCATGACGCGGATGGCGTCGGGTTCGACAGGGTCCGCGGTGGTGAAGCGCACGAAGTGGCCGGGATGGGCGGCCTCCAGCTTGCGGCACCAGTCATTGCCGCCACAGGGGGCTCCCGCGATCATCCAGCCTGCGCCGGGCAGCAGAATGCTGCGGGCGACGCCCAGGTTACGGCCGTGATCCAGCAGCGGACCGTCGGGGCGGTGGTAATAGTCGGTGTGTTGGTGAAGGTCGACGAGTGGGGCGGACCACGGGTTCTCGGGCACGGGTCCAGTTTAGCTTGAGGCTCCGCCGCAGAGTGCGGCACCGGGCGAGACTACTTCGATTTGCTCGAGTTTAGCTTGCCGTTCTTGGCACCGGTCCAGCCGGTTTGTTCATCATGGGCGACGACGATGAAGCGGCTGCCGGGGGCTTGTTCATTGAGTTGGATGCACAGGGGGCCGGGGCGGGGCAGTACCAGGCGCTGCCGCAGTGATCGCCTGTCGGGCAGAAAGTACTGGATGTAGACCAGCAGTGGCCCGGGATCGGGTTTGCTGGCACCTTCCGGGAGGATCAGCTTGACGAAGACACCCTCGCGTCCCTCCGCGCAGCCGGAGCCCAGGCCCAACTCATCGGAATAGGTCACCACCCGGTTGGCAATCTCATCGAGCGCGGGCGTTGGATCCGGGCGCGGGGGGCGCAGCGATAGCAGTCGGTCGGCGTGAGTGTCGCGTCCCACCTGGACCCGCAGCGTGGTGGGCCCGGCGCCGGAGGCAGGTAGTTCCACCGTGGCCAGTGACAAGGCCTTCGACTCTTCGACCGCGGCGCGCAGGGCCTCACCCGGCTTGTTGGTGGTGAGCCGGAAGCGGCCGCCGGTTGATTCCGCCAGGTAGCGTCCGGCGTCGACCGAACGCTGGGTGCCGCCCAGAATGGGGAAGATGGTGGCCGGCCCCAGGCTGAGTGATTCGGCCAGAAACTCGCCTACACCCGAGAAGGTCGAAAACTGGTTGGGCGGAGCCGTGGCCTGGGACCGCATCCGTGGGTTGTTGTTCCGGGCTTGGTACTTGCGCCAGTCATAGAACTCAAAATCGCCCGACAGCCAAAAGATCCGCAGCGGACCTTGGCCCCGATAGCGCGCGGTGAGGATCCGGATCAGGTCGAGCGCCGGTAGCGCCTCCGCTATGGTGGGCGGGGTGCGGGGCGCGACGGGTTTGCGGCATTGTTCCTCCAGCCGCGACACGGCGCCCATCAGGCTCAGGTGCAGGCCCGTCGCCATGCCCGCCGGATAGAGAATCTCTCCCAGCGTCCCGCCCGTTTGGTAGACCGGCATGTCACCCAGCGCAGGCATGGCCTGGGCCAGTTCGAGTACCAGGCAGGCGTGCCGCTCCACGGGCGTGGCGGCCAGATCGATGATCACGATGCCCGGCGTGGAATGGGGGGCGACGACGCTCGTCACCGGCAGTTTGGCGCGTCCCAGAGTGACTTGAACGGAATCAGCGGGGGGCAGATTGCCGGGCGGCAAAAAGACTTCGATACTGCGCTTGGCGGGCGGCGCTGTTTGGGCTCCCACGGCGGCGACGGCGAACGTCGCCAGAAGAGAGCCCGCCAGTTTCCGCATGGACTACTTGCCGGTCAGCCAGTTGATCGATTTCGGCGGCGTCCGGTCACAGGCCATCGATTCGGTCATGCCGGAGGCGATCTGCGCGCAGGCCGTCTCAATGGCCGTGCGCAACGCCTGCTGCTCCGTGGGACCGGAGGCGGTCTTGCAGGACTGGCGGCCCTGAAACTCCATGCAGGCCTCGACGCGGAACTTCGACTGGCCCATCGTCGAGTAGATCAAGTACGCCACAAAGGCGGCGACGAGCATGGCGATCAGGAAGGCGGGTTTCACCATGAGCGCTTAACCCAGGGTCGCGGACTTTGTTTCGGAAAAGAAACTGCCCATGCGACGAAATTTCTCGTACCGCTCGTCCACCAACTGGCTTGGCGACAGGGGTTTCAGGGAGGCCAGAGCATGTTCCAGCATCCGGCCTAGATTGGCGGCGGCCTCGTCCCAATTCTCGTGCGCGCCTTCGCCCGGTTCCGGGATCACGTCATCAACAATGCCCAACGGTGCCAGATCCTGGGCCGTCATCTTGAGCGCGGCGGCGGCTTTTTCCGCCTGACCCGCATCGCGCCAGATGATCGCCGCGCAGCTTTCCGGTGAGATGACGGAATAGACCGCGTTCTCCATCATGTAGACGCGGTTGCCGACGCCCAAGCCCAGGGCACCGCCCGAGCCACCTTCGCCGATCACGACCACCACAATCGGTACGGGCAGGCGCGACATCTCGCGTAGGTTGACGGCGATGGCTTCGGCTTGGCCGCGCTCCTCGGCGTCAATGCCGGGGTAGGCGCCGGGCGTGTCGAGCAAGGTGATGATGGGCCGGCCGAACTTTGCCGCCAAGCGCATGGCACGCAGGGCTTTGCGGTAGCCTTCCGGCTTCGGCATGCCGAAGTTGCGGTGCAGCTTCTGCTTGGTGTCACGGCCCTTCTGTTGACCACACACCATGACGGGAGCGCCCAGAAAGCGGGCCATGCCGCAGACGATGGCCGCATCATCGGCATAGGCGCGGTCACCATGGATCTCTTCGAAATCGGTGAAGATCCGCTGTATGTAGTCGAGCGCGTGCGGGCGCCGCGGGTGGCGGGCCAATTGAACGCGTTGCCAAGGCCCACTCGGCGGGAGCGGAGACGGGCTGGACGTTTGCTTTTCTTCCATTCGCTCCACTTAGGGTAGCCGAAACAGGTCCGGAGGGCGAGCGCTCACCGCCGATTTCCGGGTGACCGCCCATTCGCCGACGGCGGCCCTAGACCAGCATGACGCCCGTTTGGCTGGTTTCATACCCGGCCAGAGCTTCCAATTGACGCCGCAGGCTGGCGCGTTGGAGAACATCGAGAAATGCCTGCGCGGCCGGTGTATCCAGCATCGCGCGGCGCATCACCAGGTCATACCGGGCGGAGTGGACCGGCAGAAAATCGAGACCATAGGCCTGGGCCGCCGATCGGGTGGCCACACACACATCGGCGGCCCCGGCGCGAACCGTGTAAGCGGCCGCCAGGTGGCCGTGCGCCAGGTTTGCGTAGCCGCTCACCTTCTGCGTCATCACGCCCGCATCCGCCAGCAGCTTGTCCAGTAGATGACGGGCACCGGAGCCGGGCTCACGGTTGATCAGGCGCACGCCCCGGTGCCCCAGGTCCGCGGCGGAGTGGATCGAGAGCGGATTGCGGGGGGCCACGACGAAGCCTTCCTCCCAGCGCGCAAACGTCACCACGGTGCAATCCTCGCCGGGCAATTCCCGAGCCACAAACGGCAGGTTGAACTCGCCGGTGGCGGCGTCTTCCAGATGGCTGCCCGCAATGTGGACCCGCCCTTCCTTCAGCCATTGCAGGGCTTGGCGGCTGGAGACTCCGCAGCAGATGATTTCAACCCCGCACAGCTTCTCCACCATGCGGATCACAGCCGGCCAGGATCAAACGCTTGGCGAAGGATTCCTCCGGGGCAAATAGTTGCACTGCGGCCCGCCCGCTGGTGCCGACTTGCGAAAGTGTGCCGTCGGCCGAGGGCAGAAAGTATGGTTCGGCGATAACTGGGACGCTGATCAGTTTTTCGCCTACCTGGCAGACCCGCACCGGCTGACCCGCCCGCACGGAGCGGCTGGTCAACAGTTCGCAGGGTTCCGCTTCACGGGGCGGCCGGGGGGCGGCGTCCAGGTGGAATAGCTCCTCCACCGTTACTTCCAACTCCCGGGCCAGATGCAGCGTGACCTCGGTGTTGGGGATATAGGTCCCGGCCTCGATCGAGTAAATCGTCTGGCGGCTGATCCCCGCGCGCCGGGCAAGCTCCGTGGCACCGATTCCACGGGACTTGCGGATGGCGGACAGATGATTGCGGACCATAGGCGGAGCCATCCTTACAGACTACTTCCGTAACTGGACTACTTCCAAGCGAACCTGCTTAGTATTTGGCTAAAAGTGAATTTTCAGCACCAGTTCGTAGACGCGAGGGTCGAAGGCAGTGGTCATGGTACCGAAGGCGGGGGTGCCAAAGGCACCATTGGGGTTGCCCAGTTGCGGCGTGTTGGTGGAATTGAACGCTTCGGCCCGGAATTCGGCGCGAAGGCGCTCCGTGACGGCAAAGCTCTTGCCAACCATCAAGTCGATGGTGCGGAAGGCCGGACCGCGGACCGGGTTGCGGGAACTGGAGCCAAGAGTAAACTGCGGGGCCTGGGCAAAGGCGCCCGTGTCGAACCAGCGGCCCGTGGAGCGTCTGGCCGCTGTCAAGTTGGGATCACGAAGCAGGTTGGGCCGCTGGATGCCGAAGCCGGCAAAGGCGTTCAGGTTCGGCTGCTGCGTCACGGCGAGGGGAGACCCTGACTGGGCCCGCACGATCCCCGCGATCTGCCAGCCACCCGCGAGCCTGTCGCGCCAACCCGTGAATGCCAGACGGCGTCCGCGGCCCACCGGGATCTCCCAGACAAAGCTGCTGGACACAATGTGCGCCATGTTGCCGGTGGAGACGTCTTTCTCGAGTCGCCGATTGAAGCTGTCGGCGGCCTGATAAGCCGTCACCGGACCAGTGAGGATGGCGGAATCAAACACGGCCCCGGCATCATCGATCAGGCGCGAGAACGTGTAGTTGAGACCCCACGTGAAGCCCGCCGAGAAGCGCTTGTCCAGGCGAGCCTGGAGCGAATGATACGTCGAGTGTCCGACGTTGTTGCGGTAAAGCGTCACGGTGGTAAATCGCGGATAGGGGCGCAGCAACTGCTGCCGGGCGATGGTGGGCTGGCCGAGCGACGACTCGGGTGGGATCTGGCCGAAGTAGGGATTGGCCACCGATTGTGTCAGCGTGGCACCGGCCGCCAACTGCTGCACCGTGAGCTGGTTGAGATTGACGTCCGGCACGCCCAGGTTGGTCAGCTTGGAGCCGAGATAGCCCACCTCAGCGCTCCAGTGATCGCCCCAGGTTTTCTGGAGCGACAAGTTCCATTGCTGGGCATACCCGCTCTTTTGATCGCGCTGGACGCCAAATACGCCCTGGCCCAGGCCGCTGGCCGCATCGGGCGCGGCCACTTTCAGCGAAGGGCCTTGGGAGAGCACGAAGGCGGGGTTGATGTTGTCGAGCGATGCTTGCGAGAGCGTGCGGATGAACGGGAACAGCGGCGTCGTAAAAGGCGTCGTGATGCCGGCCTGTTCGATCCAGGTCATCCCATAGCCGGCCCGGAGGGCGGCGGAGCTGTTGAGTTTCCAGGCCAAGCCTACCCGGGGGCCGAAGTTGCCCCATTCGAGGTTACGGGCGGAGCGGGGGACGCCGTTAGCGCCTAGGAAGTCCAACTGCTGAGTGTTGAAGTTGAAGATGGCGGATCGGTTGTCGGCCACTGTCGAGGGCAGGTTGAGGGTGTAGCGGACGCCCAGGTTCACCGACAAGCGGCTGGACAGCCGGACGTCGTCTTGCAGGTAGAATTCAGCGATGCTGGCGCGCGGCTTCAGCGTCTCCTGTTGCAGGTCGATTTGGAACTGCTGCACTTGGCCCGTCAGGAAGGACGCCACGGCGTTGCCCGTGTTCGTCAGCGGAGTGCCGGTGGGGCTGATGCCGGCGGTCAGGACGCTGGAGAACTGGAAGTTGCCGGTGGGGCTGGGTGGTTGCAGGACGTCCAGGTGCTCGAGGCGAATGTCGGTACCGAATTTCAGGCTGTGCCGGCCTTTGATCCACGTGAACTGGTCCAGGAATTGGGTGACCGACGTGGTGAAGTTGGCGTTGCCATTGGCCGGTGGACCCAAGGACTGGAAGCCGACCACATCGTAGGTGGGCAGGGCGTCGGCAAAGGCTGACGCCGGAATTCCGGGGATGCCGGAGTTGACGGTGGCGGCTTGTCCGGTCCGCAGTGAACTGCGGTTGAAGCCCCGGCGCGTGAACCCGAACCGGATCTGGTTGGCGCGCGTGGGGGCCAGGGTCCAGTTGTGCTCCGCCACCAGGCTATCGGCCCGGGTGAAAGTGTCGCCGATGACGCCGGAGGCAATGTTGCCGCTGCCGTCGGGCAGGGGCGTGATGGGTTGCGAATGGTCACGCAGGTAGGCGTAGCGGCCAAAGAGGCGGTGCGCGGTGCCGAAGTACCGGTCCAGCCGGGTGTCGAACTGGTCCTGGGCGATCAACTCATTGCCGACGCGGCGGTAATTGTTGGCGGTGAGTTCGGTGCCCGTGGCGGAGAACTGGTTGGGCGCGGGATAACGGTGCAGCACCTTCACGGTGGCGGGGTCAAAACGCGCGGCAGGAATGACGTTTCCGGCAAAGGGCTGTCGCGTAAAGCCGGCCTCAACCCGTTGCGTGGTCGCTGGGTCAAAGATGGCGTTCGAGAGACGGCGGGACCGTTGAGCGCTGGTGGGCACGGTGCTGAGGCGGATGTTGCCGGTGGATTGGTGCGTGCCCTGCCAATCGACAAAGTAGAAGGTCCGGTTGGTCTGGATGGGTCCGCCCATCACGAACCCATATTGGTTGCGCCGAAACTGTGGCTTGGCGCCCGTGGGGGCAAACAGATTCCGGGCGTTCAGTGCTTCGTTGCGCAGAAACTCAAACACCGTGCCGTGCAGCGCATTGCCGCCGTACTTCTGGTTGACGATGATGACGCCGCCGTTGGCG
>JAPKYX010000171.1 GCA_026394075.1 Acidobacteriota bacterium
AAAGTGATCGATGAGCAGGCCGGCCCGGGCGACACGCTGTTCACCTGGGGCTATCGCCCGGAGATTGATGCGCTTTCCCGGCTCCCGGGCGGAACGCCGTTTCTCGAGAGCCAGCCGGTGACCGGCGTTTTCGCCGACCGCCACCTCAGTTCCTCACGTCCTTCCGCCGACCCTGCCCAGACCCACGCCCAGCTTCAGCGGCTGGCGGCCAGCAAGCCCACCTTCCTGGTGGATGGCCTGGGCCGCTACAATCCGGAGCTGGCGATCACCAAAGTGCCCGCGCTGGCGGAGTGGTTGAAGCAGTATGAAGTGGTGGCCATCACCCGCGGCACGGTCATCTACCGGTTGCGCCGCTAAATGTTTATCGCATCCGCCGCCGGTATGTGCGCATCGTAGTCGTATGAGCTTGTTTTTAGCTATGTCACTACTTGCTGCCTCGGTCCATGACTTCACGATGAATTCGATTGATGGCAAGGCCCAGCCGCTGTCTGCCTTTAAGGGCAAGGCGGTCCTGATCGTCAATGTCGCCAGCCAGTGCGGCTATACGCCGCAGTACAAGGGCCTGGAAGCGCTCTACCAGAAGTACAAGGGCCAGGGTCTGGTGATTGTCGGCGTCCCCGCCAATAACTTTGGCGCGCAAGAGCCGGGCTCGGATGCCGAGATCAAGACTTTCTGCGAGCGCAACTACAAGGTCACCTTCCCGATGATGTCCAAGGTCTCAGTGAAGGGTTCCGACATGACGCCGCTCTATGCGATGCTGACCAAGACCGGTGGCGACGTCAAGTGGAACTTCACCAAGTTTTTAGTCGGCAAGGACGGCCAAGTGGTGAAGCGCTTTGAATCCGGCGTGGACCCGGAATCGGCTGAACTGACGAAGGCCGTTGAAGAAGCGATAAAGTAGGGTTTGGCCAAGATACTTGTCACTGGGGGAGCCGGCTACATCGGCTCCCATACTGTTCAATTCCTCCTCCGGGCGGGCCACGATGTCACCGTGGCCGATAGCCTTGTCCGTGGCTTCGCCCACAATGTCCCACCGGGTCTACTCCGTCAGGTGGATCTCACCGACACCCCCTCGCTGATTCCACTGCTGGATGGCGTTGAAGCTGTGATCCACTTCGCGGCCTACATCGCGGTGGGTGAATCGACCAAGCTGCCGGAACTCCACTTCTGGAATAACTCTGCCGGAAGCATCTCGCTGCTGAACGCTATGGCGCAGACCAGTGTCTCGAAGATCGTTTTCTCTTCCACCGCCGCGGTCTACGGCACCGTGGATGTTTCTCCGCTGCCGGAGACGCTGCCGATGGCTCCGGAGAACCCCTACGGCGAATCCAAAGCCACCGTCGAACGCATTCTCGATTGGATGGACCGCTGCCGCGGTATCCGCAGTGTCCGCCTGCGTTACTTCAATGCTTGTGGCGCTGAGCCGGGCCTGGGGATTGGCGAAGAGCATGACCCGGAAACGCACCTGATCCCGCTGATCTTCCGCGCCATCGAATCCGGCAAACCGATCACCGTGTTCGGGAACGACTATCCGACCCTGGATGGCACCTGCATTCGCGACTACGTCCACGTGTCTGACTTGGCGACCGCGCATCTGGCTGCCCTCAACTGGCTCTCCTCGGGTGGGGCCACCGGAGCCTACAACTGCGGCACCGGCCACGGCCATTCGGTGCTGGAAGTAATCCGCGCCGTGGAAGAGGCGACGGGGCGCACCGTGCCCTACGTGGTCGGCCCCCGGCGTGAAGGGGACCCGGCGCGTCTGGTGGCTGATTCAACACGCCTCAAGACCCAGTTGGGCTGGACGCCGCGCTACGTCGAACTGCGTGAGATCGTCCGCACGGCCTGGGAGTTTGAGCAACTCCGTCTGGCCCGCCGGTCGGCGTAGCGGCTCTCAAGATACAGAAATGGCGCAAGGTGTGATCGCCTTGCGCCATCGTTTGGGCCAGTTCAGGCCGCCGGTTGCTTAGGTTGAGAGTCTAACGCCGGCGGGCCAGCAGCAGTGTGCCGACGCCCGTCAGCAGCATCGCCCAGGTAGACGGTTCCGGCACCGCACCGGAGCTGTAGGGAACGTTCACGTCCACCGAGTTTTGGGGGATGACGAAGTTGAAGAAGTCTCCTTCTTCGGCACCAGCGAAGTAAAGAGTGGTCCGCACCCGCCAGCTCTCCATTTCCATGTCGAAGGGAGGGTTCCAAGTGGTGCCGAGTCCGGCAGTGGAGGAAAACTCCCGCGTGCCGGCTTCCAGGGGGATATAGAAGGGCCCGGACAGAGTGTCGTTCAAATAGATCTCCACCTCATAGGCCGTGAAATGGAAGTTCTCCTGAGCGTCCACCGAGAAGCTGCCGAGGGAAACGGAGTGCTGAATCCGGTCGAAATTGATGAGCGAACCCCGGGCATCGCCACTCCACTCTATCCAGGCGGACCCTTCCCCGGCATTCCTGGCGCTATTGGTGGTGGCGCCGAAGACTTTCACCCCCGTCAGTTGACCGAAAACCGGTAGACTCTCGGCACCGGCACCCTCAACTAGACCCACGTCCAGGTTAACGCTCCCAATGGAACCACCCGCCGTGACGTAGACGCCATTGGGGTTCAAGACGGCACCGGCTTGGATGGAAGGGGCGAGAACCAGCGGTAGCGACGCTAGCACCGCCAATCCGAAAGCTTTCGAGATTCCTCTCGCGATGCATAAAGACAGTTTCATTAATCCTCCTGGGTCGCGTAGGGCCAGTTGACTCCTACGGTTCAAGCAACGATACAAGATTGGCGGCGGCAAGGCAAGCAAAACAGCTCCAATTCGACTTACTGGGCTGGTGATTTTGTACTAGGCGTAACGGGCGTTCCCGGCGGCCGAGGACTTCGCTTGACGACCAATGCTAGTTGCGGCGCATCTCGCTCTTGACTTGCTGAACCACTTCATCCTGGTCCGCGCCGTCGAGATCACGTTCCAGACGCTGTAGGGCAACGCCGACGACATCGCGATGGTGGAGGTCGGAACCCAGACTTAGCTTTTCCGACAAAGTCAGCCAGATGTCATGCAACCGGTCGATATCTTCCGGCCACAGGCGGGGCGGGTGCGGGCCCAGGTTGACAAACTTCGAAGGCCGGTCCGGACGGATGATTTCCAGCGAGAAGGGCTCGCGAGGCTCCGGCAGCCGTTCCCAGGCCAAGCCGATGCGCCGGGCCAGTTCGTCGGACGGCATCTTGGCCGAAACACCGGTGACCATGCGCGAAGCCTTCAGCCGTTGCGCGGTCTGCACCATGGCGATGAAGGGATCGTTGGCGGGCACCACCAGCAGCTCAACGGGCTTGCCTTCCTTCTCCGCCATTTCGACGACGTGGGAGAACAACTCCTGCTCGTAGGTGGAGAATAACTGGTCGTCCGTCAAGGCATACTCACCTTCACCGGCGACCGGGCGGACCGTCATCACGACAATGTCATGGCGGCGGAGGTTGGCCTTTTGCAGTGTCTTCCGGAGATGCTCCATTTGCGAATAGCCGCGCACGGCCACCAGGATGCAGCCCGTGCGGGCATGCAGCATTTCGGTTTCAATCTGGGGCGAATGCTCCAGGTTGAACATCTCCAGGCCGTGGCCTTTGGTCAGCCGCGCTTTGGCGTTGATGTGCTCAGAGACGCGGAACAGGATGTAGAGCAC
>JAPKYX010000294.1 GCA_026394075.1 Acidobacteriota bacterium
GCCCTCCAGAATCTCCATAGCCGCCGAATGGCCCATTAGAGCGGCCAGCGTGATGCCGCTGTGCATGGCGGCGACGTAGAGGTTGGGGCAGGCAGCGGCGAAGCCGACGATGGGGTATTCGTCCAGAGGCATGACGCGCTGGCCGCGCGAGACGGTGGCCAGTGAGGCGGCGGGCAGTGCGGGCAAGTACTCGGCGGCGCGGGCCATCAACTCCCGGCCGTAGTCGAAGGTGGCGTCGGGCACTTCGGAGCCGCCAAAGTCGACGCCCGCGACGACGCGGCCATCGGCGTATTGGCGAAAGTGTGCGCCTGGTGCCAGAGTCACGGGTCCGGTAAGCGGTGGCAGAGGCGTCGTGTGGATCAGCACTCCCGGCGCGTCCTTGAGCGGCACGGTCACGCCCGCCATCGCTGCCACGGCTGGTGTATCGATGCCGCAAGCCACCACCAGGGAGTCACAGGCGATCTCGCCGTTGGGGGTGACGACGCCGCGCACGTGGCCCTTGTCCAGCTGAAGACCGGTGACCTGGCTGGGGAACTCAACGCGCGATCCGAAGCGCCGTGCCTGGTCCAGCAGTACGGCGACTGCCTGCACGGCGTCCACCGCGCCTTCCTGGCTGCTGTAGGCGGCAATCTGCACTTCACCAGGCTGTACCTCGGGCAGCCGCCCGGCCAGCTCTTCTGTGGCCGCTGTTCCTTCGGTGGCGGTGGAGGCATGGCCCCATTCCTGATGGCGGCGGGCCAAACGGCGCAGCGTTTCGGCGGCCTCACCCGGCGCGTGCCATTCGACCGAGCCGGACCAATCCACTTTGAGGTCGCCCGCCAGTTCCTCTTCCAGGCGGTGCCAGTGCGCGATGCCCTGCATGTTCAGGTCAAAGTAGGCGCGGGGCTCCTTGGAGAAGGTGGCGTTGATCCAGGCGAAGGATTTGCTGGTGGTGCCGGCGGCGGGGCGTTCTTTTTCCAGCACCGTCACGCGCGCGCCGCGGCGGGCCAGATGGTAGGCGATAGAAGCGCCCAGCATGCCGGCACCCGCCACAACGATGTGAGGCGGCAATCCGGACGCTTGAGTGGGGGAATTCACTCCTTCGATTGTGACGCAACCCGCCCGGAGGAGCGCTTTGCCGCACGCCACCCAAGACGCGCTGCCCGCCGTCGTGATACCCTCATCGGCTTATGCTGATTCTTGCCGCTATCCTGGCGATCTTCGTTTACGGAATGATCGCTGCCATGCTGGGGACCATTCTCCCTGACCTATCGAAGAAGTTTGGGTTATCGCCGAAACAGAACGGCACGATCGCCACGGCCCAGGCCATTGGCTTGGTGATTGCTTCGTTGTGCGTCGGTCCGCTGATTGATACGCAGGGCAAGAAAGTGGGCCTGCTGCTGGGATTGGCGCTGGTGACGGTGGCGTTGTTTGTTCTGCCGAAGGCCAAGGGATTCAGCCAGATCCTGATCTTTATCCTGGTGCTGGGCTTGGGTGGCGGTGTGATTGTGACCGGAGCCAATGCGCTGGCTAGCGATGTGAACGCGGAGGCGCGCGGGACGACGTTGAACCTGTTGAATCTGTTCTTTGGCTTGGGCGGTCTGGCCACGCCGCTGATTTCAGCCAACCTGTTGAAGCGTGACTCGGTGAAGCTGTGCTACCTGACGGCGGTGCTGTCGGCGATCACACTGGGGGTGCATGTGATTGCGCCGATCCCGGGTCCGGCGATGGGGGCCGCGGCGAGTGCGCCTGATTTTGGCGCTTTGATTTCTTCACCCATGCTGATGCTGTTGTCGTTGATGCTGTTCCTTTATGTGGCGGCGGAAGTGGGCGTCTGGAACTGGCTGGTCCGCCACCTGGTGGCCCAGGGAATTCCGGAGTCCAAGGCGCTGAATGCGCTGTCGCTGGGCTTTGCGCTGGGCCTGCTGCTGGGCCGCGTGGCGGTGTCGCCGATTCTGCTGTCGGTTCCGGCTAAGCAGGTTACTCTGGGGGCCGCGGTGGTGATGGCGATTACGACGTACATGATGCTGCAAGCCAAGACGCCGGTAGTGGCGGGGGTTTGGGTGTTCCTGGCCGGTGTGGCCATGGCTCCAGTGTTCCCAACCACGCTGGCGATGGTGGGCGACAACTTCAAAGAAGGTACGGCGACCGCCATGGGCATCGCCATCACCTGTGGCTGGTTGGGCCTGGTGGCCAGCTCCCCGATTATCGGCGGCATTGGCGGCACGGATCCCAAGCGATTGAAGACGGCCCTGCTGCTGCTGCCGGCGGCCAGCGTACTGCTGATCCTGGTGAACCTGGCGCTGTAAGGCCTGACTGGTTACAACTAGCTGAGGGTGTGGGGCCGGGTAACCGGCCCCGTGCCATTTTCGGGCGACACTGGAAGAGTGCAGCATCGCTTTCTCTGGTTGGCTTTGATCGCCGCTGGCTTGGCTTCGGCCCAGCCGCAGCCTATCCCGATGAGCGGGCCGCCGAAGATTGGGGTGATTGAGGTCTACGGCCAGCGGCGCGTTCCCGCCGACCGGGTCGTCAAGGCGCTGGGCGTGAAGGTGGGTGACCCGTTGCCGGCTTCCAAGGTGGATCTGGAAGACAAACTGGAAGCGGTTTCCGGCATTGTCCGCTCCCACACGGAAGCGGTGTGCTGCGCGGCCAATGGCGCGGTTCTTTATCTGGGCATTGAAGAGCGCGGCGCGCCTCATTTTCAGTTCCGGCTTCCGTCGGCGGGCGTGGAGTTGCCGCTACCCGCCAAGGATGATTTGCCGGGCTTGCGCAAGGCAGTGCGGGAGGCGGATTCGGCCAGCGTCCGTGCCGATGCCGCGCTGCTGCTGGGGGAGTTGCTGGGTACCCCGGAGATCGTGGACGACCTGCAGTTTGCCGCCCAGGATGCCGACCCGGTGGTTCGCCACGCTGCGGTGCGCAGCCTAGTGCGGCACTCTATCAACCCGCTCGTGAAGATCGAACCCACCTGGATGATCGAAATGCTGAACTCCGTGGTGTTGAGCGACCGCAAGAGTGCCGTCGAAGCTCTCATGGAATTGACCGAGCGGCCCGACCCGGTGCTGCTGGGCAAGGTCCGGGAGCGGGGCTTTGAATCGCTGGTGCAGATGGCCCAGTTCCAGCATCTGCCTGATGCCTTGCCATCCTATCTGTTGCTGTGCCGGGTGAGCGGGGTCTCGAAAGCCGACGCTGAAGCTACCTGGACGGCCGGGCAGCGGGCCGCGACGATTCTGCGAATACTGAAGCCGAAGAAGAAGTAGCTCGCTCGGGAGCCGCGCGGTCCCGTCTACTTGGTCCGCCGCAGTTCGAGCGCGATATCTTCGGTGTGCTCGGGCGTCTTCAGCGACATGCCCCAGTCCATCTCAAAGGTGCCGCGGCCGATTTCAAGGCCGGTCTTCGGGTCGTGCCAGATGGCTTGGTAGCGCCCGGGTGGCACTTGGATGCGCCATTCGGCGGTGCGCTTGGTGGTCTCCACCGCATAGCGAGGGCGGAAGCCGTTGCGGAGCTCGCCGTAATGGGCGTAGCAGAGATAGAGCTCACTTTCCTGGCCCAGGCAACGGCCCGTGCTGGAGACGCCGGGTTGGGGCGACATTTTGACGATGCTCGTGCGGTCCAGGAACCGCCGCAGGAAGCCCAGTTGCTTGCGCAACGCGGGAGAGCCTCCGCCGGGTGTGGCCGCGGGCGGTGTGAAAGTGCCGTCTTCGTGGCCGACGGTGAAGGAGTAATCCAGGTTGTTGAAGAGCGCCCCACCGGCCAGCAGGAAGTCCCAGGCCTGGGTGCGGTAGACGGCATCATCGAAGCCGTCAAAGCCGGTCTCATTCATGCCGATCACTTTATTGAGCGAGTAGTTCTGCGCGACGGCGCGCGGGGGGCGGGCGTAGTGGAAGTTGAAGATCGACACGTTGGGGTCCGGCCGGGCGATCTGCTCTTCGTGGTTGGCGATGTTTTGTGAGATCAGATGGCGGCCGCCGTCGGCTTGCTTCAGCACCGCCGCCATGTGGCGCTGCCATTCGAGCGTCGGCCCGCCAAAGTAAGGTTCGTTGCAGATCTCAAAGTAGAGGTTGTCGAAGCTCTTCACTTCTTCGGCCAGCTTGCGGACGAAGGCATCGACGAAGCCTTGCAGCTTGGGGTCCTTCAATGTCCAAGGGTCCGTGTGGGTGAGTCCCGCGCCGACGCCATTGACGTTGTTGCGTTCATTCCAGGGGACGAGGGCCCAGTGACTGTCGTTGTAGTGGGTGGTGGTGAGGCAGATCTCCACCACGATGCCGCGCCGCTCGGCTTCGCTTAAGAACGCTTTCAAACGGCTCCAGTAGGCGGGGTTCCACTGCGTGAGGTCGTACTTGCCGCCGCTGAGGCGAAGGAAGGGTGTCAGCCAATCGGCTTGCTCCGGGGCCAGCGTGTTGCCGGTAATGTTGAAGCTGCCGGGAACTTCGCGGTAGATGCCGGTGAAGATCCGCGTGTGGTTCAAGCCATCTTTGGCCAGCGTCGCCAGATACTTCTGGTAATCGAACTTGGCGTTCAGCACGGCGCCGTAGTGTTCGCCCGAGGTGACCAGCACGGTGGCCTTGCCGCGATACAGAAAGTAGTGCGGGTTATCCGGGTGCAGCGCGATGGGCTGGGCCATCAACGCGACGGGTAGCAGACAGGGCCAGAGACGCATGCTCCGATTCTAGCCCCGGCTGTGTGGAGCGCTTCGCTTAGCGCAAAACCAGCTTGGCCAAGCCCGGATTGCCGGCCGCATCGGTGATGCGGACTGTGAGCAGGTTTTCGCCGGTCTTGAAGCCGTTCAGCCGCAGGCGGAAGGTCTCTTCGCGGCTGTCGGTGACGCCGTCTTCGGCTTCGGCCAGCACCCAGGGGCCCGCGTTGATCGAGTACTCACAACGGCGCAGAGCCGTGGTGGCATCACTGGCTTTCACCACGATGTCCTCGCCTTCGCGAGCGATGGCCACCACGGGCGGGGTGTTGTCGATCCGCACCGGGGCGGAGACCAGCTCCCCGTCGCGCGCATCGGCGGGAGTATTGCTCACCCGGTCGCTGGCGATGACGCGAAAGAAGTAGCGTCCATCGGCTAGCGCGTCGCCGTCGATGGTGAAGGTGGTTTCTCCGAAGTTGGTGCGCAGGTTCTTCCACTGGGTCTCATCTTCGCCGCGGAAGCTGAGCGTGAAGTTCAGGCTGTCGTTGTCGATGTCTTCCGCCGTCCAGCTGATTACCAACTGGCGGGCTCCGGCGCGGCCCGAATTCTGGGTGGCGGTGCCGGATAGCGAGGATGCGCCGCTGTCGCCGGTATCGGTGACGGTGATGGAGTAAGCTCCACCGGCGGGCGTCGCCTGTGGCTTGGCCGCGGTGCCGGTGGTGGCCAGCTGGGAGACGACGCTGATGTTCCTGACGGACGGCGCGTTGTTCTGGGGCCGGTAGGCCAGTGAGACGGTGTCCACCATGCCGGTTGAACCAAGCTCGGCCTTCCACTGCACGTAGCGGGCATTGGGGCTGGCGGCCATGCCGGGCGCGCTGAGAGAGGCACTCCAAGCACTCCAGGTCTTGTCGGGGCGGGCTGAATTGCCACTGCGGACCCAGAACTTCAGCCCACCGGAACCATGCCAGTCCAAACGTCCCCAGCGGGCTACGGAGCCGGCATCATGCACGGGCGATTCATAGGTGGCGGCGGCGGCGGCGGCGGCGGTGGCGGTGGCGGTGGCGGTGGCGGCGCCCTCACCCTGGGTCAGCACCAGCCCCGGGGTGCTGGAGATGGCGGCCAACCCCGCGCGGAGCTTTACCAGGCGGACCAGGTCGCCGCGGTTGGTCTGA
>JAPKYX010000076.1 GCA_026394075.1 Acidobacteriota bacterium
GTGGCGGCGACGTGCGGAGATGCTTAGCCCGCGATGTCCACGATGACGGCCCGGCCCATGGAAGGCTCCAGCGCCTGCCCCAAGGCCAGGGCCAGCTGCTCTTGCTGGCCGAGGGATTTCAGCTCCTCGATGATCACCCGGCGATGCTCTTCCACCTCAGCGGCCAGCAGCAGGCTTTCCCTTGCCAACGCCTGAGCCCGCTCCGGCGTCAGCGGACCGGCCAGCAATTCGCGCTCCCGCCGGGCCACCAACTGTGTGATCTCATCCAGGTGCATCAGTTAGCCGTTCGACCTTCCGTAGAGCGTCAGATTCAGGCCATCAATCGAGGCCGTCACCGACTTCTTCTGATTCTCGAGCGTGGCCAGCAGCGTATCGGCCTGGCTCAGCCGCAGCCGCAGCGTCGCTTGCTGCGCACTGATCCGCTCGTTCAACGTGATGATCGCGTTCTGGAGCCGGGTGTCTGACCGCTCCGACTGATCCTGATCCAGCTTGATCAAACCGGTGACCGGGTCGCCGATGCTCGCAAAAACTGACTTCAGTTTGCCTGCGCCCGTCTTGTCGTTGACATAGTCAAAGCCTGAGAGCACCTGGGCGTCCGTCAAAGCATCAAACGTATCTCCGGAGAAGGTCAGCTTGCCATCCTTGCCCAGTTCCAAACCCAACTGCGTCAGGGACTTGATCGTGCCCGTGCCGTTGACATTGGTGAACCTCCGGAGCGCGTTTGAGGTCTGCCCCACCAGCGAACTGCCGGACAGCAACCCGGCCGCTTCACCCACTTGAGAATCGATAAAGTCCACCAGGCTGTTGTAGGCCGACGTGATGGAGTTCAGCGCGGTCCGCAGTTTCGCCCGGTCACTGGCGATCGTCAGCCGCACCGTCTCGCTGCCGGAGGTGGTCTCCTTAACGGTGAAAGTGAGGCCGGCGATCACGTCATTGACGTTGTTGGAGGCCCGCGAAACCGCCACACCATTCAGCTTGAACTCGGCATTGGCACCCTGATTAGCGGCCGTCAGCAGATCGGTGGGTGTTCCGTCGGGATCTTCTTCCAGCTTCAGCACTTTCGCACCCGTCGCACCGGCGGAGACCGACAGATAATTGGGTGCCGCCCCGGTGCCCGTCGTAAAGATCGTGGCCGTCACCCCGGCATTCAGCGCGTTGATCTTGCTGCGCAGCCCGGCCAGCGTATTCTCACCGGACCCTAGTGTGATGTTGTAGGTATTGGTGCCAACCGTTAGCTTCACCTTGCCGCTGGGTGAGATGGACGCCCCATCGGCATAGCCCGTCAACGAGGTCTCCGAGGCGGACCGGGCCACCGACGTAATGTCGCTCAGCGTGTAAGTCGCCGGCGTGTCGGCGGTCACCAACCCCACCGCCACCTTGCTGCTGTTGGAGCTGCTGCCGCCCAGGCCTCGCGCCGTACCCACTTTGCCCAGATTCTCGAGGCTGGACGAGAACACCGAGACCAACCCTTGCAGCGTCGTGGTGAGCGTCTTCTTCTGTAGCAGATCTGTCCGCTGATTCTGCAGACTCGACAGCGGCAGCTGCGCGATCTTCAGAGACCGGTCCAGAATGCTCTGGAAGTCAGTGGAAAAGCTGGAGGCACCCGTGAATGAAAGCGGCGAAATTCCCATCGTGATCTCCTGCTGGCTGATCACTAAATCGGCGGATTTGGGCAAAACTTGAGCATCCCCCGCGCACGGCACCCCTGGGGGAATGGGAACCCGGCGCTCCCGGGCGGCGGCGGCTCGGATGGTGCGGCGAAAGTGAGGATGGCGGTGGGAGTGAGATTCGAACTCA
>JAPKYX010000011.1 GCA_026394075.1 Acidobacteriota bacterium
CAACGCCGATCTCGTCCAAGGTGACGTCGGAACGGCTGATCCGCGATTTACGCGATGGGCGATGACTGCACCAGGAGCCTCCGTCGAGCTGACTTAGCGCGCCACTTGCCCCGGACTGATCCCACTGCCCAGCGTGAAACTGGCCCCCACTGACCCCACCACGCAGTTCGCCCGCTTCAGGCCCAACTGCTGACGCAGGTGGTACACCGCTTCGATGCCTGTGCAGTGCGCGCCCAACAGATTCTCCAGGCCAAATTCTTTCAGCTTGCCCCCCGTCCAATCGAGCGTTGCGTCGCTGGCCGGAAACAAGTGAAAGCCGCCAATCGCGGCATGGATCGGTGCCGTGCGGATCGACTTGCGGATATGCTCCAGCGTGTTGATGATCCCGGAGTGGCCGCAGCCGGAGACCACCACCCAGCCGGCCGCCGTATCAAAGGCCAGCGACATATCTTCCGGCAGGTTGTCCTCCACCCAGCCCTGGCCAGTCTTCATCTGCCCCGTGCCGGACCAGTTACGCTCCGTGTAGGGGCGGGGCACTGGCCCCGTCAGCCACGCCCCAGGAAAGATCTGCGTGGGCTTGGCGACGGTGACAAACTTGCCGCCCAACGCCTCGTACTGCGGCTTGATCAACAAGGCGTCATTCGATTCCCGCTCATCCAGCTGGCTCCGCCGCCGCGGCAAAAAGATGCCATCGCCGACATAGCAGGTGCCCAGCGCCGATGCCCGCTGTTTCGCCGCCTCCCGGCGTAGCGTCAGCAAGCCCGCATTGTGGTCCCCATGGAAATGGCTGAGCAGCATCTGGTCCACCTGCGCCAAGTCCACCTTCAACTCCGCCGCATTCTGCCGCACCGTCTCCGGCCGCCCACCCGTGTCAAACAGAAACCGCCGCCCATCGGCCTCAACGTAAGCCGCAAACCCCCACTCCCCAATCCCCGCATCCGCCAGCATGGTGGAGAGCACGCGCACGCGCAGAGAGCGGATCTGGGCCGGAGCATCCTGTGCTTCCAGCGTGCCGCCGATCGCCGCTGTGGCGGGAAGGATCTTGAGAAAAGAGCGCCGTTGCATTTAGGGGCAGGATAGCAAGAGGCAAAGCAGGAGGACGACCCTTTCGCTGTTGCCGTGTCGATCAGCCGGACAGTCTTGCTGACTGCGGTATGAGTTTCGCGTTCGGTAAACGCGCGAGCCGTATCGGCCGCGTCATTTTGTCTCAGCACTTGATGCCAGGCTGGCGAGAAGCTCGTCGAGTTGATCGAACGCTTCGGGCATGGCGCCCGCCGATCCGGAGTCAACCGCTTCCTTCGAGGGATAGAGATCATGCACGACCAACAACGTCTTGCCGGCGCTTTCCTCGAAGGTCACCGTGGTGACGGTCGCGCCGCTGTCACCTTCCTCGTTAGTCCAAACCAGCCGCGAGTGCGGTGTCACTTCCAGGTACGTGCCGAAGAACTCCATGGTCGATTCTTCGTGGCGAAACACCAAACGATACTGCCCTCCCACGCGAACGTCCATTTCGCAGGAAAGCAGGTTCAGCCCATACGACTTGGGGACCCACCACCTCCTGAACAGTTCGGCCTGGGTCCACGCCTCAAACACCAGACGCGCAGGCGCGTTCACCGTGCGCGTGACGACGACTTCGCGGTCAGACGGCCGCGCCACCTCCGTACGGTTCTTCGTGGGGGTGGCCTCACTTTCTCTTCTTACGTCCATTTGCTTTCTCATTCTGTTTCAATTCCTCGACCACCATGTCCAACTCGTCGAAGCGCGCGGCCCACAGTTGGCGATGCTTCTCGATCCATGCCGCCTCTTCTTCCAATGCGCGCCGCCCAAGCTTGCAGGTCCGCACGCGCCCCACCTTCTCTGTACTGACCAGCCCGGCTTTCTCCAAGACGCCCACATGTTTTTTCATGCCCGTCAGGGTGATGTGGAACCGCTCGGCCAGGGCTGTGATCGAAGCATCGGCCCGCCCGAGTTGCTCCAGAACGCCTCGCCGGGTGGCGTCCGAGAGCGCGCCGAACGAGGCATCGAAGTGGGTCTGGCTACACTGAACCATGTGGTTCAGTGTACAGCATCGGCGACGGTATGCAATGGGAGGCTGAGCAGGCGGTGCTCACCACCGCGATTGAAGTCCATGCCTAAGGCTCCCCGCATCGCCCGCCTGAAGCGGCGGTGAGCAGCGTGTCAGTGAACCGGGTTGAGTCGATAGCCCCCAACCACGTGGAAGCGTGAAACGATGAAGTTGAGGAGTCACCCATGTCTGAACGTAAAGACATCGACTGGGCGCAATGTTCGTTGGTGGAAACGAAGCCGGGTTTCCAGAGCGGTTCCCCAGTACTGCGCGGCACCCGCCTGCCCATCAGTGCGATCATCAACAACTTCGCGCACGGAGTCAGCGTGGCAGAAATCGCCGAACAGTTTGAAGTCCCGGTGGCGTCAGTTCACGCGATTGTGGCCCACGCGGGAAGCAATCCCAATGCGCAGAGTGACAGCGGTCGGCATACGGTTTGACAGGCAGTTCCGGCCGGCCGCAATGGGCCAGCTTCCGGACGCCATCCTACTTCACGGACTCAATAATCTGAATTTCGTGCTTCAGCAGACCGTTAACCATTTCGCTCAGGGGCACACCTTGATCCGCTGCGCGTTCCGTCAAGTAACGCTGAACATCCGCGTCCAGGTAAATCGGCAACCGCAACTCGGCGTTGGCCTTGAAGAACTTGCCTCGCTCACCTTTTGAGAAATCGTATTCAGGTTTCATTGCGGTCCCTCGTACTCGCGCGTCTCAGACCTGGTTGGCCGCCTAGCCGAAATGATTCGTATTCGAGCTACTGCTTCGTCAACTTGCACGAAAGTATGCACCACCAAGATGGTTTGGCCACGCCCATCCCTTCCCATCGTAATCCACCGGACTTCCGTGACGCTGTGCTCTTCATCTGGAATCGTAAGGGCCAACGGATCGCCAAAGATTTCGGAAGCTCGCTCAAAATCGAGGCCATGCTTAGCCATGTTGGTAGCCGCCTTGGCTGGGTCCCACTCGAACTGAAACACGAACGCCGACATCGATTTGCCTTATCGTAGCGCCAACCCAGCGCAAGCCGCGGGAGACGGCGGAACGCCCATTGAGCGGCAGGACCCAGAGTCTAACCGGCACCAATACGCTGCGGACAAAAACTTCGCCACAATGTAAGACACTATGCCGGAGCTGCCAGACATTACAGCTTATCTGGAAGCGCTCGAAACGCGGATCAGCGGCGCGACGCTCGAGACCGTCCGGCTCGGTTCGCCATTTCTGCTGCGGACGATTGATCCGCCGCTCGCCGCCACCTACGGCGCGCGCGTCGTCGAGCTGCGGCGCATCGGCAAGCGAATCGCTATGGGCCTCGACAATGGCTGCTGGCTGGTCATCCATCTGATGATTGCGGGGCGGCTACACTGGCATCCGGCGGATTCGAAGAAAGTGGCCAAGCTCACGCGGCGCGATCTGGCGGCGTTTGATTTTTCTACCGGCACACTGCGGCACACCGAAGCCGGTACCAAGCGCCGCGCGTCGCTGGCAGTCGTGCGTGACCCACAAACACTCGACCCCGGCGGCATTCAGCCACTGGAATGCTCCGCCGCCGAGTTCGCCGCTTGTCTACGCAGCGAGAACCATACGTTGAAGCGCAGTCTCACCGATCCGCACTTGTTCAGCGGCATCGGCAATGCGTACTCCGATGAGATTCTGCACGCCGCGCGTCTGTCACCGATTGCGCTTTCGCAAAAGCTGACCGACGCGGAAGTGGACCGCTTGCACACTGCCGTGCGGGAAACATTGCTCTTATGGATCGAGCGTTTGCGCAGCAAAGATTTTCCCGAAAAGGTAACCGCCTTCCGTCCGGAAATGGCCGTGCATGGCCGCTTTGGTGAGCCTTGCCCGGTCTGCCAAACCAAGGTCCAGCGCATCCGCTACGCCGAAAACGAGACCAACTATTGCCCCACTTGCCAGACCGGCGGGCGCCTGTTGGCGGACCGGTCGCTGTCCCGTTTGCTCCGCACGGACTGGCCCCGGTCAATTGCGGAAATGGACCAGCGCATCACGCATGGTAAATTATGAAAAGAGCTCGCTCTATCCCACCACGATGATCACCACCAAGCCTGACGTACGTTCCGACGCAAATCCTCAAGAAACCAGCGAGTGGCTGGAAGCACTGCGTGAAGTGGTTGAGGAAGGCGGCTCCCAACGGGCCGCGTTCCTGTTGAATACGTTGCTGACGCAGGCCGGGGCCCTGGGCGTTTCGCCCGCCCTGCCCACCGCGACACCGTATATCAACACCATCCCGGTGGATCAGCAGTTGCCCTACCCGGGCGACATGGATACCGAGCGGCGCATTGAGGCGATCAACCGCTGGAACGCCATGTCCATGGTGGTCCGCGCCAACAAGTACGACGCCAACATCGGCGGCCACATCTCCACCTACGCCTCACTGGCGACGCTGGCGGAAGTGGGCTTCAACCATTTCTTCCACGGCTCCCATGGCGACCAGCCGGGCGACTTCGTCTACTTCCAGGGCCACGCTTCGCCGGGCATCTATGCTCGCGCGTTCCTCGAAGGCCGGCTCTCGGAGCAGCACCTGAAGAACTTCCGCCACGAACTGCGCGACACGCCGGGCCTGTCCAGCTATCCGCACCCGTGGCTGATGCCGGACTTCTGGCAGTTCCCCACCGTGTCGATGGGCTTGGGCCCGATCAACGCCATCTACCACGCCCGCTTCATGCGGTACCTGGAAAACCGCGGCATCATTCCGGAGACCGGCCGCAAGATCTGGGCCTTCCTGGGCGACGGTGAAACGGATGAGCCGGAGAGCCTGGGTGCACTGACGCTCGCCTCCCGCGAGAAGTTGGACAACCTGATCTTTGTCGTCAACTGCAACCTGCAGCGGCTGGACGGCCCGGTCCGCGGCAACGGCTCCATCGTCCGCGAACTGGAAAGCGCCTTCCGTGGTGCCGGCTGGAACGTGATCAAAGTGCTGTGGGGCAGTGAGTGGGACAAGCTGTTCGCCAAGGACCGTTCCGGCCTACTGGTGAAGCGCCTGGCCGAGTGCGTCGACGGTGAATACCAGAACTTTAAGGCGCGTGGCGCGGCCTACGCCCGTCGCGAGTTCTTCGGCAAGTATCCGGAGTTGGCCGAACTGGTGGCCGACATGACCGACGATGAGATCGGCAATCTCCGCCGCGGCGGCCACGATCCGCTGAAGGTCTTCAACGCCTACAAGCGCGCCACCGAAACCAAGGGCCAGCCGACCGTCGTGCTCGCCAAGACCGTCAAGGGTTATGGCCTGGGCGAAGCCGGCGAAGGCAAGAACGTCACGCACCAGCAGAAGAAGCTGAACGAAGACGAACTGGAGTACGTCGTCCGCCGCCTGCAGATCCCGGTGCCGGATGGCATCGTCAAAGACATCGGCTTCTACCGCGCGCCGGAAGAGACGCCGGAAATGAAGTACCTGCGGGAACGCTCCACCGCCATGGGTGGCCCGGTTCCGTCCCGGCACCCCAAGGCGATTACCATCACGGCGCCGCCGCTGGATGCGTTCCGCGAATCGCTGAAGGGCTCCGGCACGCGTGAAGCGTCCACCACCTCTGCTTTCGTCGGCGTGCTGAAGACCTTGATCAAGGATCCGCAGATCGGCAAGTTCATTGTGCCCATCATCCCGGATGAAGCGCGCACGTTCGGTATGGAATCGTTGTTCCGTGAGTGCGGCATCTATGCCAGCCAAGGCCAGCTCTACAAGCCGGTCGACAGCGACATGCTGCTGTACTACAAGGAAGCCAAAGACGGCCAGATCATGGAAGAAGGCATCACCGAGGCTGGTTCCATGGCGACGTTCACCGCCGCCGGAACTTCCTACGCCAACTATGGCGTGCCGATGATTCCGTTCTACACCTACTATTCGATGTTCGGCTTCCAGCGCGTTGGCGATCTGGTGTGGGCGTTTGGCGATTCGCGCGGCAAGGGCTTCCTGATGGGCGGCACCGCCGGACGCACCACGATTTTGGGCGAAGGCTTGCAGCACCAGGACGGCCACAGCCACATCCTGTTCTCCACCGTCCCCACCTGCATCACCTACGATCCGGCTTACGCCTTTGAGCTGGCCGTGATCATTCGTGATGGCATCAAGCGGATGTACCAGAATTCAGAAGACTGCTTCTACTACATCACTATCTACAACGAAAACTACGTCCAGCCGCCGATGCCCGAAGGCATCGAGAACCTGGAAGAAGGCATCCTGAAGGGTATCTACAAGTACCGTTCCGCTCCGGGTGGCAAGGCCAATATCCACCTGTGGGGCAGCGGCCCGATGTTGAACGATGCCTTGAAGGCCCAAACGATGCTGGCCGAGAAATTTGGCGTCCAGGCCGATGTCTGGAGCGTCACCAGCTACAACGAACTGCGCCGCGAAGCGCTGGAATGCGAGCGGTGGAACCGACTGCACCCCGACCAAGCTCCCAAGCGCCCCTACATCCAGCAGGTCATGGACGACCAGGATGGTCCCATCGTCGCCTCCAGTGACTACATGAAGCTGCTGGCTGACCAGTTGTCCCAGTGGCTCCCAGGCCGCCTGGAAACCCTCGGCACCGACGGCTTCGGCCGCTCCGACAACCGCGAACACCTCCGCCGCCACTTCGAGATCGACGCCGTCAACATCGTGGCCGCCGCACTCTCCAAGCTGAGCCGTTGGAATTGGTATGACGCCACCAAAGCCGCCGCGGCCTTGAAGGAACTCGGGATTGATCCGGAGTCGGTGAACCCGGTCAAGAAGTAGTTCCTGCTTCTACGCTTTGTTGATCGTATGGGGCCCCTTCGCCTACCAAAGGCAAAGGGGCCCTTTGCTATTGCGAACGCTCCCCAAGCCAGACGGGTTATTCTGGGGTTGCCATG
>JAPKYX010000270.1 GCA_026394075.1 Acidobacteriota bacterium
CAATTTTCAAAAAATAATTTTTGGAGACCGGCTACTGCTTGATCAGGGTGCCGTCTTTTTTGCGCACTTCACCCCAACCGCCGTTCAACTTGCCCCGTTCACCCTGCTCACCGTAGCCGAACGGATACTTCTTGGCCGCCGCCTCATTGATCTCGATGCCCCAGCCGGGAGCCTCGTTGGCGTAAGCGTAGCCATCCTTCAGCGTCGGGCAACCGGAGAAGACTTCCTGCACCCGTTCGTTAAAGCCGGACCATTCCTGGACCCCAAAGTTATAGCAAGCCAGGTCCAGCGCCACGTTCGCCGCGTGGCCAATGGGTGAGACGTCGCCCGGCCCATGCCAAGCCGTGCGGACACCATACACTTCGCACACGGCGGCCATCTTGCGGCACGGCGTCAGGCCGCCCATCTGGCTGACGTGAACCCGCATGTAGTCGATCAACCGCTCATGCACCAGCGGGGTCCATTCGTGCGGCGAATTGAACAGCTCACCCATGGCGATGGGCGTGGCGCACTGCTGGCGGATGTGGCGGAAGTAGGCGATGTCTTCCGGGCTCAACGGGTCTTCCAGGAAGAACAGCTTGAACCGCTCCATGTCCTTGGCCAATTGAATGGCCTGGATCGGCGAGATGCGCTCATGCACGTCGTGCAGCAGTTCCACTTCATCGCCCAGTTGCGTGCGCGCCGCATCAAACACTTTCAGGGCCTTGCGGACGTAGTCGTTCGGGCTGAACACCGGCTTGGAATGCAGGGCCGGCACTTGGCCGCCCTTCAGGCCCGCCATCAGCTGGTTGTAGTTGGCCCCGGCGCGGGACCCATAGGCCGCCTGACCGGGCAAACCGAACTGGATACGGATGTGGCGGAAGCCCTGGTCCATAAACTTCTTGGCGCTGTCGATGATCTCCGGGATCTCCATGCCACCGGCGTGGCCGTAGCAGTCCGCCGCTTCCCGGCACTTGCCGCCCAGCAGCTGATAGACCGGCATGCCCGCCTGCCGGCCCTTGATGTCCCACAGCGCTTGATCGACGCCCGAGATGGCGTTGTTCAATACGCCCGAATTGCGCCAGTACGAGGAGTTGTAGCAGGCCTGCCAGATGTCGTCGATCCGGTCGGCGTTCATGCCGATCAGGAAAGGCTTCAGGTACTTCTCGACGGCCGCCACCACCAGGTCAGCGCGCTGGGTGAAGGTGGCGCAACCGTAGCCATACAGGCCATCCTGATCGGTGACGATCTTCACGACAGCCAAGCGCAAGCCCGCGGGCGCGGTGGCGATCACTTGCACGTCCTTGATCTTGGGCGAAGGCACCGCGCGCGTGGCCCGGGCGACCTTCTCCTGAGCCGCGGCTTGGCGCGCTCCCAAACCCACGGCCGCTCCAGCGGCGACGGTGCCTTTGATGAGATCTCTACGGTTCATGGTGTACGTTCTCCTCTTCCAGTCAGCGGACTAGCGCGACTGTTCCTTCTCGGCGATCAACTTCTTCAGCGTCGCCACTTCCTGCCCCAGCTTCTTTTCCCGGCTGACCAGCGTAATCACATAGATCACGATCACGGTCCAGGCGGCGGCGAAGCCGTAAAACATGTAGGTAAAATTGCGTGCTTCGATCATGAAAACGACAATGCCTCCCGGCGCAACGATTCGATCTCGCGCTGACGTTCTTCCTGCCGCCAGCGAATGGCCAGCAGCAGCCCGGCCAGCAGCAGCAGCGCGAACAGGTTATGGGCCAGCATCCATTCCATCTGCGGGTCGATGGTGCCGCCGCCGGTGCGGATGGAGAGCACCGGGCCCGGATGCTGCGTGCGGAACCACTCGTTCGACTTGTAGGTGAAGATGACGCTGGCAAAGGCGAAGATGGCCATCACGGCCGAATTCTTTGCCCGCTCGGTGGGATCGGGAATCGCCTGGCGCAGCATCAGGTACCCGGCGTAGATCAACGCCGAGATCAGCGCGGACGTCAGGCGCGGGTCCCAGGTCCACCAGATGCCCCAGATGATGCGGCCCCAGATCATGCCGGTGATCAGGTTCATGGCGGCAAACGGCAGGCCCACTTCCGTGATGGCCGCGGCGAGCGAATCCCACTTCCACTTCCGCGTGATCAGGTACATCGCGCTAAAGATGCCGGCCAGCAGATAGCAGAGCGCCGCCGTAAAGTAGCCCGGCAGGTGGAAGTAGAAGACACGATAGATTGCCCCCTGTGCCAGCTCATCCGGCAGCACCAGGAAGATCACATAGAGATTGCGGACCAGATAGAGAATGGCCGCTAAACCGAGCCCGTAAAGTAGTTTTTCGCGCATGAGAATGTCAGATGGTCAGTCCGTCAAAACCACCTCAGCCAAGGCAACCGCCAAGGCCGTGAAAATGATATCAAAGCCGATCAGGAGCCGGAACCAGATTTCGCTGGCCGGTTCACCGGTGATGACGCCGCGCGTCAGCTCAATGGCGGCCACTAGCGGCGGGATCAGCATTGGATAGACCAGCACCGGCAGCATCAGCTCCCGCATATGCAGGTTCACCGTCAGCGCGCTGAACATCGTGCCCAGCACCGTCACCGCCCAGGTGGTCAGCGCCAGCGTCGCGATGAATGTCCAGGGCGCGCCCAGCAGTGAGACGTCGTAGAAGATACAGAAGGCCGGCAGCGCGGTCAGCTCGACACCCATCAGGATCAGAAAGCAGGCGACGGCTTTGCCCAGGAACAAAGCGCTGGACGGCACGGGTGAGGCGCGCAATGCTTCCAGGCAGTCGTTCATCAGCTCCCGCGCAAAGCTCCGGTTGACGATCAAGGCCCCGGCGAAGCTGTAGACCAGCCACAGCAGGCCGCCGGACCATTGCTTGGAATCTTCGGCCGCCGGGTCAAAGGCGAAGCTGAACAGGATCAGCAGCACCACGGTCAGCGACAGCGCCGCGTTCAGAGACTCCTTGCTGCGCAGTTCCTGTCGCAGGTCCTTGCGGGCGATCTGCCAGGCGGCCGCGATCATACGAGGCGCCCCCGGTCCAGCTTCAAGGTCCGCGTCGCCAGCGCCATCACTTCGGGAATCTGGTGGCTCGACAGTACGATGGTGGAGCCCCGCTCCAGCGCTTCGCGCAGCACTTCCTGCAGCAGCTTCACTGAACGCTCATCCAGGCCCGTAAACGGTTCATCCAGCACCAGCAGCTTGGGGAAGTGCTGGAAGGCTCGGCCCAGAGCCACCCGCTGCCGCATGCCGCGCGAGAATTGGCGGACCGGGGCGGTGGCCACATGATCCAGTTCCACCCGCTTCAGCCACTGGCCGGACGCCTCCTCCGCGGCACCGTGCAACTCGCCCCAGAAGCGGAGGTTCTCGATGGCGGAGAGATCTTCGTAGAGGCCCAGGCCATGGCCCAGATAGCCGGTTTCAGTCAGTGGCGGGGCGGCAATGGTGCCCTTCTGCGGAGCGGCCAGCCGCGCCAGCAGCTTCAGCAGCGTGGTCTTGCCCGCGCCATTGTGACCCAGCAGTGCGACGCAGGCCCCGGGTTCGATCTCAAAGGTGATGTCTCGCAGGGCGGGGAAGTCGCCAAAGTAGCGCCACACACCTTGTGCGCCCAGCATGACACCGCTGCCCTGCATAAGGGGGTTGCTCATCAGCCCTTGGGCTGCGCCCGGTAGTTCAGCACAAAGCCGGCCGCGAGAATGGCGAAGGTCAGGCCCAGCACCCAGTACAGGCGGTCGTAGAAGCGCGGCAGAATCTGCTGGATCGTGGGACCTTCAGCGGGTGCCTCGGCCTCGGCCGGCCGCTCCGCCCGCAACGTGCCCGCACCATCCACCGAGATCTTGTAGGCTGCGCCTTTCAGCGTGAAGATGGACGCCATCGTTGTGGGCTCAGTGCCGTTGGGCTCCAGCGCCGCGCCGGACACCTTGACGCCCTTGGGGAACACCATCCGCACCGGACCGCCACCATGGAGAATGCGGCCCGAGATGTCTTCCGGCGTAATGAACGGCATCGTCCAGTTGACGTCCACGCGCGTCTCCGGCCCTTCGGCCTTGACGGTGACGTCCCAAATGCCGGGCTTGGCGGACTTTTTCACTTCACCGCCGCGCGTACCTTTGATTTCGGCATCGGCGGGCAGCACAATCTGCACTTTGCCTGAGCCTTCAATGATCAGCGTTTCCGCCACGTTGATGTCGGTGCCCGTCGGCTCATACAGCATCATGTGCTGCGTCACCTTGGTTTGCGCCAGGGCCGCGGTGCCCGCGATCACTAAGGTAAAGGCGCCTAGCAGCGCGGAACGTTTCATGCGGTTTTCTTCTGGAGCGAGGCCTTCATCGCTTCGGTTTCCGCCAGCACTTGGGCCAGCTCCTGCTGCAGGGCCTTCTTGGAGGCGGCGTAGTCTTCGTCCGACAGCTTGCCCAGGCGCAATTCGAACTGCAGGTCGCGCAGGTTCTCATAGATCCGGGCCTTGCGCTCATCCAGGTGGATGAAGGGCGATAACGGCTCCGCCGGGGGCAGATCCTTATCGCGAATGGCCAGCGTCATCACCAACACGGCCAAAGTAACGGTAACAGCAACGGCAATCAGCAACATCTATTCAAGGCCATCCAGATCCTTCGCGGCAATCTCATGGAAGCGATGCGCGACAGTAACGGGAGCGGGGGCGGGGCGGCGGTAGCGCTGGATGTAGACGAAGATCGCATACAGGCCCAGCATCAACATCACGATCGGCATGATCCAGATCGATAAGTTGAAGCCGGAAGACGGCGGCACCGCCAGTGCCTTAATGCCTTCCCGCTGCACAAACTTGGCGATCACATTCTCGTCGCTCGCGCCCAGCGAAACCAGATTGACGATCTCCGTGCGGGCCGGTGAGGAATAGCCGCAGCCGATCATCTGGCAATCGCCGACCGTGTTCTTGCAGCTGCCGCACAGGCAAGCCAGCTTGGTGCCGACGCGCCGGACGTCCGGGTTGATCATCATGGACGCGTTCTGCGCGCCCAGCGCCCAGGCCACCAGCACCAATGGGATAAAACGCTTAAACCGGGACATTGTCTTTGGTCGCGATGCCGACAACTTCCGTCTTCGGGAACTCGCGCTTCACTTTCGAGGGGACCAGGCAGACCCAGGTGCCGATCAGCACTACCCAGAAGCCGGCCCAGATCCAGGTGACCAGCGGGAAGATGTAGGCCTGGATGACGGCCTTCTTTGAATCCTCGCTCGTCGAGGCGAAGTTGATGTAGAGATCTTCGTTCAGGCGGCGGCGAATTTTGACTTCGCTGGCCGGCTGACGGCTGGCCTTGTAGAGACGCCGCTCCGGCTCCATCTCACCCAGAAACTCGCCATTCTTCCAAACGGCCAGTTTCGCGTGCTGCCAGATGTAGTTCGGCAGGTCGCCGTCCTTCAACTCTTTCACCAGAATCTCGTAGTGGCCGATCTTGAACTTCTCGCCAATCGCCACTTCCACCGTCGTGTCCTGGTTAAACGCCGCGCCGGTGAAGCCGATAAACATGGCCACGATGCCCATGTGCACGATGTAGCCGCCATAGCGGCGCGTGTTGCGGTGGGTCAGCTCCATAAAGGCTTGCGGCCAGCCCAGGCCGTCCTTGGCCCGAATGGAAGCCGTGCCCTTGAAGAACTCACTCACGATCGTCCAGGTGACAAACACGCAGAGGCCGAACGACATCAGCGCGTAGATGTGGTGGATGCCGCTCACCGCCAGCGCGCCAATGGTGACCACCATGGCCACGGTGGGCCACAGGAAGTTGCGGCGGAGCTGGTCCAGCGAACTGCGGCGCCAGGCGATCAGCGGGCCTACGCCGGTCAACAGCAGCAGCACCAAGCCAATCGGAATGTTCACCCGGTTGAAGAACGGCGCATCCACTGAAACCTTCTCACCGGTGGCATATTCGGAGATCACCGGGAACAGCGTGCCCCACAGGATCGCAAAGCAGCTGGCCAGCAGGAACAGGTTATTAAACAGGAAGCTCGATTCGCGCGACATCACGCTTTCCAGCTGTGATTCGCTCTTCAGATAGTCTAGGCGCGCCAGGATGATCCAGGTGGTAAAGCCCACGCCCAGCGCCAGGAAGGCCGCGAAGTAGGGCCCAATCGGCGACTGCGCAAAAGCATGGACGCTCGACACCAGGCCCGTGCGCGTCAAAGAAGTGCCCAGGATGCAAAGCAGGAACGTGGCTGAAATCAGCACAATGTTCCACACCTTCATCATCCCCTTCTTCTCCTGCATCATCACCGAATGCAGAAAGGCCGTGCCGGTGATCCAAGGCAGCAGCGAAGCGTTCTCCACCGGGTCCCAGCCCCAGTAGCCGCCCCATCCCAGCACCGCGTAGGCCCAACCGGCACCCAGCACGATGCCGCAGGTCTGGAACATCCAGGTCACCAGCGTCCAGCGCCGCGTCGTGTGGATCCAGGCATCGCCCGGCTGCTTCACAATCAGCGAGCCCAACGCAAACGCGAACGGCACCACAAAGCCCACATAGCCCAAATAGAGCATTGGCGGGTGGATCTGCATCGCCCAATACTGCAGCAGCGGGTTCAAGCCTTGGCCATCCGGCACCGACGTGATGCCCTTGCCGACCGCGAGCATCTGGAACGGGCTGACCACGAAGGCGTTCAGGATCAGGAAGAAGATCTGCGTGACGGCCATCGTCGCCACCACGTAGGGCATAATGTTGCGCAGCTTGTTCTTGCTGTTGAAAACGACCACCGCGGAGTAAGTGGCTAGAATCCAGCTCCAGAACAGCAGCGACCCTTCCTGCCCTCCCCACCACGCGGCAAACTTGAAGTTGTTGCTCATCTCGCGGTTGGAATGCGCCGCGACATAGGCGAAGCGGAAGTCACTGGTCAACAACGCGTTCAGCAGCAAGGCCGAAGCCAGCGTTACTAGGCCCCAGACGGCGTAGACGGCGCGTTGGCCGCTCAAAATCAGAAACGGTTTGTCCTTCCAAGCTCCAACGACGGAGCCCAGAAAGGCATAGATAGCGAAACAGAAAGCTAGGACTAGTGCAAGCGCGCCGAGATTTTCCATGGTTACCTAAAAGTCCGGAGTCGGGAACGGTTTAGCTGACGCGCTTGGGCGCGTAGCTGGCATCGGCCGGCTTGCCGCCGCCGGGCTTGGCTTCGTACTTGGATGCGCACTTGGCCTGGATCTTGCTGGCATGAAAGGTGCCATCGGACTGCAACCGGCCATCCGCCAGTGCCTGCGAACCATCGCGGAACGTGTCGGGCAAAGGCTCAGAACCGCTGTAAACCACGTTCATCGTCTGGTTTTCCTGGATCATCGTGAAGTGCACTTCTTTGCCAATGTGCTTGATGGACCCTTGCTTGACATCACCCGCCACCCGCAGCCGAGCCTTGGCCGCATTGTCGCCCATCGCCCGTACTTCCGGGATGGTCTTGTAGTAGGACTTGGCCTCGCCAATCCCGCCCACGGCCAACCAGCCGAGCGTTGCCAGAACCACCACAATCAGCCCGCCAAACTTCAATGTCGGATTCATGTTTCGCCTTTCGCATTCAGTATACTCCCAGTCAGGATCTTCTTGTCAGCCAAGTTGTTCTTGTCTGAAGAGAATTTCTACACTCTGGGCGTAAGCGGCTACTGTTCGTCTGCGGGACACCCGATCCCGCAATAGCACTAAGTTCCAGCCACGGCCTACGTGAAATCAATAGTTTAGACGTGGCGTGCGGCGTGCCACGTTTCAGGTCATGCTGCAAGATTTGATCTACGCCGTGCGCACGCTCCGTCGCAGTCCGCTATTCCTGCTGGTGGCCGTGGCCTCACTGGCCTTAGGCATCGGGGCCAACACGGCCATTTTCTCGATTCTGAACCAGGCCCTGTTGCGCCAATTGCCGGTGGAACGGCCGCAGGAGCTGGTGCAACTGGACTACGATGGCGCAACGATGGGGATGGTGTTGAGCGACAAAGCCTGGTCGTTTGGTATGTACCAGGCGTTGCGCCAGCAGTCGAAATCGCTCTCCGGGATGATGGGGCATTATTTGACGCCCTTCAGCTTTTCCGAAGGTGGCGTCACCGAGCGGGTCCGCGGCGATATCGTCACTGGTGGCTATTTTCAGGTGCTCGGCATCCGGGCGCTGGCCGGGCGGCTGATTTCGATGGAGGAGGAAAAGACACCCGGCGCTCACCCGGTGGTGGTGCTGAGTCACGGATTTTGGCAGCAACGGTTTGGCGGCAACATGGACGTACTGAACCGCAAGGTGCTGATCAACGGACAGCCGATGACAGTCATCGGCATTACCGAACGCGGCTTCAACGGCGTTGATCTGGGCGCGCTGGTGGATGTGTGGGCTCCGGCGATGATGAAGAAGCAGTTGACGCCCACCTGGGATGGACTGGATAGCCGGCAAATATTCTGGATGCAGGTCTATGGGCGGCGCAAGGCCGGTTTCACGACCGAGATGGCAAAGGCCGAGTTGGTGCCGCTCTATCAGCAGCAACTGCGCTTCGAACTGGACCAGATGAAGGATGCCCCGGAGCGGTTCCGGAAACTGTTCCTGGACAACAAGCTGGTGGTGCAGGATGGCAGCCGCGGTGCCGGGCCGCGCGAGGCCCTGTTCCAGCCCTTGACGGTCCTGATGGCCATGGTGGGGATGGTGCTGCTGATCGCCTGCGCCAATCTGGCCAATCTGCTGATGGCCCGCTCCGCCGCGCGCCAGAAGGAGATCGCCATCCGGTTGGCCATGGGTGCCAGCCGAGGCCGGATCGTCCGGCAACTGCTGGTGGAGAGTACCGCCCTGGGCATCGCGGGCGGCGTCGCCGGACTGGTGGTGGCCACCTGGACGGCCGACTTCCTCGGAGCCAGCATGGGCAATGCCACGCCGCAAGATATGGTCCGTTTTGGGCAACTGATTGACTGGCGGGTGATGCTGTTTAACTTTGCGCTGAGCATCATGACCGGCCTGATCTTTGGCCTGATCCCAGCGTTGCAAGCCACCCGCCGCGACACGACACCAGCGCTGAAGGACGGGGCGAGCAACGCCTCCGGGTCCGGCAGCCATGTGCGTTTCCGCAAAGGCCTGATCGCCGCCCAGGTGGCGCTCTCGGTATTGCTGTTGGCCAGTGCCGGGCTGTTTGCGCGGAGCCTGTATAACCTGAAGGCCAACGATACGGGCTTCCGGGCCGAGAGCCTGGTGCAGTTTAAGGTGGATGCGCCGCTGCTAAGCTACACCAACCCGCGTGCGCTCGATTTCTACCAGCGACTCCAAGAACGTCTGTTGTCGGTGCCCGGAGTGACGCGGGCCAGCATGACCTCTTGCGCCGTCATGGAAGATTGCATCCAGATGCGCACTGTGATGGTACAGGGCTATCAGCCGAAGGACGGCGAGAACCTGAATCCGCTGGTGCTGGAAGTGGGGCCCGACTACTTCAAGACGCTCGGGATTCCGCTGCTGCAGGGCCGCGACCTCAGCCATCGCGACGGACTGACCGCGCCCAAGGTGGCGGTGGTGAATCAGGCGTTTGCGTCCTACTTTTTCAAGAGTGAGAATCCAATTGGCCGCCGGATCCGGTTTGGCCGCCCCAACGTCTTTGACATTGAGATTGTTGGCGTGGTGAAGGATGCCAAGCACGGCAACGTGAGGGAGAAAATCTGGCGGCAGATCTACCTGGCTTATGGCCAAAATGACACGCAGGGCGAGTTGACCTACTACGTGCGCGCCGGGATGGACCCGGCGGCGCTGGGCGCGGTGATCCGCCGCGAAGTGTCGCGCCTGGACGCCAACATGCCCGTAGCCGAATTGCGGACGCTTGACTCGCAGATCGACCGGCTGATCACCACCGAACGTCTGGTGGCGGCTCTCGCCATGGCGTTTGGCGTGCTCGCCACGCTGCTGGCTACCGTGGGCCTCTATGGAGTCATGGCCTTTATGGTGGCGCGCCGGACCCGGGAAATCGGCATCCGGATGGCATTGGGAGCGTTACGGGGCAGCGTCCTTTGGCTGGTCATGCGCGAAGTGGCGCTGGTGACCGGCATCGGGATTGCGGTGGGCTTGCCGCTGGCCTATGGGGCAGGGCACCTGGTGCAGTCCCAACTGTTTGGCGTCGAGGCCTGGGATCTGGCGGCCCTGGCCGGGGCGACGCTGGTGATTGCCGTGGCGGCCGCGCTAGCCGGATTTCTGCCGGCGCGCCGGGCCACGTCGATTGACCCCATCAATGCACTGCGCTACGAATAGCCCGAGATAATGCCGCGACGAGCGTCGGACTGAGCCCCGACCCGCAGGAGGGGCCTCTTCCATCGCCGGACACGTCCCGCCCAAGCAGGGCTCCACTGTCCGGCATAAACGCGGCCCTGTCCGGTCAAAAGTGTTAGTTCAGCGTTTTGAGGGCAGGCCCCTCCTGCGGGTCGGGGCTCGGTCCGAGGTGGCGGCAGCCGCTAGAGCAGCTTCTTCAACATCGAGATTTGCCCGGCGTGGTAGGTGTTGTGCTGCGCCACGCCGGCTAGTAGATGTTCAAAGTTGTAGTGACGCCCGGGGACGATTTCGTCGGGGTCGGCATCGGCAAAGGCGTCGGCCAGTTCGCGGCCGGCCTTTGCCAGCCGCTGCCGTGCCTGATTCCAGGTGCCATCGGTGGCGACCCAGTCGTGAAAGCCGTGGGACGGGGGAATCGCATGGCCGTCAATGGCTTGCTTGGATAGCTCCATCCAAATGGCGGCGTGCACGGTCATCTCCCAGATGGAATGTGCGGCGGCAACCGGATGGGCGATGGCTTGCTCAGCCGTGACGTCCGTCAACAGCTCCATCAACGACGGCCCATGCCAGGATCCGCCAAACACCGACCGTTCGATGTCGTTCATCACGCCACTCTCCAGTTAGGGTTTCTTTTTCCGGTCGATCTTTTCCACCAACTTATTCGGGGGCATGAAAGCCATCGCGAACACCAATGCGACGATAACCGCAAAGATGATGAAGAAGATCAACGGTCCTATGGGCATAAAGCTATTTCTTGGGCAGCGGGATGGCGTCGCCCAGGTTCATGGACCCGCCGCCTTCGCTGACGTAGTTGCGGTTCCAGTTGGGGATCTCCACCACGACGTCACCGGTCACCACACACTGGCAACCGAGGCGCGAATGCAGCGTCAGGCCAGGGGCCATTTCCAGGCGGTCAGCCTCGTCGTCATCCATCGGAGACAGGTTGTTGTCACCCTGTTTCACAATGACGTGGCAAGTCGTGCAAGCACAGACGCCGCCGCAGGCATGTTCCAGGTGAAGCCCGAAATGCATCCCGATATCCAGCAGGGATTCAGGTTTACCGTGATCGGCGAACGGAAGTTGGCCCGACTCGAATTCTAAAACTCGCCCCTCGGGCAGGAAGGTCACTTTCGGCACAACTTCAGTATAGCGGCCTGGCCCCTTGGGGAACGGACGATTCGTAACGCCGCGACGATCGCTTGCGTCGGTTAGACGGGAGGAATCTCCACCACGATGTCGCCCTTCACCACGGCTTGGCAGCCCAAACGCGAAGTGGAGGTGACCCCGGGGACGCCGTCGATCAAGTCGCCTTCATCTTCCAGCATCGGCGACGTGTTTTCAAAGCCTTCCTTGATCACGACATGGCAAGTGGTGCAGCTGCAGTTGCCACCGCACACATGTTCCATCTCAATACCGAAATGCAGGGCGATGGCCAGCACGGAGCCGGGTTGGCCGTGGTCGGGTGTAGGCAGGGTTCCGGCTTCGAATTCAACCGTGCGCCCGGCGGGCAAAAAGGTCACTTTGGGCATTTATTTGAGGATACCGAACCAAGGCCCCGGTCTGGCTGGCGGCGACGGATTCCGGCGGCGGAGATAAGATCAAGGTGATGAAACTTCTGTTGCTGTGCGCCCTGCTGGCAGTGTCGGCGTGGGGGCAAAAATTCCAGGTACCGTTGAAGGGCGAATGGCTGGATACGGCGCTCGACCTGGCGGCGGGCAGCACGCTGAAGGTAGCGGTAACCGGTGATCTTCCGGCCGCGGGCACGCAGAAGGGCTTCAAGGATCTGCTGAAAACGTTTCCCGTCAACGAGGCCGGTCGCGGTGCGGTGCTGGGTCGCATCGGCGATGCCGCGGCCGCGCGGCCCTTCCTGATCGGTGAAAGCCTGGAACGCCGGGTGCCGGTGACAGGGCGGTTGTTCCTGGGGGCCAATCTGCCTGCGGGCGAATCACCAGCTGGGACTGGGACTTTTGAAGTCACCGTCACGGTGGTGAAGGGCGCTCCCGCGCCCAAGCTGAATCTCGACCAGTTGCCCAAGCTCACCCAGCAGCAGCTCGATCAAGTCCCCAACCGCGTCGTCGATGCCGAAGGAACCCCTGGCGACCGCGTCAACTTCGCCATCATCGGCGCGGAAAAGAGAATTGTGGAGCTCCTCAAAGCCGGCGGCTGGGTGCGTGTCAACCGCAACAAGTCCGAGGCCGCGGTGGGCATGGTGATGTCCGTGCTCAACCGGCGCGGCTATGTCGAACTACCGATGAGCGAACTGCTGATGTTTGACCGCGTGCAGGATTACGGCTTTGCTCTCGGCGACCCGGTGAAGAATGTCGCCTCCCGCCACCATTTCCGGCTCTGGAAGGCTCCCTTCACCGCGCGCGGCCAGGAGGTCTGGATCGGTGCCGGAACGCACGACGTCGGCTTTGACAAGGACCAGCGCAACGGCAAGCTGACCCACCGCATCGACGAAGACACCGACAAAGAGCGTGAGTTTATCGGCGAAAGCCTGAAGGCCTCCGGTGAAGTGGCCCAAACCTACTACCTCACCCATCGCAACCCGGTCACCAAGACCAAGACCGCGCATGGCCAGGAGTTCTTCTCCGACGGGCGAACGCTAGTGATCGTGCTGACGCCGGAGGCCGTGGCGGCTCCGCAGTAAGCCAGCGCCGCGCTTGGGGCTGATGGCGGACTACTTTCGGGCGAGCTGCACCAGCGCGAGCAGTGCGCCCCCGGCCAGCCACCCGAAGGCCGGTTCAGGAACCGTGGAGGTAGAGGTGTTGACGGGAATGTCCATCGCATCCCCGGCGATGATGCTGGCACCCAGAAACTCAAAACTGACGCTCACCCTGGTCCACAAGCCATTGCCGAAATTGGGTGCGTACGCCTTGGTGACGGGCCCCACGTCGAACGTGGTACCCGCCGAGGAGGTGGCCACCAGGGAGGGGAACGCAATGGGGCCAAAGACGGTCTGCTGCAGCTTGTCGGCCACAATGCGGCTGGCGTCGTCGGGGCTGGCCAGCGCAAAGGCACCGGTTAGGGTATAGGAATCGAGCACCGAAACCGCCGGGTCATAGGAATAGAAAAAGTCCGGCTGGAACAGTTGATCCCATTGCATCAGAACGCTCCCGCGAGTGCCATCAAGCGAAGTCACCACCGCCGTGGCCACCAGCTCCGTGTTCAAGCCGTCAATGTTTCGCGCCGAAGTGGAGCCGGTCATGCTGAAGTGAATCCCCGTTGCCGAGAACCAGGACGGCTCCGCGCAGGAATCGCCGAACGACAAGGCTAAGCCGCACGTGGTGGTGAACGTGCCCGATGCGATCTCGGTGCCATTGGCCTTCCGCTCGCTCCAGGTAACCACCGCCGCTTGCGACAACTGGGCCATCCCGGCCAACAGAGCCACAGTTAGAAAAAGCTTCATTGCAATCCTCCTCACGACTTATGCGGAACGCCAACGTCCCGGTGTTGTTTGGATGAAGCGTAACACGTTGGGATTACGGAAATGGGGCTTGTCGCTGGGGCGACGCTCGCCCCTCCAACCGGGCACTGCTGCCGCCCGGCAGCCCAGCGCGCGATAATTGTGGGTTGCTCCACACGATTGAACCTCAACTCATCCAGTCGCTGAAGGCCTATCTCCAGGGCCAGGGCCTTGACGTGCCCGTGACCATCGAACAGCCCAAGGAGCCATCCTTTGGCGAATTCGCGCTGCCCGTCGCCTTCCAACTAGCGCGGCAACTGAAGAAAGCCCCTCGCGCGATCGCGCAACAGATCGTCGATGGCCTAGGCCCCATTCCCGGCGTCGCCGCGCTGGAGATCGCGGGCAACGGCTACATCAACGTCCGGCTGGACCGCACGGGTTACGCGGCGTCGCTGAAGGCCTCTGCGCCCGAGGCCGCCTCCACCGGCAAAGTGATCGTCGAGCACACCAACATCAACCCCAACAAAGCCGCGCACATTGGGCACCTGCGCAATGCGGTGCTGGGTGACACGTTTGTGCGGATGCTGCGCTCCACCGGGCAACGGGTTGAGGTGCAGAACTATATCGACAACACCGGCGTGCAAGTGGCCGACGTCGTTGTGGGCTTCCATTACCTCGAAAAGAAGTCTCCCGCCGAGGTGGAAGCGCTGTCCTTGCAGCCGCGTTTTGACTATCTCTGCTGGGACCTTTACGCCCGCGTTTCCAGCTACTACAACGATCATCCCGAGGCCAAGCAGTGGCGCGCCGATACGCTGCATTCCATCGAAGGCGGCACCGATGAGCTGGCCCGGCTGGGCCAC
>JAPKYX010000040.1 GCA_026394075.1 Acidobacteriota bacterium
CGCACCATGCAATGGTTCTTCACCAAAGGCTCCGGTGACTATCTGCAGGTGGTGGTCAGCGCCTCGCGATCGCTGCTCGAAATGCCGCGTCAGGAAGTGATCGACCTGGCCATCCGCGATCTGGCGGAGTTCCTGCCGCTGGTCCGCCAAGCAAAGCTCACCAAAGCGCACGTGGTGAAGGAAGCCCGCGCGACATTCTCGGCCAGCCCCGCCGCTGAGCTTCTTCGCCCGGACGTCCGCACCGCCGAACCCAACGTGTTCCTGGCCGGAGACTGGACCCGCTCCGGCTGGCCGGCCACCATGGAGGGCGCCGTCCGCAGCGGCTACATCGCCGCTGAAGCTGTTAGCGGCAAGAAATTCCTGCTTCCGGACATCGCATGACCACCATGACTGTTCTCTACGATGGCCGTTGCACCTTCTGCCAGCGCTCCCGGCGGATGGGTGAGGCGCTCGACTGGCTGAAGCTCACCCGCTGGGTGCCGAACACGGAAGCCCAAGGCAGCATTGTCGTGGAGAAAGGCGGCCAGCGGTTGATCTACTGGCAGGCCGTCAAGGCCATCGCGCTCAAGCTGCCCTTGATCTGGTTGCTGATTCTGCCCGCCCTGGCCATGCTCCCCATCTTCGACCCCATCGGCGACCGCGTCTACCGCTGGATCGCCGCCAACCGCTACCGCCTGGGTGGCGACCACTGCGACATCAGCTAGCAAGACAACGCCCTCAAAAATCACCACTGCTTCAAACGGCCACCGCCGCCGTACCGAGCCGCTCGCCAGCAGGAGCGGTCTGCTCATAAGCCGCGAGTAAACCGGTACAAACGGCGAATCTCGATTCGGGGCCGGTCAGCCTGCGTGGGCGATGGAAGAGGCCCCTCCTGCGGGTCGGGGCTCGGCATGAGGCGCGTCCTACGACGTAGTCCGTTGGAGCCCCCTTTGCGCCTTTGCGGCTTCGCGGGAAAAATCGCCCGCAAACTGGGATAATCAAATCATGCGGTTTTTGTTAGCTCTGCTTCTGTCTCTTCCCCTATTGGCCGACGCCCCCATGACCCGGCTCCGCATCGACGTCAAGACGTTGGGTGGCAAGCCGATTGAACGCGCCGCCGTGGTGGTCCGCTTCATTGAAGGCCGCTCCGTGGTGAAGCTGGGTAAAAAGATCATCACCAACTGGGAAGTCCGCACCAATCAGGACGGCGTCGCTCGCGTCCCCACTGTCCCCCAAGGCAAAATCCGCATCCAAGTGATCGCCAAAGGCTACCAGACCTTCGGCCAGACCTTTGAAGTGGATGAAGAAGAGCGCACCATCGAAATCAAGCTCAACCCCCCGCAGCCCCAGTTCTCCGCCCACGAACCGGAATAGCAACCCGGCCTAGGGAGCGGCAATCGTTGCCTGGACCAGCGGGATCAAGCTCGAAGTAAACACCTGCGCACCCTCTGAGCCTAGATGGTAGCCATCCCAGAACATTTCCGGCGGCAGTGAACCCGACGCCACCGGCACCAACACCGTAACGCCCGCCGCCTTCCCGGCCCGGACCAGTGCCTGGGCCCCATCTTGCTTGTTCAGCGTCGGCGGCACCACCAGGATCAGGCGCGCCCCATGGGCATCCGTCATCTCCCGGATCATCCGCAACCGCTCGCCGCCCCGCTCAACAACCGCGGCATCGCTCAACGGTGCCACCGGCGGCAAGGTCATCCGCTGCGTCAGCGCGGGCAACCCCGGCATCAGCCGTCCCAGCAGAACCTTGCGTAGCTCACTGCGATTGCCATAAAAGCTGCTCAGGTGCGCAAACGCCATTCCCGCGGTATTGGTCGGATGAAGATGCAGCACCTGCGCCACCTCCGGCAGATCGCTCATCAGCATCTGCTCGTAGGCAAACCGGTCACCCCGGGTCTCATCGTTCACCACTTGCCGCGGCGTCAAGGTCAGCACCACCACCTCCGGCCGCGACCCTTCCGCAAACAGCCGCCGCAGCCCGTAGTACCAGTCATAGAAACTGGTCTGTTCAATCATCAGCCGCCGGGCGTCCCAGCCCGGTTCCAGCGCTGGCTTCACCTGTTCAAACTTCAACGCAAAGTTCAGCAGAGAATTGCCGACAAACAAGACCCGCCGTTGCGTCACCACCGGCCCCGGCTGCAGCGCCACCGGTCCGGGCCGCAGCGTCACCGCCCCGCGATACTCGTCCGCAATCCGGGCGTAGATCTTGCTGATCCGGCGCAAGCCCACGCGGGAGCTCACCTCCACCGCGCCCAAGAACAGCGCCGCCACCACCAGCGCCCCCGCAATCCAAGGCTTCATCCGGCCCGATGCCAACGACTGCGAATCAGAATTGGAAGTAGATAAATGCATTGACTTGATTGCCCGCAAAGAAAGTAACGATCATCACCAGCGACATCGCCGCCGCCAGCCGGAAAGGTACCGGCATCGTCTCCAGCGCATACTCTTCGTCGCGCATTTCCAGCACCAGGTCCAGCAGCATCAGCGGCACCGTAAACAACGCCAGAAACTTGAAGCCCATCAAATACTCCGGACGCCAGCTCCACCGCGTCACGCCATCCAGAAACTTCATCGCTTCGCCAAACGACTGGGCCCGGAAAAACACCCACGCCAGACACACCAAATGGAACAGGAAGATCCGCTGCAGCCACGCCACGGGAGAAAACAGCCCCAACCCCCGCTCCGCCGGGCTGTCGGCCAGCCCCAGCACCCTTCTGCCCAGCCGCTCCACCCCCAGCCACAACCCATGGATCCCGCCCCAGATCACAAACGTCCAGTTGGCCCCATGCCACAAGCCGCCCAGCAGCATCGTCGTCATCAGGTTGCGGTAAGTCATCAATTCGCCGCCGCGGTTGCCACCAATCGGGATGTACAGGTAATCCCGCAGCCACGTGCTCAGGCTGATATGCCACCGCCGCCAGAAATCCTGAAGACTGGTGGCCAGATACGGCTGCCGGAAGTTCACCATAAAGTGAAAACCCATTAACTGTGCCGACCCGCGCGCAATGTCGCTGTAGCCGGAAAAATCGCCGTAAATCTGCCACGCAAACGCATAGCTGCCCAGCAGCACCAGCGCCAGATTAGGCTCACCCAGCTTGCCGGAAAACGCCGCATCCGCCAGCAGCGCGCAATTGTCGGCGATCACGCACTTGCGGAACAGGCCGGACGCAATCAGCATCAACCCGTCAAAAACCGACTGCGGCACAAACGTGCGCGGGTTTTGGACCTGCGGCAGCAGGTGCGAAGGCCGCTGAATCGGCCCGGCGATCAGGTGCGGAAACAGCGTAATGAACAACGCATAATCCACCAGCGATTCCGCCGGCTCCAGCTTCCGGTTGTAAACATCGACGATGTAGGCCAGTTCCTGAAAGGTGTAAAAGGAGATGCCCGGCGGCAGAATCCACTTCAGCAACGGCAACGACGCGCTGATCCCGATCCCGCCCAACGCATCCACCAGCGACGACGCAAAGAAGTCGTAGTACTTGAAAAACCCCAGGAAGCAGATATTCAGGCCCACCGAGAGCGCCAGCAACAGCTTCCGCTGCGTCGGATTATCCGAACGCGCAATGATCCGGGCGCATTGATAATCCACCAGCGTCGAGATCAGAATCAGCGTTAAAAAGCGCCAATCCCACCACCCGTAAAACAAATAGCTGGCCGCCAAAAGGAACTGGTTCTGCTGCCGCCACTGCAAGCGCCAGTAGACCAGCACCGCTACAATCAAGAAAACAAAATAGATCGGCGTATCAAATAGCATTGATTGGGCGGCTCCTTCCACTCCGGCGACGTGGCATCGCACGCTCCCGAACCGCCTCCGTCCATTATGGAGGAAGATCGCGGTACTTCAATCTCTTCCCCTACCGCTTCAGTACTGTAGTACTACCCACCCGCCAAAACTTGCTGGTAGCGAGGGCTGGTCGGAAATCCCCGCTTTGATACACTGCCTCCAGCTTCGCCGGAATGCCCCGCCACGCTAGGGCTGGTCGGAAATCCCCGCTTTGATACACTCGGCATGCACGGTTAGTCCTCCACCAGCGAGCTAGGGCTGGTCGGAAATCCCCGCTTTGATACACTGAAGCGCAGTGTAGAGGCGTTTGGGTATGAGCTAGGGCTGGTCGGAAATCCCCGCTTTGATACACTGGAAGTGTTCCTCACTCACGATCCATTTGAGCTAGGGCTGGTCGGAAATCCCCGCTTTGGTACACTGGTTGGCCATCGGCAATCCGGTATAC
>JAPKYX010000054.1 GCA_026394075.1 Acidobacteriota bacterium
CGGCGTCGTCGCCTCACCGGACCAGTCGCTGCTGATGGTCTGCGATTCCCGGTCACGCTGGGTGACCAGCTTCCAGATCCAGCCCGATGGGTCGCTGGCCAACGCGCAGGCGTTCTATCACCTGGAGACGCTGGATGAATCCAGCTCCACTTCTGCCGACGGCATGACAACTGATAGTGAAGGTCACCTCTACGTGACGACGCGGCTGGGATTACAAGTGTGCGACCAGCCCGGCCGCGTCGTGGCCGTCGTCTCGAAGCCGCACGCCGGGTCGCTGTCCAACGTCGTCTTTGGCGGGCCCAATCTGGACTGGCTCTACGTGACGGCGGGTGATCGCGTCTACCGCCGCAAGGCGAAACGGCAGGGCGTCTGGCCCTGGCAGGTGGCCAAGCTGGTCCAACCGCGCCTGTAGGAACCAAGCCGAAACATAAACAAACATTTTCTCGCCGCCCGTATCAAACATTTCTTCCAGAATTGTTTTATCTGAAATATCCGCTGCCGATACTAGCGGGTGACGTGATCCATTTCCTGCTGGTTCTGGCCGCCGCGGACGTGCAGTTGCTACCTGCCGTCCGTCACGAAATTGCCGTCGCGGGCGAGATTCAGTTGCGTGTACCCGCCAGCCGCGTGGTGGAGGCATTCCGGCATATTGAAACCCTGAAGCGTTGCGAAGAGGTGCCGGCCGTCGGACGGTTCAGCCTGTTGCCCGTGGAGGCGGATCTGCAAGGCAAGGCAGACCGGAAACCGCTGCTGGAGGCTGCGCGCCGTTACATGGCTCACGGCGGCCAGAATGCACTCTTCCGGGCGCTGGTCGACCGGTCAGACCAGTTGCGGCAAATGGCCCCGGAGATGGCGGCCTTTCTGGTCGACTATCCGAATTCAGGGCTGGTCGTAGATGATCAATTCCTCTATTGGTCCACGGAGCGGCTGGGGCCCACCTCGGTCGGCGTGGTGACCCATGCGGTGATCTACCGTGTGCCCGGAACGGGGATGACGGTGATTGCCACCAAGCAGGCCTATGCTTCGCGCCATATTGATGCCTCACTCGGCATCACCCTGCTCACCGATCAGCCAGGCGGTGCGACACTGCGCTATATCAACCGCACCGTCGTCGGCAAGCTGCCCGGCTTCCTGCGCCCCCTGGTGGAGCGCCGCGTGCTCTCCACCACCCGGCGCAAGCTCGACGAACTGCGCCTCCGGCTGGAGCAACCAGCGCCCGTGGAAGTAACCTCGCGTTAGTAGGCTGCGGAGAACAGCCGGAAACCGCTTGCTGACGCGCGCGGCTCAGTAAGCTCTCACTCTTACGTGCAAAACCTACAGAGCCACGACCGTGAGGGAGTGGTGCAGCAAACTCTTTCTCCGCAGCCCGCTTGAGCGCTGCGGGACCCACCGCACCGGCCCCCGCCGTGCTTCAATCAGGCTGGAGGGCATGACGTGAAACTAATCAAATACGTTCTGGGGGCCATCGTTCTGCTGGTACTGGCCGTCGCCGGTGCCGGGGCTTGGCTGATCAACGCCGCTCTTTCCGATGACGGCCGCGGCCGGCTGGTGGCGGAGGCCAGCAAGGCGATTGGTGTACCGGTGGGCTTGAAAGGCCTGGATGCCGACATCGGTGCCCTGCTGCGTCTGAAGCCGTCGGTGGTGTTCTCCGGCCTGACCATCGCCAACCCCCCGGGCTTCTCCAGCGGCAACATGCTGGAGGCGGACCGCGTCACGGCGGCCATTGATTTTTCCGCCGTGCTGGACAAGAAGATCCGGCTCACCGCAGCCACCATCGAAGATCCCCGCATCGTCATCGAAAGCGCCGCCGACGGCCGCACGAATCTCTCCACCGTGCTCGATGGCGTGAAGACCAAGGCCGCTGCGGACCCGGCAGCGGGTAGCAGCGCGGCCAGCGAATCCACCACCGAACTTCGCGTGGACCGAGTGGATCTGGTGGGCGGTACCGTGCTGCTGGCCCCCCGGCCCGGCCAGCCCCCGCGCCAGACGCTGCGTGACCTCACCATTCGCTTGAGCGACTTCGTCCCCGGCGAACCCTTCAAGCTCCAGCTTTCCACCAAGCTCTACGACAGCCCCAACTCGTCGCTCGACCTCAGCGGAACGCTGGGGCCGCTGGAGGGCGGCGCGTTGCCGCTCGATGCCAAAGCATCAATCAACCTGGCGCTGGCCGAGATCCCGGCACCGGTCCGCATGGAGAACCTGGGTGACCTGGCGGCCGATCCCGGCGCGCAATCAAGCGCGGCTCTGGTCTTCACGCTGAAGGGCAACTTGTCAAAGAGCGCCCAGGGCACCGGGCAGTTGACCCTCAAGCAACTCCAGATTGGACCCAAGGGCGCCGAGGGCCGGTTGGCGCTGTCCGGTCAGGCTCCGCTGACATTTTCGACGCGCCAGTTGCTGGCCGGTGGTCCGGTGGAGTTGCGGACGCAGAAAGCATCCCTGCAACTGGGTTCCGGCAAATGGGACGGGGGCCTGCACTTGATCAGCCGCCGCGGCGCGCTGGCGGGGACACTGGATGGGGCGATCGAAGGCGTCGACATCAACCAGATGCTGACCAGCTTCGCGGGCAGTCCCGGCAAGATGTTCGGGACGCTCTCCGTGCCGTTGTTCTCTCTGCGCTTCTCCGGCAAGGGCGCGGACGCTTTGCAGAAGTCACTCACCGGCGGCGGACACCTGGATATCGACAAGGGCCGCGTGAAGGGGCTGAATGTCCTGGCCGCGATTGAGCGCGCGCTGGCCACCAGTTCCGCCACGTCACAGAACGGCGAGTTCGCCCACTTGGCCACCGATTTCGCGGTGGAGAACAGCCGCATCCAGCTTTCCGCCATCAGCCTCTCCGCGCCCGGTATGACGATGGAAGGCTCCGGGAGCATTGCCTTTTCCACTGCCTTGAGCTTTGCCCTCACCTCGCGGCTGACCGGCAATACCGCCGAAGCGCTGCGCGCCCGCACGGCGGGTCTGATGGCGGGTGAGCTGCGGGTACCACTGCGGATTGACGGCACGCTGGACGCGCCCCAGGTCCACCCGGAGGTAAAGGCGATGGCCAAAAGCGCCGCCGTCGGAGCCATGAAAGGCATCCTCAAAAATTTCTTTGGTTCCAGGCAGAAGAAGTAAGATCAAGACATGCAAATCTCTCGATTCATCGCGTTGGCCGCGGCGTTTGCTCTCGTTAGCTTCGCCCAGGAAGCCAAAGGAAAAAAGACCGCCGGTGACGACATCAAAGCCGCCGGCAAAGCCAGCAAAGATGCGGTTGTGAAAACGGGCACCGCCACGGGCAAAGCCACCAAGGCCGCCGCGGGCGCCACTGCCGAAGGCACCATGAAGGTGGCCGAGGCGACGGCCAGCGGAACCAAGAAAGCCGCCAAGGCGACCGGCAGCGGCGTGGCGAAGGCCGCCGGAGCCACCAAGGACGGTGCGGTTGTCGTCGGTGAGAAGACCAAGGACGGCGCGGTCGCCGTGGGTGAAGGTACAGTGAAGGGCTTGAAGGCCATCGGCAGCGGTACCAAGAAGCTGATCAATAAGGGTGCCAAGTCCGTCGAAGGCGCCACCGACGGCAAGAAGTAGCTACTGCTGGTCCGTCACGACCAAAAGAAAAGTCCGGGGGAGAGTTCATCTCCACCCGGACTTTCTTTTTTACGATTCGTCTGAAAAAGACGAGTGCTAGAACGTGAACCGCAGTTGCAAGTCGAGCCGCCGGTTAGCGGTCGAGTTGGAGAAGAAGCCGCCCGCCAGGCTGGTGGAGGTTCCAAACAGCGGCGAAGAGGCCGTTCCCAACGGAGCGCCGAGATTGACGCGGTTCAGGACGTTGCGCGCCGAAATTGACAGCGACAAGGCATACCGCTTGCCGGGAACTCCTCCGCCGCCGAACATGCCACCAGGTCCGCCGCCGCCGGGTCCACCGCGCATTCCGCCGCCACCACCGCCACCGCCGGGAGGGCCACCGCCGCCCGGCATGCCGCCGAACATCCGCGGACCATCCGGGCCGCCCGCTGCTGCCGCCGCTTCCTTGGTGGTGCCAAAGCCCCACGTGCGGCTCAAGCGCAGGTTGGTGTTGAACTGCCCCGGCGCTTGACCGTAGTTACGCGCAATGATCGCGTCAGCCGACGTCGGGTTGATGTTGAAATACTGCCCCCAGGGAGCCTGCACCACGTTGGGGCCGGGGCCGGAGGCCAGCGCCGGACGATCCGTGAATTGCGTGTCGCCATTCAGGTCGCGGCCTGCGGTGATGTTGTAGGGTCCGCCGGTGGAGGCGATCATGAACGGGCTGAGCGAGATCTTTTTGGGTAGCGTGATCGAGCCGCCCATCACCATGCGGTGCCGGACGTCAAACGCCGTGCGGCCCCATTCGCTGGTCAGATCGTACTGATTGGCGGGGAAGGTGCCCGCGCCGTCGGTATTGCCGCGGGCAAAGTTCAGCGAGTAGAAACCAAACATGGTGAACTTCGGGCTGATGCGCGCGCTGGAGTTGATGATCAACTGATTCTGCTTGAATATGCCGCTCGATTCGTAGAGGTAAAGGTTGCCCGCCGCCACCCCATACGGGCGGTTGCCATCCGGGTTGGCCGCCGTCACTGAACCGGCCAGTGGAGCATTGATGTTGCGCGACCGCAGGTTGTGCACACCGCGCGAGTTGGTGTAGTTCACGGCGAGGGTGATGTTCTTCGGCAATTGGCGCTCAATTCCAATCGCCGTCTGATAGAGCTGCGGGGCGCGGACGTCGCTGTCCACCACGCGGATCGCCTGCGGGCGGCGGGCGGCACCGAGCACGGCCAGGGAAGGCACAGTGGGATAGAAGTTCGGAGCCGGTACCACGAATTGCTGCTGCACCACGCCATTCACGCGGCGCGCCTGCAGGGTCAGGCTCTCGTCGAACCGGTCGTAGAAGACGCCCCAGCCGCCGCGGATCACGGTCTTCGGCCGGCCAAAAGCGCCCGCCTTGCCCAGGCCGTAGGCGAAGCCGATGCGGGGAGCAATGTTTGAACGGTCCTTGATATTCGTCTGTGCCTCGTAGCGCACGCCGTAGCTGATGGTCAGGTTCTGTTTGGCGCGCCAGTCATCGGCAAAGAAGATGCCCATATCCCACTGGTTGATGCCCACCAGCGGCGTACCGCCGGTCAGCGTGAACTGGATCGGCCCGCCGCCCTGGGCCCGGATCTGATCGTTGCTCAGCCCCTGCGCCAGGCCTTGCACCTGCAGTTGGTAAGCCCGCAGCGACGAGAACGTGTAGTTGCCCGCATAGCCATTGGTGGAATAGTTATCGTCGTTGATGCCGCGCACGCGGCCGCCGAACTTATAGAGGTGCGTGCCGCTGGTGATCGACGTCGTGTTGGTGATCTCCCACCGGTTGGTGTTCTGGTAGTTGACGCCGAAATCAGCGCCGCCACCAATGAAGGAATCCAGCACGTTGATCGTGGGCGTCGAGATGTTGCCCAGGCTATCGTTGCGTACCTTCAACCACTGGAAGCGGACCTCATTGATCGCCTTGGCACCCAGCACCGCGGTTTCGGTCAACTGCACCGTATGCTCATTGCCGGCCCGGGTAAAGGCCCGCGAAGGGAGGGTGAGGTTATTCAGGCCTTCATTCTCGGCGGCGTTGCGGGTGAAGCGGTAACGGCCCACGAAGGTGTTGTTGGCGTTGATGGCGTAGTCGATGCGAGGCGTGATGTCGGTGCGCGTTTGCGGGTTGACGATCGCCGTCGAGAAACGGCTGGTGTTGAAGTTGTTGTCGAGCGTGACGGCGTTGATGGTGCTGGCTTCATCCTGGTTGCGCCGGTCCATGTCGACAAAGAAGGAGCTGCGCTTGTTGATCGGGCCGCTGATGTTACCGCCGAAAAACTTCTGCTGATAAGGCGGGCGGATGGTGGAGAACGGGTTGCGTGAATTGAAGACCGCGTCCGAGAAGTTGAAGAACGCCTGCCCCCGGAACTTGTCCGTGCCGGGCTTGGTGAACACTTCAATGCGGCCAAAGCCGATCTTGTCGTACTCGGGCGAAAACGGGTTGGAGTTGATGCGGACTTCGCGGATGGATTCCTTCGGTGGCAACCGGCCGCCCGAAAAGCCATCGATAAAGATCTGCCCGCCATTCGGGCCCGCGGCCGGACCAGCCAGTGCCTGCAGATCGCTCTGCAGGTCTTCCGGGTTGTCCGACAACGATTGCAGATCTTCCGCCTTCAGCACCAGCGCGCCGACGTTGCGTGACGGGTCCAGATCTACTTGGATGGACTCAGAGACCGTGATCTCCTGCTTCTCGGTGGCCAGGTTCAGCCGGGCATCGAAGGTGATAGGCTGCGTGCCGCCCAGATTCAGGATGCGCTCAAAGTTCGCAAAGCCGGGCGAGACGATGCGGAAGGTGAACTTTCCCGCCGCCAGACCGGGCACCGTGTAGCCCCCGTTCTCGTCGGTGCTCACCGTCTTGGCAACACCCGTTCCGCTCACCGTGACCGTGGAGCCAGGAATCGCTGATCCCGATGGATCGGTCACAACTCCCCGCAGAACAATAGTTTGCGCGCTGATGCCGGTTAAGGCGAACAGGGCGATGAGTAGAGACAGAAATAGCCTGAACATGTTTTTCCTTATCAAAATATCGTTCTGAGTTTTCGTTGTTTGGGCCGGGGACTAGGGCATCTGACCCATGCCGCCACCGCCGCCCATGTCAAGGTTCCAGCCGCCCAACATGGCTTGCCGGTTCTTTGACGGCGCGGTCAAAATCGGCTCGACACCCGCCATTACCGTGATGGCGGTCACTTGACCGGACTGCTTGCCGGCCGTCGAGGCGATGATCAAAGCATCGCCCGGTTTCAATTCGCTTAGCTTGGCCGCAGGCATGCGGTCCATCATCTGCGCCGGGTTGGGGGCACCACCGCCGCCACCCATCATGCCGCCGCCCATGCCACCCATACCCATACCGCCACCCATCATCCCGCCCATGCCCATACCGCCCATGCCGGCTGCGCCCGCGGGACGTCCGCCCCCCGCACCTGCTGGCGGTCCGCCCGCTGAGGGGCCACCGGCAGAAGGTCCGCCCTTGGGGCCGGCCGTACCGGGCGCCGCACTGGCTGCTCCCGGAGTGCCCGCCGCACCGCGACCCGCACCCGGTGCACCGCCCGGACCACCGGGGCCACCCATGCCCGGCATGCTGCCACCGTTCATGCGCATCGCCATAAACCGCGCCATCATCTCGGGCATGCGGCGCATCGAGGAATCCGCGGTGATCTTGACGGTCACCGGCTTCTTGGTGTCCAGGTCGGTCACTTTCATCGTGCCCGCTGCTTCATCAATCGAGATAACCGTCGCGGCGATGTTCAAAAACGTGCCCGCCACCAGCTCTTCCGCCGTGATCGTGGACCCATCGGGAGCCTTTGCTCCGCGCGCCCGCACCTGATCGCCCACCTTGACATCGGCCAGCGTGGCGGCGACCGCCTCGGAGAACTTCACCGAATCGGGAGCGTAGCGCCGCACCACGGTCTTGTCCGTGGCGGTCAGTGTCGCCGTCTTGGTGGGGGAACCCGGCATGCCGCTTGACACCGTCAGCGTCATCGTCTTGGCGGCCTCATCGATGGAGGCCACTTTACCCATCAGCCCTCGTTTGTCCCAATCCGCCCGGTCCGCCGCCTGCTTGGCCGCGATATCGTTCTTGGCCATCACGATCACGCGCGTGGCCGGGCTGCCGGTCACCAGCACGCGGTCGCCGTTGGCCAGGTCGGCCATCGTGATCGCCGCGGCATTGGCGAGGTTGGTTTCGCCAGGCTTCACCCGCATGTATTTGGTCGTCTCTTCCAGGGCGATCTCGCTCTCGGTCCCGGCGTCCAGCTTAACGACGATCTTCTTTTCCGCCGGCTGGATAGAAGTCAAAGTGCCCACGGTCCGGGTTTGACCGGAGGTGAGCGCCGCTGCCAGCAGGGCCACTGAAACGGCGGTGAGTAGGTGATTACGCATGGTCTAAATGTATTGATGCTCAAATCGGCTGATTGTTACGCCCGGAGCGCAAAAGAAGCGGTAAAGAAGTGTAAAGTACTTCCGCCGCCGTAAAGAAGTGTTAAGTGATTGTTTTTGAACCGCTTGGAAAATGCCGCGCGTCCTAAGATAAAAGAGATGCCAGCCGAGGCCAATGTTTTATTGATTGAAGACGACGCCGAGCTATGCGAGTTGATGCAGGAGTTCTTCTCCCAAAACTCGATCGCCCTGGAAGTGGCCACCGACGGCCGCCGCGGTCTGGCGCGCGCGATCGAAGGGCAGCACGATTTGATACTGCTCGATGTGATGCTGCCGGGCCTGGATGGATTCGAAATCTTGCGTCTGTTGCGCCGCCGCAGTTCCGTGCCGGTGATCATGCTGACCGCCCGGACCGAGCAGGCGGACCGCATTGCCGGCCTCGAAGCCGGAGCCGACGACTATCTCCCCAAGCCCTTTGGTCCGGAAGAGCTGCTGGCGCGCATCCGGGCCGTCCTGCGCCGGACCCGTCAATCGGGCATGGCCAAGCCGGACATTCTCGAAGCCGGTGCCTTGCGTGTCCACACCGGCACCCGCGAAGCGACCGTGGAGGCACAGCGCCTGGAATTGACCGGCATCGAGTTTGACATCCTCGAGTTCCTGATGCGGCAGGCCGGACAGGTGGTTTCGCGCGATCAGTTGATGACGGTGCTCTATCAGCGGGAGGCCAGCCCGTTTGAACGGTCACTGGATGTCCACATCAGCCACCTGCGCAAGAAGTTGGGCGAAAGCCGCGAACTGATCCGCACCATTCGCGGGTCGGGCTACATGTTCTGCATGCCGGAGGAAGTGGCGCCATGATCCGCTCGGTCTTTGCCAAGATCTTTCTCTGGTTTCTGGTGGCGATGCTGTCCTCGATCGCGGCGCTGTTTGTCACTCAGTGGGTGCTGTCGAGCACGGTGCGCCAGGATGACCCCTTCGTGCGCACGCTGCGCCTGCAGGCGGAGCTGCTGCGCCGCGGGTACGAATCAGGGGGCACCGCGGAGCTTGCCAAGCTCTCCAGCCAGCTCGATGATTTCTTTCCGGGCAAGCGCCACTTTATCGACCGCCAGGGCCGGGATCTGCTGACAGGCGAGGATAAGTCACAATTAGCCGCCAAAGCGGTCACCCCCAGCCTGTTCCCCCGCTTCAGCCGCCCGCCCGCGGTGGGACTTTCGGTCGGCGACGGCAAGTACCGGTATCTGATTGAGATGACCGGCCGTGTGCCGTCACTGTGGAGCACCATTCCCTATTCGCTGTGGATCTTGTTGTTCGTCGGCGTGCTGTGGTACCCGTTCACCAAGTACCTGATCGCCCCCGTGCAGCAACTGCGCGCCACCGTGGACCGCTTTGGACGTGGTGACCTCACCGTGCGCACCGGGTCCACCCGCGCCGATGAGTTTGGTCAGGTGTCGCGCGCCTTTGACCAGATGGCCGACCGTATTGAGACTCTCCTGACCGCCGAACGGCGCCTGCTGCAGGATGTCTCGCACGAACTGCGCACGCCCTTGTCGCGGTTGGGCTTCGCCATTGAGCTGGCCCGCACCTCGACCGACCGTGAAGCGTCACTGGCGCGCA
>JAPKYX010000124.1 GCA_026394075.1 Acidobacteriota bacterium
CCTCTCGCTCACACTCTTCCTTCCTCTCGCCGCCCAGGAGGTTCCCCCGACCCTCAAGCCCGTGCTCGACATGATTCAGGCCGACAATGCCTGGACGCTGGAACAGCAGACCTCCATCTGCGAGATCCCCGCGCCGCCCTTCAAGGAGACCGTGCGCGGCGTCGAATACGCCAAGCGCCTGAAGTCGCTGGGGCTGGTCGACATCCGTACCGATGCGGAGGGCAACGTGATCAGCCGATGGCCCGGCTCCACAGCGCCGAAGCCGCTGATCGTCTTCTCGGCGCACCTCGATACGGTGTTCCCGGAAGGGTCGGACGTGAAGGTGAAGCGTTCCGGAACGCAGATGACCGGCCTGGGCATTGGCGATGATTGCCGCGGCCTGGCAGTATTGCTGGCGACGGCCCGCGCGTTCCAGAAGCACAACGTCAAGTTCGCCGGGACGGTGCTCTTTGTGGCCACGGTGGGCGAGGAAGGCCAGGGCGACCTGCGCGGCGTCCGGTATTTGTTTGAGAAGGGCGAATATGTGGGCAAGGTCGATGCCTTCATCTCCGTCGATGGAGCGGGTGCTCGCGCCACCTCTGGCGGTGTCGGCAGCAATCGCTACAAAATCACCTACCGTGGCCGCGGCGGCCATAGCTACGGCGCGTTCGGAATGCCCAACCCGGCGCACGCGATGGGCCGGGCGATGGCGCGGATTGCCGATATTCAGGTGCCCAAGTCACCCAAGACCACCTTCAACGTCGGCACCGTCACCGGCGGCACGTCCGTGAATTCGGTGCCGATCGAAGTCTCGATGGAGGTGGACCTGCGCTCGGAATCGCCGCTGGAATTGAAGGCGCTCGACGAACGCTTCCGCGCGGCGTTGCTAGGCGCGCTCGAAGCCGAAAAGGCGCGCTGGCCGGAATCCAAAGCGCCACTGGAGCTCGACGTCAAGTCGATCGGCATCCGCCCCGCCACCGAAGCCTCCGATGCGAAGCCCATGGCCAAGACCGCCATGGAGACCGCCAAAGCCGTGGGCTTGACGGTGTTCTCCACCGGCTCCGGCAGCACGGATTCGAACGTGCCGCTATCGCTCGGCATCCCGTCGATCACCATTGGTGGCGGCGGTGCCGCCCGTGGCGCGCATTCGCTCGATGAAGCCTATGACGACCGGGCCGACGGCTACAAAGGCCCCCAGTGGGCGGCGCTGCTGGTGGCCACGCTGGCCGGTCTCGCCAAGTAGCGCCGCCCAGCTTCGGGCAAACTAGAGAAGCGATGCTTCTCCCCATTCTGCTAACCCTACTAAGCGCGGCGGAAGATCTCCCCGCGCCCAAATACATCGTCGAGCTTCAAGTGGAACTGGACCACGTCCAGGGCATCGACGTCGAAGCCAACCGCCTCTGGGTCAGCGAGGTGCAGCGCAAAGAGAAGCGCGGCCGCGTCCACAAGTTCGAACTCTCCTCCGGCAAACTGCTACGCACCGCCGATGTGACGCGGGGCGTCCGCTATCACCCCGGGGGCATCATGCTCGACAAGAACTCGCTCTGGGTGCCGGTGGCCGAGTATCGCCCCAAGAGTAGCTCCACCATACTGCGCCTCGACAAATCGTCGCTCGAAGTGGAAGAGACGCTCGACATCGCCGACCACATCGGTGCCGTGGCCATCGGCCCGCAATTATGGGGTGCCAACTGGGATGCCCGCCAGATCTACGACCTCCGCACGAACACTCAACGCGACAACGTCGGCGGCACCGCCTACCAGGACTTGAAGTTCGCCCGCGGTCTCCTCGTCGGCGGCGGCTTGCGCGGCAAAACCGAGTTTGTCATCGACTGGCTGGACCCCGGCACGCTGAAGCTGGTCCGCCGCATCATCGCTGGCAAAACCGACCGCGGTGTACCCTACACCCAGGAAGGCATGACCATCAAAGGCGACCGCCTCTACCTGCTGCCCGAAGATGGTCGCAGCCGCTTGTTTGTCTTCGACCTGCCGCCCATGAACATACGCTAGCCCGCGAGCCGCACCCCAGCTTCAGAGCCGCCATGCGCGAGCCTGCGGTTTGCTGAACTCTAGAGAGGGTGGCTCTCACGGCCGGAAATCTCTTGTCGAAGAGCGTCAACAAAGCTCGGTACCAGTAATCAGCGCCGGGGCTGGAGGGCGCGCCGTACAATGGTTGTGAGAGCGGCTGATACATCGCCCTAACTCACAGGTTCAGTAAACATGCCCGGTGTCAGAACACGCGCCCACAATACACGCAACCCTTCCACGGGCACTGCTCATTGGCGACAATAGCTATGCGGTCATTTCAGCCTTTTTTTGACATTCACTTTGTTGTCGGCTGCTCACTCGTCCTCTTGACTACCTTTTTCTCGGCTCGCATGAGACGCCGCTTGGAGCAGGATGGACAGTTCGCCGATATCGAGAAAATATACACCGAAGGCCTCAATAGCCGTAACGCCCACCTTCTAACGTGGCGGCGATACCATTCGCGGTATGGTAGAACCCTCACGCATCTTGGCTATGAGCTAAGTATCGTTTTCAGCGTTGTGAACTTCGTCATTCTAGCTCTGCGGTCTTAGCCTCTGGACCACCTGCTTCACCCACGCGATCAGAGCCGGAGAGGCCGGGGCAGCGCTTCGGCTATGACGGGTGGGGAATCTCTCGCCGGAGAGCGTCCGCATAGGCTCGGCACCCGTGATCAGCAGCGGGAACCCAACCTGTGCGTCTACAATCGCTGATGCATAAGTACGAAGTAATCATTTATTGGAGCTCGGAAGACAGCTGCTTTGTCGCCGATGTACCGGAGTTGCCGGGGTGCACTGCCCACGGCGCTACCCAGGAAGATGCGTTAACCCATGCTCAATCCGCGATTCAGCTATGGCTTGACACAGCGAGGGAGTTCGGCGATTCCATTCCCGAGCCCAAGGGCCGCCGGCTGCTGTTCGCCTAACGCCCCAACCTCGCCTCACTGCGCCTGACTGCGTCGCTCCGCCAGCGCCTTCTCGAGTTCTGCCACCCGAGCCTTCAGATCCTCCAGCGCCTCCCGGTCCGGGTCGGGCAGCCGTCCATGCTCCAGATCCGCTGGATTGTCGCCCCAGGTGCGGACCACGCGGCCCGGAATACCCACCACGGTTGACCCATCCGGCACCGGCGTCACCACCACGCTGCCCGCGCCGATCTTCACCGAGTTGCCAATGGTGATGTTGCCCAGCACCTTGGCGCCCGTCCCCACCACCACGCGATTGCCTAGCGTCGGGTGGCGCTTGCCGCGCTCCTTGCCGGTGCCGCCCAGGGTGACGCCTTGGTAGAGCAGTACGTCGTCGCAAAGTTCCGCCGTTTCGCCGATCACCACGCCCATGCCATGGTCGATAAAGAAGCGGCGGCCGATCTTGGCGCCGGGGTGGATCTCAATGCCGGTCAGCCAGCGCGATAGCTGGGAGATCAGCCGGGGAATCAGCGGCCAGTCCCAGCGGTAAAGCTTATGGGCCAGCCGGTGCAGCAGGATGGCATGGACGCCCGGGTAGCAGGTGAGGATCTCGACGACGCTATGCGCCGCCGGGTCTTCGCGAAACACCGTTTCAATCTGCTCTCGGATGGCCCCGAACATGTCCTTGTTGGATTATCTCATTGCGGTTTGGATGCTAACCTAGAATCGAATTATGCCGGATGGCTACCTGCCGATTTTTCTGTTTCTAATTGTCTCCATCCTGTTCCCAACGGTCACACTGTTGGCCGTCCGGGTGATCCGCCCCTCTCAACCGGGCGTCGTGAAACAGGAGGCCTACGAATGCGGCATTCCGGCTGAATCCACCGCCCGCGGGCGCTATTCCGTGCGCTTCTATAGCGTGGCGATCTTGTTCGTTATCTTCGATGTAGAGACTATTTTCCTCTACCCCTGGGCCGTCCGTTACCGTCAGTTGGGCTGGTTTGGCGTCGCCGAGATGGGTGTGTTTTTGGCCATTCTCGTGCTGGGATATGTGTGGGCCTACCGCCGGGGTGCGCTGAAATGGGTCTAACTCGGCCCTCGCTCAGTGCTCCGTCACGGCCCCAACCGCCCGCGTCCGTCTGTCTCCAAAGGAACTCTCCGTTTATGCGAATCATTTTGAAATCTGCCCTGCTGGTGGCGTTTTCCGCCGTGGCGCTGCTGGCGGCCCCCAAGTTGCGGCTATCCACGACGACGATCGGCCCGGTGTCGATCGCCGTGGGCGGATCGTCCACTCAGGTGGTGGAAGTGTGGAACGCCGGAGACGGGGCGTTGAGCCTCTCCTTTGCTTCCACCGAGACTTGGGCCACCGCCAGCGCCGGGGCCAGCCGTCCCTGCACAACCCGCACCGGCACCTGTATCCCGGTTGCGGTGGCCTTCAATGCCACTGGCCTCACGGCGGGCGTCCGCTCGGCCAGCGTCACGTTGTCTGATCCCAACGCCTGGGACGCGCCGCAGACCATCGCGGTCGTGCTCCAGGTCGGCGGACCGCTGCCATCACCAACCACCCTCGTGGTGCCGCCCGGCGGCACTGCTTCCGCCACCTTCTCCACCAACGGTGCCGCCACCGTCACCTCGGACTCGCCCTTCCTCACGGTGACGCTGGACAGTGCCGGCACCTTCATTTTCCCCCGGCGCTACAAAATAACCGGCCGCTCATCCGTCACCGGCGAGCAACTCCAGAACGGCAACATCACCATCTCCGGCGGCGCCGCCGTTGAGAATCGAACCGCCCGCGTCACCCTGCGCACCACCACCCAGCCCATCCTGAGTTGGACCCCGGCCGAGACCGAACGCGTCCAAGCAGTACGTGGCTTACCGGAATTCTGGCCAAGGCACGCTCACCTTGGGCGCAGTCCAGGCCGCCTCGGTGCCGACCGGTTGGCTAAAGGTCAACGTTTTGTCTGCCAACGGTCTGGTGGAAGTCGCGGCTGACCCCACCGGCTTGGCTCCCGGCAACTATACCGGCACTTTCACCGTGGCCAACAACTCGGCCAACAGCCTGGGGCTGTTTGCTGTTGGGCTGACCGTCCTGCCCTCGACGCGCCCCACCGCGTTTGCGGGACAGGTGTTGAACAACGCTGATTATGTTCCCGGTGACACCGTGGCCCCCGGAGCCATCATCGCCCTGAAAGGCGAGCACTTCTTCACCAAAGGCGACAACGCCTATGACACCACCTGGCCCCGAGACTTGGGTGGGTTGTCGGTGTTCGTCAATGGCGTCAACGCACCGCTCTATTTCGCCAACTACAACCAGATCAACTTCCAATTGCCCTATGAGACCCGCGCCGGGGAAGCTTCGGTTCAGGTCTTGCGTGACGGCGTAGCGGGCAATGCTGTCACTGTCCAGGTGGCCGAACGGGCACCGCGCATCATGCAGTGGTACGGCATCGGCGTAGATGGCTACGGCATCATTGCCTTCAACGGCGAGTTCGCTCTACCGCTGCCGGCCTCCGCCCCGATTCCCGGTTTCGCCAATCGCGGCGCGGCGGCAGGGAACTCCATGGTGATGTACGCTATCGGCCTGGGGCAGACCAATCCGCCCGCCCTCACCGGTGCCCCTGCTGCTGCGGCCGAGCCTCTACAGCGCATCCCGGGTAACGTCTCGGTGGTGTTCAATGCCGCCTCCGGCCCCGTCAGCGGTGCGCTGTCCATCCGCCCGGACTTCGTCGGCCTGTCACCCACCTTCGTCGGCCTCTATCAGGTCAACTTCACCGTCCCCCAAGGCCTGGCCGGATCGTTCGTCCCCGTCCGGCTGAACGTCAATGGTGCCTTGAGCAACGCCGTCCTGATGCAGATCCGCTAAACCTGCCCATGACCGAGCGCCTCTACTATCAGGACAGCTATCTCACCGCATTTGAGGCCACCGCCTTAAATGCCGGTGATCGCATCTACCTGGACCGGACCGCGCTCTACCCCACCTCGGGCGGACAACCGCATGACCTGGGCACGCTGAACGGGGTGCCCATTGTCGAAGTGGTGGACGAAGAGGACCGCGTCGCGCATCTGCTGGCCGAACCGATCGCCTCCGGCCCGGTCACCGGCGAACTGGATTGGGCGCGCCGCTTTGACCACATGCAACAGCACACCGGCCAGCACCTGCTGTCGGCCGTGCTGGCGGAGCGGTTCGGGCTGGCCACCGTCAGCTTTCATTTGGGCACCGAAGCCTGCACCATCGACTTGGCCACGCCGTCGATCAGTGCCGAGTTGCTGGAACAGGCCGAACGAATCGCCAATGCCCAAATCGTGGCCAACCTTCCGTTGCGGGTTTCCTACGAAGATGCCGCTCTAGCCGAAGGCCTCCGCAAGGCCTCTGAGCGTTCGGGCGTGCTGCGCGTGGTTGAAATCATGGGCCTCGACCGCAGCGCGTGCGGCGGCACCCATGTGCGGGCCACCGCAGAGATCGGCAGCCTCCTGATCGGGGGCACCGAAAAGGTCCGTCAAACTACGCGGCTGACGTTCGTGTGCGGCCACCGCGCCATCCGCTGGACCCGCCAACTTCGCCGGGACCTGACGGCCAGTGAGCGGCGTGCGGCCGAACTGACCGCGTCGCTCAAAAAGCTGGCCACCGAGAACGCCACGCTCACCGGCACCCGGCTCTATTTTGAGACACCGTTGTCGTCTGATGGAATTCGACGCCACTTGCGCCGCGGCATTGATGAACACACCCGCACGGAAGCGATGTCCTTCGCAGGTGGACCGCGAAGCTTATATCTGGCCATCTCCGGAGACGCTTTGATTTTTGCCGCCTCCGCCGATAGTGGCGTCGATGCCGCCGCGGCCATCAAGCCACTGGTGACACGCGGTGGTGGTGGCCGGACGCTGGCCCAAGGGACACTGGCCGAGCCTGAAACGGCCTCGACCGTGCTGCTGGGCCTGTCGCATCCGTCGCATCCAATAGGGCCAGCCTAAAGCGCGGGTGCAACCACCGCCGCTGGTGCAGCGCCGGGTGCCAGGGCGATCATCGCCAACGCACCCGCCAGAAACAACAACGTCAGCAAGCCGAAAACCGTGGCCTTGCCACTGGCTCCCTTGAACTCGCGCCAGATCAGCAGGCCCAACAAGATGCTCACCACGGCGCCGCCGTGCGAAAGCGCGTAGCTGATCGCCGGAGACACCAGCGTCGCGGCCGATCCAACCACAGTCACCAATCCCGCAATCATGCCCGCGCACCACAGAATGCCACCCAGGATGCCCAGCAGATGCTGGCCCAGGCCGCCCTTCAGATAGTCGCCCAATTCCAGTGCCTGGCCATGCACCGGCAGGTTGATGAAGTACAGGTTGAAGATCATGGTGGAAAACAAGATGCCCACCGTGAAGAACACCATCAGCGCATAAGCCCCCACGCCCAGCTCCGAGCCCCCATCTTGGGCCATGGAGACCAGTGGGCTTGAACCCGCCATCAGAATGCCGCTGACGATACAGACAATCACGCCTTTCATCGCGCCGCCGGAAGAGGCAGATTTTACGTTCGTGTTGCGCGCTCCCGTTACCGGAGAGGCTGCGGTCACGGCCTTTTTGGCTACCGCGGAAGCAGCCAGAGCCGCCACGACGATCGCCGCCAGCACCAACCCCGCGCTCCCATAGGCAAACGTGGCGTTAACCGCCTTGCTCATCAATTGCTTGATGATGGTGTCGATGATCAGCCCCAACCCCAAACTGATTGGGAAAGCGACTGCCATGCCCACAATGGAGACGCCAGCCAGCAGCAACATGTTGGCCAGGTTGAACACGATACCCGCTGCCAAGGCAAAGGCTAGCTGCCGCTTACCCGCAATCAGCACATTGTCGGAAAAGCTCAGTTCATCGCCCATACTGCCGAAAGTAAAGGCCACTAGCAGCGACGCCACTAACGCCCCGAAAGCAAAGTCAAAATAGTAAAGCTCAAAGCGCCATTTGGGCCCGGCCATCTTGAAGGTACTCGCCCAGGAGCCCAGCAAGAGCATTGACAGTATGCCCAGCGCGAGCGTCAGCTCGAATGTTGTTGGAAAGATCACCGAGCACTATAATACACGTGAAACAAGGGTGAACAACAGATGAACCGGCTGACTCTAGGACTAATCGTGATCTTCTCGTACGGGGCACTATGGGCCCAAAAGTACCAGACCATACCGGATCCAGCCACTCCGGAAGGCAAGCTACTGACCGGAATCGCCGAAGCTTCTGAATCCGCCCGTAAGCTTGCGCTGATGGAGCAGTTTCTCGCGGTCAGCCCGAATCACGAAGGTACGGCCTGGGTCTACACTCAGGTCATTCCCGCCTATGTCGCCGCTGGATCGATGGACAAAGCTTCGGCTGCCGGTGACCGGCTGCTCGCCCTCCACCCGGATGACATCGAGTATGCCGTTGTCGTACTGAAAGGTTACGAACAGCGTGCTGACGCCGCTGGTGCGCTGAAATGGTCCGACAAGACTTCCGCCATGGCTCGCGAGGCGCTGAAGACCGCCACCGGTGCAGACCAGGACTACGCCCGCCAAGTGGTCCAGTATTGCGAGTATGCCTTGCTCAATCAGGCCTCCAAAGCACCCGCCGGTGAGGCGCTGGACCGTCTGGTGGCCGCCCTCGAAGCCCAGAACCCCCAAAGCCAATACTTGGGTGGTGCCCGCAATGCGCAGTTCGTCGCCTACCGCCAGGCCGGACAGAATGAGCGAGCCGCCCAGCTGGCGGAAAAGGCCATCGTCCAGGAGCCCCAGACCGAGGAGATGTTACTGGTATTGGCCGATCAAGCCATGAAGACCAACGACGGTGCCAAAACTCTGCTCTACGCCGGCCGCCTGGTTGAGGTGATGAAAGCGAAAGCCCGCCCGCCACAATTGTCAGAGGAGGACTGGGCACGCCGCCGGGCCACCCTCTTGGGGGCGGGGAATTGGATGGCGGGGGTCACCTATGCCACCACTGCCAAGTCGGCCGCCGCTGATGCCAGCCTGCGCGAAGCACTCCCGCTGCTGGCCGACGAGCAAATGAAGGCCGCGGCGCTGTTTCACTTGGGCGTGGTCAACTATCAGCTGGGTGAAACGCCCAAGCCGGACCTGAAGCGCCTTACCGAGGCCCTGCATTTCAGTCAGCAGTCGGCCGCCATCAAGGGCCCTTACCAGGCCAACGCCGCGAAGAACGTCGCCAATATCAAAACCAAGTACAAAACACTGAAGTAGCGCTGTACGCCCTCAAGGCCTCGCCGGCGGCACCGTGAACACCCGGACCTTCGCGGTCAGCCCGGGCTTCACGGCCGGGTCCGGGGCCACAAACTCCAGCACGGCCAAGGCCCCGTCCACCGCTCGCACCATGGCTGACACCGGTTGATTGCCCGCCTCCGCCACCTGGATCACCGCCGTCATGCCGGGCTTCAGCAGGGGAACCTGTGCGGGCGTCAGTTCCACGGTCAACTCCAGTTCAGCAATGTTGGTGGCGATCTGGAACAGGTCCGCCATGTCGCGCTTCACTTCGTCGCCCGCATCGGCCTTGTGTCCTACCAGCAGCCCATCCACCGGCGCATGGACCTCCGTCGCCAGCAGCTGAGCCTTGACGTCATCCAGATCCTGGGTCTTGTCCGCCAGCAGCTTCTTAGCTTCCTCGATGTTTTTCTGGACACCGTCC
>JAPKYX010000207.1 GCA_026394075.1 Acidobacteriota bacterium
GGAGATCCGCGAGCTCACCCGCATCTTCCGCACCATCACCCGGGAGCGCTTCAGCCGGGTCTCGCTCGTCGAGCCCCAGGTGGTGCTCGAGGTAGCCTTCGATGGCGTCCAAGCCTCACCGCGCCACAAGAGCGGCTTCGCGCTCCGCTTCCCGCGCATCCTCCGCTGGCGGCAGGACAAGACCGTCGCCGAAATTGACACGCTTGACGTGGTGAAGGCGATGTATGAGCGATCCCTGGCGTAAGCGTCTTCACCCCGCCCTGCTCGCCTGGATGACCGCGCGCTACGGCCGCTTCAGCCCAGCGCAGCGCCTCGCCTTGCCGCACACCCTGCGCGGCGAGAACACGCTCATCCTCGCGCCCACCGGCTCCGGCAAGACCCTGGCTGCCTTCCTGAGCGTGCTGAATGACCTGGCCCAGCGGCCCGATCTGCCCAACCGGACCCTGGCCGTCTACGTCTCCCCGCTGCGATCGCTCACCCGCGACATTGAGCGCAACCTCGCGCCGCCCATGGAAGCCGTCGCCCAAGCCATCGGCCGCGAGATCCGCATGGAGGTCCGCACCGGCGACACTGAACTGTCTGAGCGTCTCCGCCAAACGCGCCGCCACCCGCATCTGCTTCTGACCACGCCCGAATCGCTCAGTTCCCTGCTCTCCCAAACCGGTTGGCGCGACGGCTTCGATTGCGGCGCGGTGATCATCGACGAGATCCACGCCTTCGCCGAATCGAAGCGCGGCAGCCTCCTCGCGTTGACCTTGGAACGTCTCGCCCCCCGCCAGCGCATTGGCCTCTCCGCCACCGCCGCCCCCGTCGAAGCAGTCACAAAACTGCTGTGTGGCGCTCGCCCCTGCGCGGTCGCTCAAGTGGACGGGCGCAAGGCCCACCGCCTGGAGATTGCGCCCATCCCGCTCGATGTCGTCCTCCCCGCCGCGGGCTTCTCGCCTTACCGGGCTTCCCATGCCGTGGCCGAACTGGTGGAGCACGCGCAATGCTCACTGGTCTTCACCTCCACCCGCTCCGCCGCCGAGCAGTTGGGGCTGGCCTTGAAAGTCCTGCTACCCGCGCTTGACGAACAGATCGCGGTCCACCACGCCTCCGTCGAACGCGCCGAGCGGTTGCAGATTGAAGAGCGTCTCAGCCGTGGAACCTTGCGCGCCGTCGTCTGCTCCAGCAGCCTCGAAATGGGGGTCGACTTCCAGGCCGTCGATCAAGTACTGCTCATCGGTGCCCCCCGCGGCGTCAGCCGGGCACTGCAGCGCCTGGGCCGCAGCGGCCACCGGTTGGGCGGCACGGCGGTGGGGGTGCTGGCTCCGCTGAGCTTGCCTGATCTGCTGGAATGCATCGCTCTGCGGGAAGCCGCCCGCGCTGGACGTCTCGATTTGTTGCGTCCACCCAAGGCACCGCTCGATGTCCTGGCGCAAGTGCTGCTGGGCATGGCGGTGGAGCGCGAATGGTCGATCGATGAGGCGTTTGCACTGATCCGCCAGGCGGGCCCGTATGGGGACCTATCACTTGCCGACTACCAAGCCGTGCTCGAATACCTGGCCGGCGGCGGGCGCGTGCTGGCGGGCTATGGCGATGCCTTCGGCAAGATCATCGTGCATGACGGCCGCTTCCGCGTGGCGTCGCGCAAAGTGGCGCGCGCCTACTACCGCAACATCGGCACCATCTCGGACGATTATCAGGTGAAGGTGCTCGCCCGTAACCGCATGCTGGGCCGCGTCGAAGAAAGCTTCATTTCCGAACTCCGGCCCGGTGAAGCGTTCACCATGGGCGGCCAAAGCGTCCGCGTCCGTTCGCTCCAAGGCGACACCGCCACCGTCGAGCCCGCCCAAGGCGAACGAGTCAAGACGCCGCGCTGGATGGGCGGCAAGATGTCCCTCACCGCGCGCTTGGCCGCGGAGGAATTGGCCTTGCGCCGTGCCCTGCGTGAAGCGCCTGATGTGGCGGCGATGCTCGAAACGGACTACCAGCTGGACCCCATCTCCGCTGCCCGCGCCGCCAGCTACGTTGCCCAGCAACGCCGCGCCGCGCCCGTGCCCGCCGACACGCCCGTTCAAGTGGAGCGCATCCGGCAAGCCAAGGCCCTGCTGGTGATCTTCCACATCGTCGCCGGACGGGCGGTCAACCGGTCACTGGCCTGGGTGATCAGCCACCGCCTGGGGCCCAGCTTCGGCAGTGTCGTCTCGAACTTTGATGACCACGGCCTGCTGCTTAGCTTCAACGCCAAGTCGGCGCCTGACATTGAGCGTCTACGCGAATGCTTCCATCCGCAACAGTGGCAGCAGGATCTGCGGACCGCGCTTGAAGCCACGGAGACACTGGGCCGCAAGTTCCGGCCCATTGCCGAAACCGGGCAGCTGCTGGAACGGCGGACCACCAAGGGGCCCGCGGGCAAGCGCCAGTCCAGCTGGAACGGTTCCCTGCTCTACCAGACCTTCTTGAAGCATGAGCCCGATCATCCGCTGGTCCGCGAAGCGGTGCGGGAAGTGATCGAGGACGAACTGGATGCCGAGCGGGCAGCCGCCGAAAGCGAGCGCATCTATGGCGAGCCCTGGGAAGTGATCGATCTTGAAAAAGCGTCACCCTTCGCGCTGCCCATGTTCTCGATGTTCAACCGCGAAGTGCTGTTGAAGCAGGACCCGGACAAAGCGCTCGACGAACTGGTGGCGGAGCTCTACGAAGGGTGGTCCGCATGAGCGCATCGACTCTGTGGGCGCACCCCAGCGGCGCGCTCTACATTCCAGAGCGAGAAACGGCGCTGATCGCCGACCTGCACCTGGGCTATGCCTGGGCGCAACGGCGGCGCGGAGAACTAGGCCCGCTGGATGACGGCGGCCTGCTCAACAAACTGCGGGAGACGCTTGAAAGCTTGCGGCCGGAATGCGTGGTGCTGCTGGGCGACATCTACCACGCCCCTTCGCCGTCCTCAGCGGAGCGCTCGCTGGTGGAGCAGGCCCTGGCACTCATCACCGGCCAACTCATCGTCGTCCGCGGCAATCATGACCGGGCCATCGCGCGCGATTTCGGCCTCTCCGCCCTGCCCGCCTGGGAAGCGCCGGGACTGCTGGCCGTCCATGGCGACCAATTGCCCCAAACGGACCGATTCCTGATCATGGGCCACCTGCATCCAGTGGTGAACATCCGCGACGCCGCCGGAGCCTCGCGCCGCGTACCGGTCTTCCAGGTGAAGAAAACCGTCTGCTGCCTGCCGGCCTTCTCACCGTTCGCGGCCGGGGTGGCGGTGCGCGGAGGACAACTCTACGCCGCCACCGGCAAGCGCGTTGTGCCGCTATCGGGCGCGAAGTCGGCCCAAGCCCCCGTCTACCCCGATCACCTGCCCGGTCACCCAACTCTGCTCCGGATCAAGTAGCCACGCAATGGCCGACGCAATGTCGTTCGGCTTGCCAATCCGGCCCAAGGCATGCATCGCCTTCGACGCCTGGAGCGCTGCTTCATTGGACGTGATACGGGCGGCCAGCGGCGTGTCCACCAAGCCCGGCGCGACGCAGTTCACCCGGATCCCGCGCGGCGCATAGGTGGCCGCCGCCGCCAGCGCCAAGCCTTCGACGCCAGCCTTGGCCGCCGAGATCGCTTCGTGATTGGTTAGGCCGATCCGCGCGGCCGCCGTCGACATCAACACAATGGAACCACCGGTCGACATCATCGCCTTCGCTCCCGCGCGCACAGTGGCCCAGGCGGTGGTGAGGTTGGTGGCGATCGTCTGGTGCCACTCGGTCTCCGTCAACAGATGCGCGGGCTTCAGCAGGATGGACCCGGCCAGATTCACGATGCCCTGCAGCGGCTGGACTGATGCCGCCGCTTCCACCACTGCGTCCGGCTGCGTCGCATCCAGCACGCGATACGGCACGCCCAAGGCCGCCAGTTTTTCTTCCGTCCGGCCGCAAGCCAAAACGGTGTCGCCCTTCGCCACTAGGCGTTGAACAAGCGCGGCGCCAATGCCGCCGCCGGCTCCGATGATGAGGTAGTTGGACATCCTTTTTGTTTGATGACCGCCGCCTGTCCCGCGATGGCCTTCTTCTGCTCCGGATTCAAACGGACCAGATTGCGCAACTGCATCTCCATCCGGGGCACCTTTCGCAGCACTCCTTCGTTGCGCATCAGAAAGTCCCAATAGAGAGTGGTGAACGGGCAGGCGCGAGGCCCGGTGGATTGCGCCGGGTCAAACTGGCAACCACCACAATAGTTCGACATCCGGTCGATGTACTTGCCCGAGGCCGCGTAAGGTTTGGAGGCCATGATGCCGCCATCGGCAAACTGGGACATGCCGATCACGTTTGGCAGCTCTACCCACTCCACCGCATCCACATAGACCGCTAGGTACCACTCATGGATCGCCCGTGGAGCCACCCCCAGCAACATCGCATAGAGGCCCGTGACCATCAGCCGCTGGATGTGGTGCGCATAGCCGTGTTTCAGCGTCTGGCCAACCGCTTCCCGCAGGCAGACCATCGCGGTGTCGCCTGTCCAGTACAGTTCCGGCAGCGCCGCCTGGGCGTCCAGCGCGTTCAGCTCCGCGTAACCCGGCATCTTCAGACAATACAAGCCGCGCACATACTCCCGCCAACCCAGGATCTGGCGGATAAATCCCTCCCGGGCAGGCAGCGGCGCGGAAGCCTGCTCCACCGCGGCCAGCACTTCCCGCGGGTCCAGCAGCTTCAAGTTCAGCGACGCCGAAATCAGCGAATGGTAGAGCCAGGGCTCCGCCGTCCACATCGCGTCCTGATAGCGGCCAAACAGCGGCAACCGATGTGTGACAAAGTCCTGAAGCGCCTCCAGCGCCTGCTCTCGCGTCACCGGCCAGCTAAACGAAGCCAGCGAACCAGGATTTCCGGGCAACAGTTGTTCCACGTCCGCCATCACGGCCTGAGTGGTCGCGTCTGGTGGGAAGCGCAACGGCTGGGGCATCTTCCCCGGACCGGCAGCCGGCAAGGGCTCCCGATTGTCCGCATCAAAGTTCCAGGCTCCCCCCTGCGGTTGATCCCCGTCCATCAGGATGCGGTAGCGGCGGCGCATCTCCCGGTAAAAGTACTCCAACCGCAGTTGCTTCCGGCCCTCGGCATGCCGCCGGAACTCTTCTGGACTGGAAAGAAAATGCCGGTCTTCGAGAAACTGGTGGACCTGCGGCGACAGCGCCTCCTTCAGCCGGAAATCGCCCGGCCAGACACAGATCACCCGCTCCGGCGCGTACAGCTCGATGTCGCGCTGCAGCAATCCCGCCAGCGACCCCGACCGTAGCTCCTGGTAGATCACCGTCAGCCCCCGCGCCCGCAACCGGTCACGGAAATGCCGCATCGCACTCAAAAACAGCACCGTCCGGGCCTTGTGGCTGGGCACATGCTGTGACTCGTCAGTGGCCTCCGCCATCCACACCGCATCCTGCCGCGGGTCAAAGCCGTCAAACACGGCGGAGTCTTCGTTCAGTTGGTCACCGAGAATCACCGCTAACGTGCGCACACCTTTCTGATGCCGCCGCGGTCCCTGTCGAGCGACAATGATTCGCATGACCCTTCCCGCGCTCGCGCTGCTCGTGTCGGCCCAAACCTTTTCGCCCCAGCTACCCGCCGCGATTCCCGCTACGGATGCGCCCGTGGCCGAAGCGTTTACGCTCCGCTGGTCGGATATGTATGCCGGCTCCGGCGCCCCGGCCCTCGCTGGACAAAAGTACACGGTGCACTACACGGGCTGGCTGCGGGACGGCACCCAGTTTGACTCCTCGCGCGACCGCAACGTCCCGCTCCAGTTCGTGCAAGGCCGCCGTCAGGTGATCAGCGGCTGGGAGGCGGGCTTTGAGGGCATGAAGGTGGGCGGCCGCCGGCGCCTCTTCATTCCGCACCAGATGGCCTATGGGGATAAGGGCAGTGGCAAAGTCATCCCGCCCAAAGCCGAGCTGATTTTTGATGTCGAACTGCTGGGCGTGGAAGACGTGCCGGAGACGCCCGCCGCCGCCGACCTTCTGCTGGCTTGGAACGACACCGAGACCAAGATGATAGCCCTCATGAAGGCGATCCCGGAAGACAAGTACGATTGGCGTCCGGCGCCCGGCCTGCGCAGCATCCGGGAAGTCTTCATCCACGCCGCAGCGGGCAGCCGGCTGATGTTGGGCATCGCCGACAAGTCGCTGACAGGCGAAGCCGTCCAGGCCCGCATCAAGGTGAATGAAGCACTGGAAAAGCAGCCCCTGCCCAAGGACAAGGTGCTGGAGCTGCTCACCGATTGCTTCGGCCAGGTCCGCAAGACCTTGACGCCTATGCGCGCCGGCACGCTCGCCGCCGAGACCACGTTCTTCGGCACCGCCACCACGCGCCGCGGCGTCTACACCGCCATGACCGCCCACCTGGCAGAACACCTGGGCCAGTTGATCGTCTACAGCCGCTCCAATGGCATCACCCCACCCTGGTCCAGCGGCCAATAGACATGCACCTCAAACTCGCCACGTCGGCCAACTGAGGCCGCGTCTGCGAGGAAGCGGCCCGGGGGAGTTGGCCCAGGCTGCCGGCGTTACCAGGTCTTCTTCATCACCCGCACGATCGGGTAGGCGTTGTGGTCGAACTCATAGTAGGGTGACCGCTCAAACCACCAAGCCACACGGGCGCGGGAGTTGCGGGCGAAGGCGGGGTCGGCGGCGACTTTGGCGTCGAACTCTTTCTTCAACTCCGGGTGGAGCTTGGCCATCTCCTGCGCGATGGGCTCCATGATGTAGTCGCCGAAGTATTCCTTCTGCTCAAAGATGGCGAGCAGCAGGCCCCAACGGACCAGTGAATCCGGGGCGTCGGGCTCCAGGATGTTCAGGGCGACGCGGGCGGCGCGCTGGTTCATGGGCACGTAGACGGACCCGGCGGCGAACTTGCGGCGCTCGGTCAGCTTCTCGGTCTTGAAGCTGGGGGCGACGCGGCCTTCAAAGGGTTGCGGGGAGAGTTTGACGTCGTAGAAGTGGTACGTCTCGAACTCAGCTTCGACGTCTTTGGTCAGTTTTTCGGTCTTGAGGCCGTGGGCATTGACGCGGTCGATGACGTCCTGCCATTCGGCCGGGATCAGGTACCCAACGGGGATGGAGGCACTGGCGGTAGCGGTGACTTTGCCGAACACCTTGGTGGGTACGTCGTTGACTTCTTTGGTGTAGACCGTTACTGGACCACCGGCCAGGTCGCTCTGCTTCGCCGTCGCCTTCAGTCCGCGGTAGGTGTAAGGGCTGGGCTGCGCGAAATCGAGCTTGCCGTCGAGATAGAGGGCGGTGGAGGAGCCAGCCAGCGCGGCGACAGCTTTGTCGGCTTCGCGCACGGCGGTCATCAGAGCTTGCGGGTCCCGCACGACGGCTTCGATGGAGCGGCGCATGACGTCATAGTGCGCCCAGGTGCGCGTCTTGAAGCTCTTCAGTGAGTGCGTTTCGACCAGCAGCGCCGGACGGTTCTGCACGGCGGCGTAGCCATGCGAGAAGCGCGGTGTGTAGGTGGAGCGGGCAAAGCCGGACACTCCATCGGGGCCGCGGCCACCGGCGCGGGGCGTGTTGCCGCCCAGGCCCATCGCCATGCCGTACCAGCCCATGATGTGGCCGTCGGTGGCCATGGAATCGTGGAGGTAAGGCAGGTAGCGCTCGGTCACCCACTGGCCGGCGGCGGGCCAGATCTCCTGGTTCTGGACGGCGTCGATGGTGATGTCGTACTGGAAGTCCGCGCCATCGGTGACGTGGTTGTCCAGGAAGAAGTCCGGCAGCCAGGCGTTCCACAGCTTCAGCCAGGCGCGCATTTCCGGGGCGTCGGCCTTGATGAAGTCACGGTTGAGGTTCAGGCGCTGCGCGGTGGCGCGGAAGCCCATCTCCTTGGGTCCGTCCTGGTTGATGCGTTGGAAGGCGCTGAACCGCTCATGCCCGTCGACATTGAAGACGGGGATGTTGACGATGATCACCTTGTCCAGCCAGGTGGCGTACTTCTTCGACACGACCATGTCCCGGATCAGCATCTCAGACGCTTCCTTACCGTCCACTTCACCGGGATGGATGCAGCTTTGGAGCATCACGATCGCCTTGCCCGACTTCTTCGCCGCTTCCGGCGTGAAGGCCTTGTCCTTGGAGACGATCACCGCGATCATGTCGCGCCCTTGCGGCGTTTTGCCGAAGTTGACCACCTTCACGTAGGGCGACGCCTTTTCGAGCTTGCGCGCGAGGTCCACCGAGTCGCTATAGTGCGCCGTCTCGGCGTAGTTGGTCTTCTCAGCCAGGGTTAGCAGCTCCTTGGGTGAGGCGGCCGTCGATTCTGCCAGTGACTTGGCGGCAGCAGCCATCGGCGGCTCAAAGGCGGTCTTCGGAGGGAAGTTGGGCATCTCGACGGTTTTGGGCCGAGGCTCCAGGCGGGGGGCGGGGATGGGCTGGGCGAATAATAGTGAACTACAGAACCCAAGGGCAAACCAGTGGCGCATTCTTTGATGGTAACGGCTGATCACAACTTGGTGCCAAATGGCTGCGCGGAAGCGGAAGGATAGGGCTGCGTGCGCCTGGGGGGGAGGTGAGACCTAGATTACGAACATTTGCAAACCCGGTACGCGTTCGAAATCACGCGGATTGCGAGTGCCGACGGCATAACCAAGCTCCAGCGCACATGCCGCAATCATCAGATCGCCCAGCGGTAGATTGACCCCGCGGGCCGCTTGTACGCCCCCTACACGGGCCACAATTTCCGCAGTGGCTTCCGTGAATGCGTGCACCGGAATAGCCGACCGCAGGTCGTCTAGAAAGTTCCGCCGACGCCGTCTGATCTCTTCGTTGGGAGCTCGGTAGATGCCATGCCCAATCTCAGCCACAGTGACCGCAGAGAGGACAATCGGCAATTCACTGACGAAGCGTTGAATGCCATCGATCGCCAGGGCAGCGGTCAAGCCGCGTCGTTCTGCCGCGATCAAGACACTGGAATCGAGCACTAATCCCAGGATGGGAGATTCCATGGCTGGCGATGAGCCTCAATGCCTTCCTGAATATCGCGCGCAAAGTCATCATCCATAACCGCGGTTGAGCCTCTCGCCGCCAAGTCAGCGACGATCTCGGATATCAGGCGTCCCGCAGGTTTTGAGGACTTCAATACAGCGACGGCCTGGTGCTCCTGCTCAATCACGATCTCGACGCCACTCTGCACTCTGGCGAGAACAGCATGGAGGTCGCGAGCTAACTCGGCTTCGGTCATATGGACGGTTGCCATCGTTATCATTATTGCGCGAACTCAGCACAGGCAATCCGAGAGCAGAAACACTCCCCTCCATGATTGTCCTCAAATCAGCCTAATCTAGAAGCTATGGAGATTCAGTTCACCACCCAGATCTTCAAGGAGGGCCGGGCGTTTGTGGCCTACACGCGGGAATTGGACCTGTCGTCCTGCGGAACCACGGAACGGAAGGCGCTCCAGAGCCTGAAAGAAGCGGTTCGGCTCTTTTTGGAAGAGGCTGAAAAGATGGGCACTCTGGGCCAGATTCTCGAAGAGGCAGGTTACCTGAAGCGGCAGAGCCGGATGCAGGGGCCGCGGCTGATCGCAACAGGTCAAGTATCGCTCGCCTTGCCGCTCGAGCATGCCAAAGCTTAGCCCGGTATCGTACAAGACGCTGGCCAAGGTCTTTGAGGTGGAAGGCTTCCGGTGCGTCCGGATCGAGGGTGACCACATGGTGTTCACCAAGCCGGGAATTCTCCACCCCGTGGTGATCCCGAAAGCAGCCTCCGTGCCTGTCTTTGTGATCAAGAACAATTTGCGGACGGCGGGAATCAGCCGCGAGCGCTATTTGGAACTGCTGGGGCAGTCGTAGGCGGTCGATTGCGCGCGCCGAATGGCTACCAGCGGATCTTGGCCGGGAAGTATTCGGCGATCAGCTTTTCGTAGTAGGGGCGCAGCGCGACGGCGTCCGGCTTGGCATGGCCCTTGGAGTAGAGATCGTAGGGGTTGAACTTCTTCACCCACTCGAACATCTCGTGGTCGTGCGCCGTCATCAGGTGCGTGTAACCGTTCTCGCGGTGCTGGGGGTAGAAGCTGTGGTACCGGATCATGTACTGCGCGGGTTCCGGCAGGTAGTCGCGCGTCACGTGATAGAGATACTCGTCGTGGCCCCAGGACATGTCCACTTGGCTCAGGCCGCCATGGAGTTTGTAGACGCCTTCGGGCGTCTGGTATTCGGGGATGTTTTTGTCAGGGTTGCCTTCGAAAAACTGGTGGAAGACGATCTTGTCGGACCAGGCGCAGCCGACCGGGAAGGTGTCGCCGACGACGGCCCATTGGGGCTCGCCATAAAGGCACAGCACCTTGCCCAGGTCGTGGATCAGGCCGGTCAGCACCATCCAGCGCGGGTGGCCGTCACGGCGGATGGCTTCGGCGGTCTGGAGGTTGTGCTCAATTTGCGAAAGATCAGTGTCGGGGTCGGAGTCGTCCACCAGGGTGTTCAGATACTCCATCGCTTCCCAGATGCCCATCTGGGACCGGTTCAGCGCACCGTACTCGGCCTTCTTGGCTCGAGCGAAATCGCGGGTCTGCAGGGTGTGGTTCAGGCGGTAGAACTCGCGCACGACGGGCGGGGCGGTGGTGTAGTCGCGAAAGGCAGTCTCGTCGCGGCCTTCCTTGTAGCGTGACTTGACGTCGTCATCCCACTGTTCCAGGCTTTCCAGTGGTCCGTTGGCGGCGAGGCTTTGCATATTCTCAGCGTAGCTCGAAAACTGGCTGGTGACGGTGCCAACCGGTGGGTGGCGGCTCGCATACAATACGGCACATGAAGATGAACCTCAACCGTCGCCGCCTGCTGGCCGCCATTCCGGCTACCCTGGCCGCCACCAGCGCCACCCATCTGGGCGCGCAGACGAAACTGCCCATGCAACTGCATGTCGATCTGATCGTGGAGCCGTCGCACGAGAGCGGCCTGAAGGAGACGTTCGACAAGGTGTTCCGCCCGGTGATCCGCAAGCAGCCCGGCTTTGTCGACGTCCGCCTGTTGAAGTACTCGCTGAGCAAGATGGGCCAGCCGCCGACCGGGTGCACGCACCGGCTACTGATCAGCTTTGAGACCGAAAAGCAGCGCGAGGCGTGGGTGGCTTCCGCCGATCACCAGAAGGTGTGGCCGCAGATGGAGAAGCACATCAAGCTGGCGACGGCGCTGGTGTTTGACGTCGCCGTGTAGCTTTAGAAGCCCCAGCGCCACAAATTGGCACCGACCGTGAAGCCGGCGCCGACGGCCGTGAACAGGACGATGTCGCCCTTTTTCAGGCGGCCGGACTGTACGGCGTCTTCGGTGGCCAGCGGGATGGTGCCGGCGGTGGTGTTGCCGAAGCGGTCGATGTTGATCACCACTTGGTCTGCCGACAGGCCCAGCCGCTCCGCGGTGGCCATGATGATCCGGCGGTTGGCTTGGTGGGGGATCAGCAGCTTGATGTCTTTGGGCGACAGATTGTTCCGCTCCAGCAGGCCGAGCGAGATCTCCTGCATCTTGCGGACGGCGTACTTGAACACGGCCTGGCCGTCCTGGTGCACATAGTGGAGCCGTTCATCCACCGTCTTGTGCGAGGCGGGCATCCGGCTGCCGCCGGCTGGCATTTTAAGGGCGTCGCCACCGGAGCCATCGATCTCATTGGTGAAGTCGATGAAGCCCGGGTCACCCGGTTCGCCGGCTTCCACCAACATGGCCCCAGCGCCGTCGCCAAACAGGATGCAGGTGGAACGATCCGTGTAGTCGATGATGCGCGACATGGTATCGGCACCGATCACCAGAACTTTTTTGTGCGCCCCGCCCTTCACCAGGTGCGCGGCCGTCGTCAGGCCGTAGACGAAACCGGAGCAGGCGGCGATCAGGTCAAAGCCCCAGGCACCCTTGGCCCCCAGCCGGTCCTGCACCAGGCAGGCGGTGGCGGGGAACAGCATGTCGGGCGTGACGGTGCAGACGATGATGGCACCGAGTTCGGTGGCATCGATGCCTCGGCGGGTCAGCGCGACCTTCGCCGCCTCGTAAGCCAGATCGGAGGTCGCCATCTCGGGCGGCGCGATATGGCGCGTGCGGATACCGGTCCGCTCGACAATCCAGTCGTCGGTGGTCTCGACCAGGCGTTCGAGATCCTGGTTGGTCAGGAGGCCCGGAGGGGTGTACGTACCGAGGGCCGTGATTCGAGCTGTAGGCAAGTGGTCCAAACTGGTAATGTTACATTGCTATGCAAAGGCAAGTCGAGACCGATCCGTCGAATGGTCTACTCTTCCCGGTGAACGTCGAATCCTCGCTGTTGTTTGAAACGCCCAACCAGCTGTATGAACGGGTTTTCCGGACGCTGCGGCCGCGGACGGCGATGCCCGCCATTCGAGTGGAGTACCGGCGATTCGCGGGGGCGAATTCCAACATCAGGCTGAGCGGCGGAGAAATGGTGGTGCGGATTGCCGATTTGCTGGAGGGGGCGCCCTCTCCCGTGGCGGAGGCACTGGCATTCATTCTGGTCTCGAAACTCTTCCGGCGGCCGGTGGAGCCGGTCTATCCACACCGCTATCGCATGTGGCTGAACCGCGCGGAGGTCCGCCGTCAGGTCCATCTGGTGCGCCAGTCCAGGGGTCGGAAACAGCACGACGGTCCGCAGGGAACAGTGGTTCATTTGGAAGAACTGTTCGATGAGCTAAATGTGACCCACTTCGACGGATTGCTGGCCCGTCCGGCCATCGGCTGGAGCCGCCGGGTGTCGCGTACCCGGTTGGGCCACTATGACCCATCGCACAACGCCATCGTGTTGAGCCGCGTGCTGGATGGCCCACACGTGCCGCGGCTGGTGGTGGAATATGTGATGTTCCACGAAATGCTCCATTTGCGGCACCCTGAACAGCACCGCGGCAGCCGCCGGTGCGTCCATACGAAGGAGTTTAAGCAGGCGGAGAAGCAGTTTCCCAACTTGCCCGCCGCACTGGCCGCGCTGAAGAGGCTTCTGGCATGATGATGGGTTTGGCCTTGCTGGCCGTGGCGGTGGAGATCCCGGATACCCGGCTCTATCAGGAGGCGCTGTCGAAGCACGTCAATCTCCAAGGAGGCGTGCGTTACGCAGCACTGAACAAGGATTTAGGCCCGCTAAACCGCTTCGTGGAGCAGTTGGCCCAGGTAAGCCCCGATTCTCACCCGGCCCTGTTCCCGTCGCGGGAAGCGAAATTGGCTCACTGGCTGAACACGTATAACGCGCTGGTGGTGTGGGCGTTCGCCCAGGAGTATCCCGCGGGCAAGACTCGCCTGGCGAACAAGGTGGGCCAGTTCAACTTCTTTTACCGCCGCAAGTTCACCGTTGGTGGGCGCGAGCGGTCGCTGGATGACATCGAAACCAACAGCATCCGGAAGGCGTTTGGCGATCCTCGAATCCACTTTGCACTGGTTTGCGCCTCCGCCAGTTGCCCTTGGCTCTCACCAGTGGCGTACACCGCGGGCAACGTGGAATTGGAGCTGGAAAAGCGCACTCAGCTGTTTGTCAGCCAGGCACGTAACGTGGAGAAGGATTCCGCGACGGGCCGCGTGACGCTCTCGATGATCTTCCGTTGGTATGAAGGTGACTTCGGGGGACGCGAGAAGCTGCTGGCCTTCCTGGAACAGCGGCGGCCGGGACTGACGGCACATGCTGCCGGGAAGACCGTGGAACTACGTTACCGGCCGTATGACTGGAGCCTGAATGAGGAGCCTACCGCAGGTTCGGACCCGGCCCATACACTGGGATCAGCGGCCAACAAACGCTAGCGTTCAACTTGTGTCCGGTCTCCGACGGGACTGGGGCGTTAGGCCGGCAGAGTGCCCCTAGAAATCACAAGTACTTCAAACAGAAGCCGCAGCCGTACCGACCCGCGACCAGCAGGAGAGGTCTGCCCTCTTTCCCACCAGCATCCCTGTCCCGAATTCCGTCCCGGATTGATTCAAGGAACTTCCGGGTCAGGCTACTAGGCCGCCAGCGAAGCAGCGTGGGCTGAAGCCAACGCGTGGGTCTGTTGATGCAGACCCTGGAAAAGATCGGCCAGCGCCGCCACCGGACGAACACCGTCCAAGCCTGCCGCGTGGAGCATCAAGCCGGCATGCGCCAAGCCAAGTCCCCAAAAGAAGCGAACCTTCATCGACGCCAGTGTGGAAGCCAACTCAGGCTGATCGATCGGCGCTACCGCCAGAAGTTCCGTGGCCAAACCATGCAGCGCGAGAAAATCAACCTTCAACGAAGCCAGATACTCGCGCGCCACTTGGCGGCGGGATGCCCGAAGCTCGCTCAACATCTCTGGCTGAAAGCCACGCTGGGTGCGAAGAAATTCCTCGTCGTCCTGATTGAACAGGCGGGCGAGCGGGCGATACTTTCCACCATCAAATTCGGCCAGCATGGGACGATCGGCCATGTCATTCGGCCGGGCAGACGCCACCGAACGGATTAGCAACAAGAAACCCAACAGCAGTACCGCTACAACGGCGGCCAAGACCTGAAATTCGGTGCCCATAGTTAACTGGAAATCTCCTTCCGGCGAGACATTCCGGAGAATACCGGAATCATCTGGAAAATGCAATGGAAGTCTGCGGTATTTTTCGGCATTAAATTGACGGTGATCAAACGGGTGCCACCGCCACGGGAAGAACGAATCAGGCCAATCCGGCTACCGCGTCCGTTCGTTGCCGGCGGCGGCTCCGGGAACCCTCGAAAGAGCGGAATTGAGGCCTTCCAATTGGCCCAGCAACCGGTGGCACTCCGCTTCGCTCCACCTTTGGCCAACGCGTATCTCCACCTGTTCGCCCTGCTTGGTTAAGGCCAGCGACCAGGCCACCAGACACCCCAACGACATGGCCATCAAACCGGTGCTGACGCTGGCCTGTACCTCGACGCCGGCCAACTGCAGCACCAGGATCAGCCCGGACTTGGACAGAAAATAGCAAAAAAAGATAGCCGCATGCCAAGCCGTATTCCGGTTGAGCCGCATCGGAAACCAGGCCAGAAAACAGACCATCACGAAAACCAACAGCATCAGGCAGGTGAGGATACCGCGTTGCAACAGTTGGAATTGAGACAGAAAGCGGCTGGGGCTGGAATCGCCGACATCAAACAGCAGGGTTAACAGACTGAGGGGGATCCCAATCAGTGCGGTCCAGGAGAAGATCCGCCGCGTGAGGCTGGCGATGCCCGGGTAGCTGTCAAGAATCTGTCCATACAACTCCACCACCATCAGGACAAAAATGCCCACCAGGATCGCCTCCGTCACCACCCAAGTCAGGCCATACAGGGTGGAGCGGTTGGGTAGCCGCGAGTGGGGCAAAAGCAAAAGGACGGTCAGTTGCAGCACTGAGAACAGAGCGTAGGCGAAAAGATACCGGTACTGGCGGTGTAGATGCAGGCGATACAGCCGCCCGGCCAGCGCCGCCGACAGGACCAAGCTTAACCATCCAAGTAGGACTTCGGCCGACGTAAAGGACAGTGAACACCTCGCCGGGAGCCTGCTGCCGGTGCGGGATACCCGCCCCGCGACCGCGGAAATACCTCCGTCCGGCCCCTGAATGGCATGCTATCACGTTCATAAATCCGGGAGAATCGGTTTCTGGGTCGGATTTATGGGGCCGGATCCGTGGTCCCGGTGCCGCAAGCTCCGGCGCGTGCCTGGTCAAGATCACCTCCCCAGGGTTAGATCCAACGCACGCGCCGGTCAGTACTTCCCAGTTCCAATACCCCGGTCGCTGTCTAGCGGTTGTCCGGCGGGCACGGGAAGCAGCGCGGCAATGGTGCGTCGGCTGCCGGAATAGCTACCGCGCTGAACAGCAGCGCGAAAATCACGGTCGTCAGTAGTTTCTTCATGATGTTGATCTCCCCTAATTTCTTTGACTTGGCTTCTGGTTGACCCGGATCGCTTAGCGGTTGTCCGGCGGGCACGGGAAGCAGCGCGGCAACGGTGCGTCGGCTGCGGGAATGGCCACCGCGCTGAACAGCAGCGCGAAAATCACGGTCGTCAGTAGTTTCTTAAACATGGCGGAACCCTCCTTCGGGTTACTGGCTATGGTACAAATCAAACAGGAGTTCTAGCTAACAAATGTAGCCGCCCCTTGGACCATCCATCACTGCACGGATTGGGTGGTGGTTTTGTAGGGCGGCAGGCATTCTCATTTCCGAATTCAGCGTGGCGCTGATTCCTTTTTGGAGTCAACCCGTTCGTGGCGTCAAATGGGGCTAAATGTGACAATTCAGACGCCTAAGGGAAACCCCTTAAATCGACAATCCGGCTATTCTGTTCGAGTTTTGGAACACTCTATTTGGCGTGCCCAAAGCGGCCGATCTAGCAGGCTGAATTCAAACTCGAAATTGTTGTAAACTTCGAATTCCGGCCTCGATGAATTGATGGAAACAGTCAGCCACTCCACGACGTGGGACCGCTCAGCGAGCGCCAATCTCTGGCTCCGCACACTCGCGCAAATTCCATCCTTGTTTGGCCGCCTGGCGTACCTGTCGTCACTGCGGGACAGCAACTCCGATGTTTACCAACATCACGGACTGGCGATGGTTTTTGGCGAGGTGGAAGCCAACAAGGCGTTGCGCGAAAGCCACGAGAAGGCCTTCGCGGAATGGCTGATGTATGGCCTGGAGCAGCAGAAGGCCGATCTGGATCTTTACCTGTCTACCCTGGACACGCCCAAGCGCCTGCTGCTGGAAAGCTGGCAGCGCTTGGCACCGTACAAGAATCTGATCCCGTCGCAAGCCGACAGCGCGCAGAAGAGCTTGTACCTGTCAGATTTAGAAACGTTGCTCCGGCTGCTCAGGAACGAGCACGGCGCGGCTCAACATCCAACTGCATTGCGACGCCGATAATCTGGCCGATGACGTCCACCGCCTCCACGGGATAGACCGCAGGTGGCGCGGTGGAGGCCGGGTGAGGCTGAAGGATCAGATTTTTTTCGGAAATGCTACACCAACCGCAGGCATAGCCGCCCTGGTGTTCCAGAAAATAGATGGGCCGTTCGTACTCGTTGTTCCAGCCACCCTGGACGATCTTCTTTTTTGTTTCATCCACCATTACAAGTGCCCCCGGCATGAGGATGGGGTACATCGACCAATCCTCGGAACCGATAAAGGCATAACGGCGGTTTTTCAGATCCAATCCCTCCAGCAGCATCAGCGGCAATTTCCCCCAGCGCTGGATCAGGCGGCTGACGTAGGTGGTTTTGCGGAGGTCCAGCCCCGGGTCAAGGGCCAACGGCACCTGGATGTCGCCGTGGCCGGCGGTGGTGAAATCGATCGGGTGAGTGTTGGGCACTTCCAGCGTGGCAGCGTCGGCCGCCAGACGGGTGGCGTTAACCCCATACCAATCAAGAACATCGAGAATGTTCAGACCATAAATGGCACAAAGGGTGTAGAGCTTGTAGATGCTGGGGACGGTGCCCTTGTTCTCAATGTCGGACAGCCGGCTGAGCGCAACGACAAATTCTTCGTTGCCATGCTTCTCGCGGATGCGCTGGCTGTAAACCTCGACGTCCCGGTAACGCAAATTGAGGCCCTCGCGGGCCCGCTTGAGTTTTTGACCGGGGTCCTCCATGATAATGGCACGTCCGCCTATTCGAGGGGATTAGCCCGTTTGCCACGGGCGTCTAAGAATATAAAATAAAGCTTGTTCTGATTCCGCATTATATCGGCCTCACCCGCCCAGAGCAAGGAGGTATATCCTTCCGCTCTGTTCCGAAATCAGAACAGAGAGTGAGAGAGTTTGCGAATCGTCGTTGGAATATCCGGGGCCAGTGGTTCGATTTATGGATACCGCCTGCTCGAAAAGCTCCGCCTCAGGCCTGGAATCGAGTCACATTTGATCCTGACGCGTAGCGGAGAAAAGACAGCGTACCTTGAAATGGGCAAACTCGCGGCGGACTTTAAGTCCCTGGCCGACTACTCCTATTCCCTGGAGGATATAGGCTGCCGCTTGGCCAGTGGTAGTTTTCAGACCGACGCGATGGTGGTGGCGCCGTGTTCGATCCACAGCATGTCGGCGATCGCCACTGGCATCACCTCCAACTTGCTGACCCGCGCCGCTGACGTCACCTTGAAGGAACGCCGGAAACTGGTGCTGATGGTCCGCGAAATGCCGTTCCACCTGGGCCACCTCCGCAACATGACCGCCCTGGCTGAAATGGGGGCCATCATTGCGCCGCCGGTGCCGGGGTTTTACAGCAAGCCGGAAACCATGCTGGACTTGGTGGATCACTGTGTAGACCGGGTGATGGACCTGATCGGTGTCCCGGCCAGTGATGCCAAGCGTTGGGAGGGTGCACGATGAAGAAGAAGCCAGCCAAAGAGATCATCGCCTTTCAGGGGGAACCGGGGGCGTTCAGCCAAATTGCCATCCGCCAGTTTCTGCCGGAAGCCGACATCCTGCCCTGTGAACGGTTCGAGCAGGTTTATATGGCGCTGCGCGACGGCCAGGCGACCGGCGCGGCGATCCCGATGGAGAACACCCTGCATGGTTCAGTGCACGAGAACTATGACCATCTGTTGAACTTCGACGTCCGCATTGTCGCCGAGACCAGCGTTCGGATCGTCCACAACCTGATTGTGGTGCCGGGCGTCAAGTTCTCTGATATCCGGCAGGTCTATTCACACCCGGTGGCGCTGAACCAATGCCTGAAGTTTTTTGCCAGCCACCCGGAACTGACCAAGCAGACCTTCTACGACACCGCCGGCAGCGTCAAGATGATCATGGCGGAAGGCCGGCGCGATGCAGGGGCCATCGCCTCGGCCGTGGCGGCGGAGATCTATGGGGCCCGCATCCTGAAGCGCTCCATTGAAGATGACCGGGAGAACCACACGCGCTTCTTCCTGCTGCGGCGGCCGGAGTTCAAACCGGCACCGGCGGCCGGCCCTTACAAAACCTCGCTGGTGATGACGGTGAAGAATGTACCGGGCTCACTGTTCCGGGCGTTGGGTGCGCTGGCGCTGCGCGATATTTCGTTGTCCAAGATCGAATCCCGCCCGCGCCGGGGAACCCCTTGGGAGTACCTGTTCTATCTCGACTTCGCCGGGCACACGGATGAGCCGCGCGTGCGCAACGCCATTGGGCACCTGGAAGAGATGGCCGGGATGCTGAGAGTCCTGGGCAGTTATCCGGCCGCCCGCCGGTAGCCGCAGGCAGAAAGCTCTGTTATCATCCGCCTGAGCCGGTGCTGCAACTGGTGGCGGCGCGGGCGCGTCTAGCAAGTGGGCGATCCGCGAGAATCGAGGTCGCGTCGGGTTCAACGGAAGAGGTAGTTATGCGTTCATGGATTTGGCTGGTTCCCGTGCTGCTGGTGGCCGCTGATGACGACAAAGCGGTTTTCCGGAGTGATGTCTCGCTGGTTCGCGTCGACACCCAGGTGCTGGACCGCGACGGCCGGGCCATTACGGGCCTGAAGATCACTGACTTTGCCCTGCGCGAGCAGGGAAAACTGCTCCCCATCCGCAACTTCGCCCGCGAGGATATGCCGGTGGACGTACTTTTTCTGTTGGACGTCAGTGCCAGCATGCGGCCGCACGTCGAACGGATCGCCGCCGCCGCGCATCAGGCCATGAGTGTGCTGGGAACTGACGACCGCGTGGGCATCATGGTGTTTGATCGCGCCACGCGGATCCGCATGCCCTTCAAGGCCGGCATTGAGCAGGTAGAGCAGGGCTTTGACGGCGTGCTGCGGCAGGAGAACTTCCGTGGCGGCACCGACATCACGCTGGGGCTGATCCAAGCGGCGAACTACGTCAAGAAGAATGCCCGCCCCGACGCCCGGCGCGCCATCGTGATCCTGACCGATGATCAAACCGAGTTTCACCGGGATGATGAGGGAGTGCTGATGGCACTGGAGCGCGCGGATGCGGTGCTGAGTGCTCTGCTGGCGCCCAATGCAATGAATCAGTCCAACTTCCCGGGTGGGGGTGGCTATCCCGGAGGCGGACGTCCCGGCGCGGGGTCCGGCTGGCCCGGCGGACAGCAGCGGCGCGGCGGCGGCATTGGTGGGGCCCTGGGTGGCATCATCCTCGGCGGCGGCGGTGTCGGCTTCCCGGGCGGAGGCCGAAATGGCGGGCAGTACCCCAATGGCCGTAACGGCGGGCAGTACCCCAACGGCCGCAATGGAGGCCAATACCCGGGCGGCGGCTATCCGGACCCCAATGATCCCAATGGCGGCCAGTACCCGAACCCCAGCGGCGGCCAGTATCCGAATGGACGCAATGGCGGGCCGGTGATACTCGCTTCGCGCACCCGGTCCGCTGGAACGGCCGAGATTGCCGAAGCCTCTGGCGGAGATAGCCTGCCCGTGCAAGATGCCTCGGCTTTGCTCGATACCCTCACCCGCATTCGCAAGCGCTACGCGATTTACTTCACCCAGCCGGCAGACGCGCGGCCCGGGCAGGAGCGCACCATTGAGTTGACGCTGGCCGACGCCACCCGCCGCAAGTACCCCGAAGCGGACCTGCGTTACCGCCACACCTATCGCCCGGAGAGCGCATCCGCTTCAAGTCCGGTGGAGGTAACATCCGGCGCTTCACCGGCCTCCAGCGAGCAAGAGGCGACCGAACCCGTTTCGGGGCGCCGCCCATCAGCGGAATCCACCGCAGCCGAGGACAGTTCGGACGCTCCGCCGCTGCGGCGCACCCGCCGTCCGGCAGTGGACGACACGACACGCGGCCAGGGCCCGATGGCAACTGGCACAAACGGGACAGAGTCCGCGACTCCTTCCAAGGGAGGCTGGCGGCGCATCTCGGACAAGCCGTCCAGCGATTCGACCGTGCCCACCGTGAAGAAGCCGGCCGGCAATCCTTAAGTTGTCCTGGTGAGTTGAGCCCGCGGCTGCGGGGCTTAGTGTTGTGGAACCAGTTCGGGCCGGTGAGTAGCAGCCCGGTCCGATGATCCCTTGCCTGCGTGGCCAGGAGCGTCGATCCGCAGCCGTCGCAGGACATCGCTGGCAATCTGTGGCAGCCCTAACACGGCCTTGGCGGCACCCATACGGATCGCTTCGGCCGGCATGCCGAACACCACTGAAGTGGCTTCATCCTGGGCAATCGTCATCGCTCCGGCTTCGCGCATGCGGAGCAGTCCGGCCGCCCCATCAGCCCCCATCCCGGTGAGCAAAACACCTAGGGATTGAGAGCCCACCGTCTTGGCGACCGACGCAAACATGACGTCGACAGAGGGGCGTTGATAGCAGACCCGGGGGCCGTTGCTCAGGCTGATGCGCGTCAGGCTGCGCATCACCATATGCAGATCTCCGGGTGCCACCAGAGCGCGGCCGGGCCGGATTTCATCGTTGTCCTCAGCTTCCTTCACTTCCATGGCGCAGATACTGTTCAACCGCTCGGCAAAGGCGCGTGAGAAAGAAGCCGGCAGGTGCTGCGATACCAGCACCGGAGGGGCATTGCGGGGAAACTGCCGCAGCACCGTCGCGATCGCTTCAGTGCCACCGGTAGACGCCCCGATGGCGATGATGTGATTGGAAAAATGGGCCTCTTCGGCAGCCACCGGCGGGGGGGCAGAAGACTGGTGAAATCGCTTGACGTGGCTGGCCGCCCGCAGCTTATTGGCGAGCGTGACGGCCAGGTCACCCACCGACAAGGGGCCGGAGGGTTTGGCCAACACCTCCACCGCACCCGCATCGAGAGCAGCCAGGGCCGCCTGGCAACCAGCTTGTCCCAGTGAGCTGATGATCACCACCGGCATGGGCTGGTAGCGCATCACTTTGCGCAGGAAGGTGAGTCCGTCCATGCGCGGCATCTCGATGTCCAGGGTCATGACATCGGGTTTCAACTCCAGCAGTTTGTCACGGGCGATGTAGGGGTCCGCCGCGGTACCCACCACTTCCAGGTCGGGCTCATTGACCAAAGCATCCGTCAGGATGCGCCGCACCAAGGCGGAGTCGTCCACGATCAGGACACGGATTGGACGGGGTCTCGTCATGCCACCGGGCCAAGCCGCAGTGTGGCTTGCAAAACGCCCTCTTCGAGCTCGACCGCCACGCGATGGCCGCCTGTGGGCAGCATCGCCAGCGCATACGGGCTGGAGAGGTGGAAGATCCCGTTGCGGTTCAAGCGGCTGAGCGTTGCGCCGCACAGGATGTTCGACAACTCGCTGAGCACTTCGGCCATCTGGTCGGCATCCGCCTCGCCATCAAGCCCGGCGAAATTGGCCGCGAGAACCGCCGCGGCGTCCTCCGTCATACCCATGGCGAACTCGCCTTCCCAGGTACCGGAAATCCCAATGGCATAACGGTGATAAGGGTGTTCGAGCTCTTCGGTAGGCCCCAGCACGCCGCAATAGAACATGCTCTCCAACACTTCCACCGAACACTCCATTAAGGTGTTCCGGATCTCCGCCACGGCAAGCCCATAATCGGTTTCTGTCAGCGTCATAGCTTACTCCGCCTACTGCGCAATCTCCATCACGCGCTCCAACTCACTCCGCAGTGAAGCGGGCTGGAAGGGTTTCACCACATACCCGCGCGCCCCCAGTTCCATCATCTGGTGCATCCGGGCATCCGTGGCGTCGGTGGAAACTACCACCACCGGAATGCGTTTCAACATGCCGTTGCCGGCCATCTCGCGCAGCAGTTCCTCGCCGGTCATGACCGGCATGTTGATGTCCGTCAGAACCAGATCCACCTGGTTCTGGTGGAGAATCTCCAATGCCTGAGCGCCGTCGGAGGCGTGCGCCAAGGATGCGAGTTCAAAACCGGACATCTCGATCACGCGCGTGATCATCTTGCGCATCGCGGGCGAATCGTCCACCACTAGTAAATGGGTGCTCATTGGGTACCTCCCCGGGATTGCACTTCTTTCAATGAAACCTTGCCGGTGCCCACTTCCAGCATGATGCTGCGCGACACCGTGCCACCCAGTTCCTCGCCTTGGATCATCACGCCCGCCTTCCACAACAGCTTCTTCACGGCCAGCGCATTGCGCTTGCCGATGTTGAATGTGGCGCTGCCCTCAATCATCTGCGCGCCACCCGCCACCTTCACCTGCAGCCGCTTCTTTTCCGCTCCCAGGTTGGAGAGCTTCTCAAACATCAGCGGCAAGCCGGTATCAGCGAACATGTAGGGCTGGCGGCCTGCTTTGTCCGGATCCAGTGAGGACTCCGGCAGCATAAAGTGCAGCAACCCGCCCACTTGACCAACCGGATCGTGCACGCTGACGGCGACGCAGGACCCCAGAGCGTAGGTGACCAACGTGTCGCCCACTTTGGCGGAGAAGCCGCAATCTCCAACACCAACAACAACGGATTGAGTGGTAGCCATGGTACCTAGGCGGCTCCCTTCACTTTGCGATAGATGGCCGGTTTGACGTATTCCAACGAATGCTGGACGCCACTTAAACTCTCTGAATGGCCAATAAACAGGTACCCGCCCGGAAGGATGGCCTCCGATAGCCGCCCGACGACGTTCGATTTTGTGGGGATATCGAAGTAGATCATCACATTGCGGCAAAACACGACGGGGAACTTTTGTGGCGGCACGGAATCTTCGATCAGATTGAAGCGGCGGAACTCCATCCGTTGCCGCAACTCCGGCTTGGCCTTAAAGTAGCCCGCCGAACGCCCTTCGCCACGGAGCATGAACCGGGGCCGCCAGTCGGCTGGCAGCGCTTGCACCTGCTCTTCGCCGTACACTCCGCGCGAAGCATGTTCCAGAGCGCGCGTCGAAATATCGGTGGCCAAAAGCCGCGTATCGAGCGTGGCATTCAGCGCCGCCAGCGTGAACATGATCGAGTACGGTTCCTCGCCCGTGGCGCAGGCTGCACTCCAAACTCGGAAAGGCTGGGTATGCGCGAACTGGGGCACGATGACCGACTTCAGAAACTCAAAGTGCTCCGGCTCCCGCAGGAAGCTGGTGAAGTTTGTCGTCAGTGCGTTGATCAACGAAACCAGTGCTTCGCCCGTCCGGTCGCTCTGGATGCGATTCCAGTATTCCTCAAACGACCGCAGACCCTGGTCACGGAGCAGTTTGCCGACCCGCGCCGAGACGAGAGCCTGCTTGCCGTCCTTCAGATTCAGACCGAACTTCTCATAGGCCAGCTTCGAGATCCGGCTGAAGTCCGCGGCCGACACAATGTCGGCCGAGTACGTAGGATCATCGAACGTGCCCGGAAGCTCGATCGTGCTAGGCGGCACGGTTCGCTCCGTCGTAGGTGCCTTGGTCGGCGGAGAAGACGCCGTTCATGTCCAGGATCAGGCCTACGCGGCCATCGCCCAAAATCGCCCCGCCGGCGATGCCGGGCACCGGACGGATACCGTCGCCCAGGCTCTTGATGACGACTTCCTGCTTGCCGATCAGATCGTCCACCACGAGGCAGAAGTCGCGACCGCGCGCTTCCGCGATGATGATCAAGCTCTGTTCCGGGTCTTGCGACTTAGGCTCGACGCCGAAGCGGCGGTAGAGGCGCACCACCGGCAGCACCCGGCCCCGGATCAGCGCAATCTCCGCACGCCCTTCAACGGTGGAGATCATCTCGGCCGTGGGGCGCAGCATTTCCTTGATCGCAAAGATCGGGACGATGTAGCGTTCCTCGCCCACGCCGACAATCAGGCCGTCAATGATGGCCAGTGTCAGCGGCACCTTCAGCGTAAACTCAGTGCCCTTGCCCAACACCGAGACGATCTCGATGCGGCCGCGAAGCTTCTGGATCTGGCGCTTCACCACATCCATGCCGACGCCGCGCCCGGAGATGTCGGTGACCTGCTCGGCCGTCGAGAAGCCCGGCTCAAAGATCAGGTTGAAGACGTCGTTGTCACTGAGGTTGTCGCCGTTCTCCACCAGACCGCGCTCGCGGGCCTTGGCGAGAATTTTTCGGCGATCCATGCCGCGGCCGTCATCGCCCACGGTGATCATGATGTAGCCGGCTTGGTGCGCGGCATGCAGCTTCACTTTGGCCACCGGAGGCTTGTCGGTCGCCGCGCGCTGGGTGGAGGTTTCGATGCCGTGGTCGATTGAGTTGCGGACCATGTGCATCAGCGGATCGGCCAACGCTTCGACGATGTTGCGGTCCAGCTCGGTGTCTTCACCGGCAATGTCCATTTCGATCTGCTTGCCAGCCTTGCGCGACAGGTCGCGGACCAGCCGGATCATCTTCTGGAACAGCGTTTCGAGTGGCACCATGCGCATCGACATGGCGGTCTTCTGCACTTCGTCCGTGATGCGGCCCAACTGGCTGATGGTGCGCATCAGGGAAGGGTTCTTCAGCGCCACTAAGTCCGGATTGTGGCGCACCAGGGACTGCGCGATCACCAATTCACCCACCATGTCCACCAGGTAGTCCAGCTTGCCGGTGTCCACCTTGACGGAACTCATGCTTCCGCCACTGGCATTCGGTGCGGCGTTGGCGGCAGGCGCTTTGGTGACGGCGGGTGCCTTGGCTTCGGGCTTGGTTTCAGCCGCGCGGATCTCTACGGGTGCCGTGGGCTTGGGCGGAGCAGGAGGCGCCGCCGGCGTGGTCGCCGATACCGGGGCCGCCGGCTTAGCCACTGGCGGCAATGCGGCCACCGGTTCGTCGGCCATCGGGAACGCCAACTCTGGCGCGGCAGGCAGTGTGATCGCGGGGACGGCTGTATCAGTCACCATGGGCTCTGCCGTCGTGCTCTCTGGTTCGGCTTCGACCGCGGGCTCCACTGCGGCCGCAGGGTTGTCACCACGGAGGATGCTGCGGATCTGGCTCAACAGCTCATGCGGTTCCGGTGCATCGGGAGCGGGTTCACCCAGCAGCGTTTTCTCCAGTGGGTTCAACTGCTGATTGAGATGGTCGGCGCTGGCCAGAATGACGTCCACGGTTGCGCCGGTGAGCTCGATCTGGTGGTTGCGCGCCATGTCCAGTAGCGTTTCCACTTCGTGCGCTACTTCCTGGATGACGGCGAACTCCAGGAAGCCCGCCAGGCCCTTGATCGTGTGGAAGGCCCGGAAGGTGCCGTGGATCGATTCGACGTCGTTGGGGTCGTTCTCGATGGCCAACATCGAACGTTCGATGTTCTGCAAGTGCTCCCGCGATTCCATGATGAAATCGCGCACCAGTTCGGGATCCTGCGAGAGCGCCGCCGGTGGTGCCGGGCGGCCTTCGCAGGCCTTCTGGAGCCGCACCAACTGCTGCTGCATGTCGGGCAGACTGGCTTCGCCTTCGGCCAGGTACTCACTGGCCAGCCGCGAGACGTCAGCCCGTCCCTGGGCTTCGGCCAGCTGCTTCAGGTCGCCCAGAAACTCCTGCCAGCCTTCAGCTTCCACATCCGGCCCAGGCATCATGAGCCGGACGGCCTGATCATTAAGAAGGGCTTCAAGCCCACGATTTGCCTGGTTGGACATGGTGTTGTTTTAGAACTCCCGGAACTCTTCGTCCATCGGGAAAGGATCGGCCACTGCGGCCGGGGCATTGGAGTTACGCGGCGCAACGGCCTGCCGCAGATTGTCGAGTTGCCTGGAGGACGTCCGGGACGTCCGGGGAGGTGTGCTGGATGACGGTGCCGGACTGCTGCCGCCGCGGCGGCCTCCACCGGTCCGGCTGGACACATGATCGCTACCACCCACGAGTTGGTGCAACCGGTCCACCGCAGTGCGCATGCCTTCCGCCTGAGCGCTCATCTCCTGGCTGGCGGCGGCACTCTGTTCGGCGCTGGCCGCCGTCGATTGTGTCACGCGCTGCATCTGGTTCACCGAGGTGGAGATCTGTTCAATCGACCGTGACTGGTCACGGCTGGACAGGTTCACCTTGTCCACCAGCGTCCGGATGCTGGTGGAGCTTTCCGTGATCGCCTTGATCGCCTGCACCACTTCACCCAGCTTGGTTTGGCCACCGTTGGACTTCTCGATCGAATCTTCGATCAGCTCGGCGGTATCCTTGGCCGCCTGGGCGCAACGTTGCGCCAGGTTACGCACTTCGTCGGCCACCACCGCAAAGCCCATGCCGGCCTCTCCGGCGCGAGCTGCTTCCACGGCCGCGTTGAGGGCGAGAATGTTGGTCTGGAAGGCGATCTCGTCGATCACCTTGATGATGCGCGAGATGTTGCCGGAAGAAGCCGTGATCTCCTGCATGGAGCTCACCATCAGCTCCAGCGTCTGGTTGGCACCAGCAATCTGACGGTCCGCCACCGCCACTGATTCCGTGGCCCCTTGCGTGTGCTCCAGGTTGGAACGCGTCATCCCCGCCAGGTGCTGGCTGGATGCCGCCGTTTCTTCCAGCGTCGCCGCCTGCTCACTGGCGGCTTGCGCCAGGGACTGGCTGGCTTCCGCCACCTGCGAGGCGGCCTGCGCCACTTCACCCGCGCCGCTGGACATCTCTTGCGCCAGGGCCTGGAGAGTATTGCTGGACTTGCGGACCATGAACCACAGGAACACGGCCACGACGCCGGAGATGGCGATCAGTGAGCCAATGATCCAGTAGGCACCGCCAGCGCGACTGCCGGCGCGGGAAGTCGCTTGATTGGCCGCCTCGGTCTGACGGGCCAGCAGCGTCCCAGCCTCCGCCGTGATCTCCTGCACTCGCGGCTGGACCTTCTCGTCGGAGATCTTCTGCACCTGATCAAACTGCTGTTTGTCGATCGCCTGCAGCAGCTCATTATGCGCCTGGTTCAGCGCCTGGAAGCGCGTGCGCATCGAATCGACGGACGAACGCGTCGAGTCGTCGTCAATCAAAGGCTGCATCTCGCCCAACGCCCGCTCGATCTCTTGCGAGGCCTCGCGGAACTCCTGCTTATGGCGGTTGACCGCCTCAGTCTGCTGGACAATACTGCGCAGCAGAATGCCCCGCTCGGCCGCCATGGCCCGCGTGGAGGCATGGTTCATCTGCCAGGCCAGCGAATTGCGCTTGCCTGCCCGGTTGACGGCGTAATCCATGTCGCCGCCAATCTGGGAGATAACCGTGATTGCCCCGACGCTGACTGCCAGCGTGAGTAACATCATAGCGCCGAAACCGGCGGTCAATTTGGCCCCGAGGGTCATACGTTGTGACAAGAGACTTACTCCTTTACAGCTTGAAATTAAATGACAGCGTTGCTTGAACCGCGCTGCCGGACGGCTTGAACTTCCACTGCTTGACGCACTCGACGGCGGCCCGGGTGAGAATCGGATTGCCGCTGCCGGCTTCTACCTTCTCCACTTTGCCGTCTTCACTGATAAACACTTCCACTTCCACCGTGCCTTGCACCCGCAGCTGCTTGGCGGCAGCGGGATACTCGGGTGCGCTTTTGGAGGCCACGTTGGCCATCAACTCCGCGACGGAGATTTTCTTGTTCTGCCCCAGGGCGGTGGCGGCCAGCGCCAACGCCAGTAACCCGTACTGCATGAAACGATTTCGCATTCTCTAGCTCCTCTTCTTATTTCTTATTTTCTCAGCCGATTGGCTGGTTTCCCATGCGATTGGCCAGCTTCGTTGGACCTGTCAAGACTGGACGGACGCTGGCCTGCCATCAGAACTATCCGTCAACGGGCCATATCGGCCTAAGCCTTGGCACCGTGAGCCGCCGTTTAGGAAACGGCCATCGAACTCAGCACTTCCACTTCATGGGTTTGAAGCGCGGAGTCAATATCCAGTAAGAGATTCACCTGACCCTTGGTTTTGGCCACGCCCAGCAGGTAAGGCACCGAAACATCGCGGCCAAAATCTGGCGTGTCCTCAATATCGCCGGCGGCGATGTTGCGGACCTCAGATACGGCGTCGACCAGAATGCCCATCAACATGATGCGTCCGCCGGAGGCCACTTCCACCACCACGATGCACGTACGCGCATTGTTTTCGGTGGTGGCGAACCCGAACTTTCGCTGTAAGTCCACTACGGGGATCACCTTACCGCGCAGGTTGAACACGCCGCGAATGTAGTCGGGCGTCTGGGGAACAGTGGTGATCTCCTGGACGCCGATAATCTCGCGTACTTTCAGGACCCGGATGGCGTATTCCTCCTTGCCGAGCTGAAACGCCAAGTACTTGCCGGCCCGGTCATCGCCAGCCAGCGGAACAGGGATCTTTGTCGAGGCCGCAGCCGTCATTGCTTCCATGGGTGAACTCCTTCCACAGGGGCCATATCGGAGCACGGTGCAACAGCTTGAACAGGAATCTTACGCACAGCACCAATAGAGCCTGGGAAGAGTCAGATTGAAATATTTCGCAAGAATGTCGCAAATGAAGATGATTTTGCGCCGATACTTCATTTTGAAAGGACAACGATTGCCGATCGGGCTTTCGGTGATCCTGCGGCCGCGTGGTTTGCGGGGCAGGACGAGTGAGGGTTGATCGCCGGCTCAGGGAAGAGCTTGGCGCACCCCGGGCTCACCCGAAGACCGGTTGTCCCAGATCGAGGAAGTCGCCAGACGGCCGCGTGATGGTTCGGGTCATACCCGGCCACGCCGTTCCGTCTTACTCGACCATGGAGGCGATCTTCACATTGGAGACCGACATAAAATGAAGCTACCTCCTCATGAACAACTAGCGGACATGGTCCGTAACGCCACCCTCGATGTTTGCTCCACCATGCTGGGCATTGAGGCGACGGCACAACCGTTTCAACTCACCGGCAACATGACCGGCCCGCAGGATGGCGTCTTCGCCACCGTCGGGATGGCTGGCCGCTGCACAGGAACGGGCACGCTGACGATGAATGAAGCCCTGGCCTGCAAATTGGCGGGTACGTTCATGATGAGCGAGTATGACTCGGTGAACGGCGAAGTGTTGGACGCCATCGGCGAGATGGCCAACATGGTGGTGGGCAACGTCAAGACGGAGCTGGAGGGCCTGATGGGCGTCATCGGCCTCAGTATCCCGACCGTTGTCTATGGCCGCAACTTCCGTACCAAGAATCTCAGCAAGACCGAAGTGGTCAACATCAGCTTCGACTGCCAGGGCCAGGAAATGACCGTGTCTCTTTCACTGAATGAGACCGAACTGGCCGAAGAAGAGGTAACCTCCGGCTTCCTGCAACCGCACTACGTGGCCGGCTAGTCCTGGGCGGCCCACAGACTGCACGTCTCGAAAACACATCGCCGGAGCGGGCTTGAGGCCTGTCTCCGGCGATTGTTTTTCGAGGCGGTCTTTTCCAGTTGCCTGCTGGCTATTTCTTGTAGGCGGGGCTTTCCGGAATCGCCGCGCCATCCACGCGCGGATCGGTGCCGGAGAAGTTGACATTGCGCTTGGTGTCGCGCTGCACAGCGCTGCCGAAACCCATGCCGCTGGAGTAGTTAGGCACAACGCTGATGGCATGTCCGCGGCGGGTCAGCTCGGACCGAGTCCCCTCCGGCACACGGCCCTCGATCTGGACATCGCAGCCCTCAAACGTGCTCTTGGTGAACCGCGCCGCTTCAATCGCCTGCTGCACGTTCATTCTGAAATCGACCACGTTGGCGACGAACTGGGCATGCGCCTGGGATTGGTTCCAGCCGCCCATGATGCCAAAGCCGATCTTCTGATCGCCCTTCTCCATGAAGGCGGGAATGATGGTGTGCAGCGGGCGCTTGCGGCCTTCCAGCGAATTCGGCTTGCCGGGCGCCAGATCAAAACCGGCGCCGCGATTGTGCAACGAGAAGCCCGTGCCCGGTGCCACCATGCCGGTGCCATAGCCGGCATAGTTGGACTGGATCAACGAGACGATGTTGCCTTCCTTGTCGATCGTTGAAAGATAGATCGTCTCGCGGCCTTTGGCGTTCAGGTTCTGGCTGATCTCCGACGGCAGCACCGCGCAGGAAGCCTTATCCATGCGGATCAAGCCCGCGCGCCGCTCCGCCAGCTCTTTCGAGAGCATCTCATTCACCGGCACGGCACC
>JAPKYX010000001.1 GCA_026394075.1 Acidobacteriota bacterium
GCAGCACGTCGAACAGCTTTTGTTCCTTTGCCTGAAGAACGGCGGGATCAAGCTGTGGGGCCGCTCCCAGGGTTACCAAACTCGCCATCACTCCAGCCTACACCGATGGCGCACGGACCGCGCGGTCACATCCCGAAGCGTCTCCGTTTGTCCCGGCTGCCTGGGGGAAGCCGTGCGCGCGGGAGGATGGCAACGCCGTGCCTTCAAGCGGCTTTGGGGGCGCGCAGCTTGCGCCGCAGCTTCCGGACCCAATCGCGCACCGCCTGTTTGAGGTTCTGGCGGCGCGCCAAGACGGAGAACTGCTCGCGCTGCCCGCTTGAGAGCGAACGCTTGTACTGGCTGTCGCCCGCTAGAAAGTCATACTCCACCAGGCCCTGCTGGCGGCAGTAATCGGCAGCCAGGGTATGGGCCACCAGGCCGGGTTTGATCCGGTTGTCCGTCTCGTAAGCCAGGCCGCTCTGGTAGAACAGGGCGCGGCCCTGGTAGAGGAAGTAGTAGAGCACCGCCACTAGCTGATCGCCGCAGGTAACGCGCAGTAGTTGTACGCCGGATGTGTCGAACGTGCGCTCGATCAGACGGCGGTGGAAGGCGGTGAATTTGGCGGAAGCGAAAGCGCCCGGCTCGCCACGCCCGGTCCAAGTGGCCTGATGGAGGGCTGCCAGTTGATCAAGGTAACCGATTGCCTGCTCGACGGTGCCCGCCGCGGAGACCGACAGCGGGGCCCGGTCCTGGTAGAGCCGGGTGCTGCGGCGGATCTGGTCCCGCGTGTTGCGCGAGAGTTGCTGGAGGTAGCCGTCGATCGAATCGATGCCCCGGAGATCGACAAAGTAGTCCGGCTCGTGCTTGACCTCGATCACCACGTTGCCCAGATCCGCTTGCAGCAGGGCGGCGGTGGAATCCGCCGTGCGCAGCCAGCGGGCCGCCAGTTGGTCCCAGGGGCCGCCCTTACAATGGGCCGCAAAGGCATCCGCGACGGCTCGTTCCATGCCGGGGCGGCAAAGCAAACCCGAATACTCGCTCACCACCTCGTCGTTCACGTTTTCCCCGGCCGCCCCCAGATGCCAAGTGGCAATACCCAACCCCATCGGTCCACTGGGCCGTGCCACCAGCAGGGTGGCCCCCACGGCCTCCCCCGCCGGGTCGTGAAACGTCAAGATCGTGGGCTGAAGCGAAGGACCGAAAATCTCCAGCCAGCACTCGATCCAAGGGGCCGTCAGAAAGTAGCTACCGGCGGTATCGGCCTCTGCCAGCGACTGCCAGAGGCCGGCCAGCCTCGGCCACTCGGTCCAGCTATGGGTGCGCACGGCCGCCCGATCAATCGGCAAACGCACCGCCGACCGGAGACTTATCCAGCTGGAGACCCATCGCGAACATAGCCTTGCGAAGGCGGAACTGGTCCACGTGCATGTGGTCGACGGCCACCCGCTGGACGCTAAAGGGTCGCATTTTCTCCGGCAAGTTGGCCCCGCCCATGTAGGAGAACGCGGTGCGGTATCCGGTCTGCTGGACGCATTCCATTGAAACCTGGGAAAAGCAATCCGGCTCTCCCACCGGGTAGGCCATGGAGTCAACCTGCAATCCAAGTTTCTGATGGATGATGCGTTTGGACTCCAGACACTCCCACATCTGTTCCTCCCGCGTCTGTTTGGCCAGCAGTTCATGGCTGTGAGTGTGGGAGCCGATGTCCATGCCAGACTTCACCATGTGGCGCGCCTCGTCCCAGGTCATAAACTGACGCTCCTCGACGGTCTCGCGATGTTCAACCCCGGTGGCGTTGGCGACATCCGCCCAGAAGCGCGACGGATCTTTCATCGCCTCAGACCTGTAGACCCGGATTAAGGAGCGGATGACGCGGCGCTGATTGCCTGGCAGGTAAAACGTGAGGCGCTCTGGATACTGCAGGTGGATTACTTCCCGGGTCGATCGCAGCACCAAGTCGGCCAGTTGATCCCACCAGGGAATGCGGTTGGTACCGATGAACGACGTGGGCAGAAAGAAGACCGCCGTCGCCCCGTGAGCCTTCAGCACCGGCAGCGCGAGATCGTGATTGTCGCGGTAGCCGTCGTCAAAGGTGAGCAGCACGTGCCGGTGGCGCAAACGCGACGGGTGCAGGATCAGTTCCGTGGCCTCAGCCAGCGAAACCACATGGTAGAGCTGCTGGAGCAGTTGCACTTGTTCTGAAAACGCTTCGGCGGTGGCCTCATACAACGCCGAGTCGTACTTGGCCGTTGCCGGGTCGCCGATGCGATGGTAGGTCAGCACCAGAAGGCATGGCTTCCTGCTGGCAAACTCCAGCGCCCGGGTGATCCCCATCGCCGTCAAAAGGCGCGCCAGCCGATCTCGCTTGGAGACAACCGTTGTTGTTTGGTTTGCCACTGGATTGCCTTCTCCAAAACACGCTAGCACAGCCCCAGCCTCATCGGCCCACGCCGCAGTACCTGGTACTGATGGGCCGACGCCTCATCTCGCGGTACACCTGTGGGCTTCGATAGGATGTTAGGCTGCCATATGGAAGCTATTGAGTGCCGGGGCACCCGGCGGACGGGCGATTTTCCAGATCTATGTCACTAAAAAAGGCCCTGCGGGGCATGCTCACCCCATTCAGAAAGGCCCTAGGGCGTCTGGTGATTTTGCCCGAGCCCGAAGATGGCAACTTTGTGGGCGAGCATGGCTGCGTGCACACCGGTGCATCCTTCATCACCTGGAATCAGGTGGAGGGCGACTACCTGGAGTTTGGGGTCTATGAAGGGGCCTCATTCGCGCGGGCCTATCAGGCCATTCAAGGCAACCGGCGGCGCCACACTCAGGTGACCACCAACGTGACGCCGGAATACGCGCGCTGGCGGGATTCGAAACCGCGCTTCTTTGCCTTCGATTCCTTTGAGGGCTTGCCGGAAAGCGACGACAAGCAGGTGGATTATGGCGCGGGAGCCTATCAATGTAGCGAAGAAGGGTTCCGGTCCAACATCCAACGCCAGGGAGTGAACTTGGCCGACGTGATCACGGTGCGGGGATTTTACGACCGGTCGCTGACACCGCAGGTGAAGGCTCAACACGGCCTGCGCCGCGTGGCGATGGCCATGATCGATTGTGATCTATATGAATCCACCGTGCCCGTGCTGAACTTTTTGACCGACATCGTGGGACAGGGCACGGTGCTGATCTTTCACGATTGGTTCCGCTTTCAGGGTAGTCCCGACCATGGTGAGCAGCGGGCGTGCCGCGAATGGCTGGAGGCCAACCCGCACCTGGAACTGATCGAGTACTGGCGCGAAGGCCCTCAGGCGGTGAGCTTTTTGGTGAACATCCGGGCTTCGGCGCCGCCGGATCGCCACATATCGAAATAAGCGCGCTGGCGGTGGAACCGCCAGCGCCAACTGGTATCGGTGGCAAAACGGCGCAGGTACTCGGCTCCGGCGAGAGACTTACGGTCTGAGGCCACTTTCCGAGGATCCTGGTGCCACTGTGCGGTTTTGGCCGCCGACATGCCGGGCGTGGAGAGCCACTCTGGTATCCGCTCGCAAAGTACTAGGCAATCGGTGAGTACCTTGGTCAGGCCGGTGCCCGTGGTGGGGCAGACATTTTGGCCGGAATCCGCTGCGGGGATCAGGCCCGGACGCGGCGCCCCGATGTATCGGTAAAGGTCGATCCGGGCTGATTCGAGCTTGGACCGAATCTCGAAGTCGCCGATCAGCCGCGGCAACTGCGGCATCATCTCCAGCAGTTTCGCCTTGGGCTGCTTCAGGAAGGCGCGCGACCAGTCATCCAGCATCGGCCGGAATGAGAACAGGTTGGCCCGCATCACTGCCGGGAAACGGAACAGAGTCAAGTACCCCAACTGGGAATCGACACTGTCCGGATAGTAGGTGATCGAATCGAAGTTGAAGTGCCGGTTAGGGGCCGGGCCGATATCGAAGCCGAAGGCCACCGAGTGGCCTTTGCGGATCATTTCCCGCTCCAGTTTCAGTTTGGCGGCCAGTTCGCCACCCGCTCCAGTGGACAGCACCAGCAGGCGCCCCGTGACGATGGCCCCGGAGGCCAACTTCACCGTCTGCACATCGTCCGTAGTATCGGCCTCAATGGCTTGATCCAGCCGGAAGTCCACACTGGATGGCAGCATCCCGCGCACAGCGTTCACCATGTCGCAGTAGGCGATGCCATACTGCTCCAAGTGCACGGCCTGCAGAACACGGGGCCCTCGCGAATCGAGCACGGCTTTGATAGGTGCGCAATTGGGGAGCAATGCATCCATCAATCCGAAGTGGCGAAAAAGGTCGGCCTGGGCGGGCTCAATCTTCTCGGCCCTGAACCATTTCGGGCAAGCCGGACGCGGGTCGATGAGCGTCACTCGGATTCCACGTTGAGCTAGGTGATAGGCGCTGATGGCACCACTGAGACCAGCGCCGACGACAATCACATCAGTCGTTAAGGACGATGATGATGATGGAGTGTCCAAACTCCCAGCGTACCACCGGGCAGTCGGAATGCTCGGTGGTAGACTCGCCTCTGGCCCGGCCTCGGGTTAGGTGGGTGCCGGGTTTCACAGCCGGGCCGCTGGAACCTAGCCCGGTAGCTGCACGTAGATCTCGCTGCCCTTTTCGACGAACTGTTGCGACATGTCGTCCAGGCCTTTTTGGGCCATGTCCTTGATCTCTTGCGAGATCTCCTGCGTGATTTTCATCGAGCAGAACTTGGGGCCGCACATGGAACAGAAGTGCGCTACTTTGGCGCCGTCGGCGGGCAGGGTTTCGTCGTGGTAGGCGCGGGCGGTTTCGGGATCGAGCGCCAGGTTGAACTGGTCCTGCCAGCGGAAATCGAAGCGCGCTTTGCTGAGCGCGTCGTCCCAGTGCCGGGCGTTGGGGTGGCCTTTGGCCAAGTCAGCGGCGTGGGCGGCGATCTTGTAGGCGATGACGCCTTGCTTGACGTCTTCGCGATTGGGGAGGCCCAGGTGCTCTTTGGGCGTGACGTAGCAGAGCATGGCCGTGCCGAACCAGCCGATCATGGCCGCGCCGATGGCGCTGGTGATGTGGTCGTAGCCGGGGGCGACGTCGGTGGTCAGCGGTCCGAGGGTGTAGAACGGAGCGCCGCCGCAGACGGCCACCTGACGATCCACATTTTCCTTGATCAAGTGCATCGGCACGTGGCCGGGGCCTTCGATCATGGTCTGAACGTCGTGCTTCCAGGCGATCTTGGTCAGTTCGCCCAATGTGTCGAGTTCGGCAAACTGCGCGGCGTCGTTGGCATCGGCAATCGAGCCCGGGCGCAAACCGTCGCCCAGCGAGAAGCTGACGTCGTAAGCGCGCATGATCTCGCAAATCTCTTCAAAGTGCGTGTAGAGGAAGTTTTCGCGGTGGTGGGCGAGGCACCACTTGGCCATGATCGACCCACCGCGTGACACGATACCTGTGAGTCGATTGACGGTGAGCGGGATATAGCTCAACCGGACGCCGGCGTGGATGGTGAAGTAGTCGACGCCTTGTTCGGCTTGCTCGATCAGCGTTTCGCGGAAGGCGGGCCAGTTCAAGTCCTCGGCGCGGCCACCGACCTTTTCAAGCGCCTGATAGATGGGCACCGTGCCGACCGGGACGGGGCAGTTGCGGATGATCCGTTCGCGAGTTTCGTGGATCTGCTTGCCGGTGGACAGGTCCATGATGGTGTCCGCGCCCCAGCGGATGGCCCACACCATCTTCTCCACTTCTTCTTCGATCGACGACGAGACGGCGGAGTTGCCGATGTTGGCGTTGATCTTGACGTGGAAGGCGGAACCGATGATCATCGGCTCGGCTTCCGGGTGGCGGATGTTGGCCGGGATGATGGCGCGGCCGGCGGCGATCTCGTCGACGACTTTGCGCACGCTGACGCCTTCGCGCAGGGCGATGTATTCCATCTCCGGAGTCACTTCGCCGCGGCGGGCGTAGGCCAACTGGGTGACCGGCGGTTCGGAGGAGCGGCGGGCGATCCATTCGGCGCGCACCTTCGGCACTCCGGCCATCACGTCCGGCACGAAACCGGGCTGCGTGTAGGGGCCTGAGGTGTCATACAGGCGCACCGGGGCATGGCCGCCGGTCAAGGCTACCTCGCGCATGGGTACCTGGACGTCAGGGAAGCGGGCACTCTGTTCAAAAACTTTTTGGGATCCGGGAAGCGGGCCGAGGGTGATGGTCATAGGCAGACGGGGCGGGATGATCGTCCCTCTCCAAAGGTTAGCAGCATGTGATGGGAAGTCACCAAGCCCCGCCAAAAGGCCGGGCGCGGATGAAATGGAATTGTCATATCCAGTCCGCACCGCTCAGGCGAACGACGGGGATTTGGCCTTTCGAGCACCCGAGAACGGGACTTCGCCGTCAGGGAAGCGCCACTTTCATCGGGCTTCACCCTGTTGTTCCACCTTGACCCGCCCGATGTGTCTGATATACCCTTGGGATTCGTCATGTAAACGAAAACAAAGGATTGACAGGCAATCGAGTGCATACTTTTCGCCACACTTTTCTTCTGTTGCTGACCTCCGCCGTAGCGGCGATGGCCCAGGTTGCTCCGACTGAGCTTGACGACCTGCTGTCCAGCGCCCAGAACCGGCTGACGGTCGGCAAGCGGCTCCTGCAGGAGGGTGACCAGGAAGGTGCGCGGCGAGCGTTTGACCGGGCGGTCGAAATTCTACTCAGCACACCGGTGACGGCTCCGAACCGGGCCCGGGTGGAGCGGCGCCTGGAAGAGATTGTTGATCTGATCTATCGCTATGACGTGGAACGGCTTGGATCTGGCGACGCCACGGCAATCGCTAGCTTCGACAAGTCCCCACTGGATGAAATCCGCGAGTTGAGTTTCCCGCTGGACCCGGCCCTGAAGGGACTGGTGCAGCATCAGATCAGCGCCACGGCTTCGCAGTTGCCGCTGGAAACCAACGACTCGGTGCTCAGCTTTATCAACTATTTCACCACCGGACGCGGACGCGGCACGCTGATCAATGGCTGGCGCCGCAGCCACCGCTACCGGCCGATGATTCAACGGATCCTGGCCGAAGAGGGCGTCCCGCAGGAGCTGATTTTCCTGGCTCAGGCGGAATCGGGCTTTATGCCCCGCGCGGTCTCCAACAAAGCCGCTTCCGGCATGTGGCAGTTTGTGGCCTTCCGGGGCAAGGAATATGGCCTGGAGCAGACGAATCTGGTGGACTTGAGACTGGACCCGGAGCGCGCGACTCGTGCGGCGGCCCGGCATCTGAAAGATCTCTACATGCAGTTTGGCGATTGGCATCTGGCCATCGCCGCCTACAATTGCGGCCCCGGCTGCGTGGACCGTGCGGTCCAGCGGATTGGTTCCGCCGACTATTGGGAACTGCGCCGCATCAACGCCATCCCGAAAGAGACCACCAACTACGTCCCGATCATCCTGGCGCTGACCATCATCACCAAGAATGCGGCCGATTACGGGATCAAGCTGGATGATCCAGACCCCGCCATCGAGTACGATTCGCTGCGTGTTGATGCCGCAACAAATCTCGATTTGGTCGCCGACGCGGCCGATATTCCGGTGTCGGGTATCCGGGATCTGAACCCGGCATTGCTGAAGTCATTGGCCCCGGCGGGTTTTGAAGTGAAGGTACCGCGCGGCTCGGCGGCGCAGGTTGCGGCCGCGATTGAGACCGTTCCGCCGCTGCAGCGGGCATCCTGGCGGTTGCACCGGGTGAAGCAGGGCGAAGACCTGACGGCCATTGCGCAGCGCTACCGGACCACACCGAAGTCGATTGCTTCGGCCAACGAAGGCCGGTCGGCCGAGACCTTGGCGGAAGGTTCAGTCCTGATGATTCCGGTTTCTCTGACCACCGTGACCACACGCACCGTGACGGCCCGCGTTTCCCGCTCGCCGGCCCGGGCAGTGGCCGCCAGTGGCCGCAAGGCCCCAGCGAAAACACTATCGAAATCGCTGCCGAACCATCCCGCCGTCAAGTCCGGGACACGCAAGCCAACGTTTCCCGCTACCGGCCGCCGGGCGGCACGCTGAGCGCCACACGTGACGTTTGCAGGAAGGGCCCACGCTTAACTCATGCCGCCGGTTGATTGGGACGACTTCGACTACGAAGACGAACACATAGAATTCGAAGCTGAAATCAGCGAGCATCGCCGCGAAGGCGACGATGAAGACTTGTTTGACGACGAAGATGTGCCCATCGTCCTGTCGCTACCGGTAGAGGCTTCCAATACGGCCAACCGTCCGCAGACTCCCGCTGCGACGGCCAAAGGGGCCAAAGCCCGCTCCACCGTCTCACGGGTCAGCCCCGCCAGTGCAACTCCAACTGCGGTAGCAACTTCCCCGACGGGCGCGGGTAAAGCAGCCGTTCCGGTGACCAGCAAACCGGGAGCCAGCAAATCGGGAGATAGCACCGACAAGCCAGTCAAGCCCGCTCCGGTAGCCGCTCCGGCGGCCAAGAAGGCTCCGGTGGCACCAGTAGCGAAGAATGAGGCCGTCCCGGCCAACCGTGCCAGTGGGGTCTCTGCGGCCAAAGAAGCCAAAGCCCCAGCACCCGTGAATGCTGCGGCAAAGAGCGTTCCGCCTCCGGCCAAGGCGATCGCGGTAGCCAATAAGGGCACCAAGGCTGTTCTGCCGGCCACGAACGAAAAGAAACCGGCGGTCGCAAAGGTGGCGGCGAAGAAGGTGATTGCCCAGAAACAGGCAGCACCGGTGAAGGCTGCCCCCGCCAAGGCAAAGGCGCCGTCCAAAGTAGCGCCCGTCAAAGTAGCACCCGCCAAAGTAGCGCCCACCGCCAAGAAGGCACCGCCCGCGGCGAAGAAGACCTTGGCCAAGGCTACGCCCGCGAAAGCGGCCGCGCCACCGTCCAAAACGGCCAGCGGCGCGGCTCAGGTATTTCGTCGTAAGCGCTAACCAGGCCTAGCTGACGGGCTTGTGCACCACCGTCCGGCAGCGCTCAAACAACTCCATCAATGATTCCGCGTACTCCTCGGGAGTCCGCGACTGCCTGCCTTTTTCAAAACCTGCTCCAGTACTCCCTTTGCCGTAACCGGTGGTGACGGCGATGAATTTCATCATCTCCAAGGCCACTTCGTCCTTGTTTCCGGTCGTCTTTGCCTCGGCGGGCGTCTCGGACTTCACTTCATCTGCCACTGTTCTTCACTCCTCAAGAGAATTCTCGAAAGCTCAACCAACTTCTTAATTTAGCGCGACCGTACAACCTATGCCCGTAAAGGCCCGCCACTTTATTCGCAAAATGCGCGGCGGAGCCCAGTCGCACCTGATTCAAGCGGATGACGGCTATTTCTATGTCGTCAAGTTCGCGAACAATCCGCAGAGCCGGCGCATTCTAATTAACGAATGGCTGGCGACCGCGGTGTTCCGGCACCTCCGTATTCAGGTACCTGTGGCTCAGATCGTCGAAATCTCACCAGAATTTCTGGCGGAGAACCCGCAGGTCTACATTCAGTTGGGCACGCAGCGGCTGGCGGTGGAACCCGGTTGGCATTATGGCTCAAGATTTCCCGGGCACCCGGACCGGCTAGCGGTCTACGACTTCCTGCCGGACCAGTTGCTGCCCAGCGTCCACAACCTAGCCGACTTTGCCGGCTCCTATGTGGCGGACCGCTGGCTGGGCAACGCCGACGCCCGGCAGGCGATCTTCTTCCGCGCCCAGTTGAAGGAGTGGAACCCGCACGACGACGTCCACCCGCTCCGCAAGGGCTTTATCGCCCAGATGATCGACCACGGCTTTGTCTTCAACGGTCCGCACTGGACGTTCCCCGACGCACCGCTGCAGGGCCTCTACATGCGGCACATCGTCTACGACGCCGTCCGGAGCCTCGACAGCTTTGAACCCTGGCTGACCCTGGTCGAGAACTTCCCCATCGAGGCACTGGACCAAGCTTGGCGCGGCGTGCCGCCGTCGTGGCTGGCCGGTGACGACGCGCAGCATCTGGATCGGATGGTGGAGCAGTTGGTGAAGCGCCAGAAGCGCGTTGGCGAACTGGTCTCCGACGCCCGGCAGGGGAAGCTGAACCCATTTCCGAATTGGGCTTAGCGGGCTGAGCCAGATCGGCACTCCGGTTGCGCAGCGCGGCAGGGGCGTTGGACACTAGCCTGTAGGCCACAGCATGAGCAAGATCACCCCCTTTCTTTGGTTCAACGACAATGCCGAAGAGGCGGCGGAGTTCTATCTTTCAGTTTTTCCGGAGACGAAGAAACTGAGTGAGTTGCGTTCGAGCGGAACAGGTCCCTGGCCCAGCGGCAAGGTGGTGACCATCTCCATCGAACTGATGGGCCAGCCGATGACCTTCATGAACGGTGGACCTGCGCATGCCCTCAACCCAGCGTTCTCCTACTCGGTCTCCTGCCAGGACCAAGCCGAGATCGACCTCTACTGGGACCGGTTGGTCGAAGGCGGCAAGCCCATGGCCTGCGGCTGGCTGACGGACAAGTTCGGCCTCTGCTGGCAGATCGTGCCCACGAAGATCGGCGAACTGCTGAAGCATCCCAAGGCGATGGCCGCGATGATGACCATGGTCAAGTTCGACGTGGCCGCCCTGGAAGCTGCGGCACGGCAGTAGCAGCTCCGCAGCGACGAATCACTTGCATTGTCGAAGGCAGCGCCCAGCGCTCGCCCTCTCCATGTTCATCTGTTTTGCAAGAGGCGGTTCGCCGAGCCCCATGCGTGAACTTGGGGCTTCTTCGGGGTCCGGACCGGCGACATGGGTGACAGAATAGCCCGGGGACATAGGTAACACTTTTTGGGGCCCCGGAGGGCGGGGCGGTCTTTCTGAAGACGGCAATCTGGAAGGATGCCGTGGAAAGAGAGCCGGGCGATGGACGTGCGCGATGGACGTGCGGGCGAAGCTGGTGGAGGACTACCAGGAGGGCGAAACGATTGCTGCCCTCAGTGAGATTTACGGGGTCTCACGCAAGACGATTTATAAGTGGCTGGGCCGATTCGAGGAGGCGGGCGTGGCGGGGTTGGCGGAGCGGAGCCGCGCGCCACACCGGCGGCCGCAGCAGCTGAGTGACGAGATGGCGGCGCGGATCGTGGCCGCCCGGCAGCGCTGGAAGTGGGGCGCACGCAAGCTGCTAGCGAAGCTACGGCAGGCGCATCCAGAGGTGGCGTGGCCGGCGGCGAGCACCGTTTCGGAACTGCTGCGCGAGCGCGGCTTGACGCACCCGCAGCGGCGGCGGCTCCGCACCCCGCTCTATCCCGGGCCGTTGGCGGAAGCCACCGCGCCCAATCAAACCTGGTGCGCGGACTTCAAGGGCTGGTTCCGCACGCGCGACGGCACGCGCTGCGACCCGCTCACCATCAGCGACAAAGGCACACGCTATTTGCTGCGCTGCCAGATCACGCCCAAGACCGACACGGCGCACGTGGCCGCCATCTTCGACGCCGCCTTTCACGAGTTCGGCCTGCCCGGCCGCATTCACACCGACAACGGCACACCGTTTGCCAGCCGCGCTCCGGGCGGGCTCAGCCGGTTGTCGATGCGGTGGGTGAAGCTGGGCATCACGCCGGAGCGAAGCCGCCCGGCGCACCCGCAAGACAACGGCCGGCACGAGCGGTTTCATCTCACGCTGAAGCAGGAGGTGCTGCGCGAAGTGGCCGCGCACCCGCGCGCGCAACAGCAAGTGTTCCGCGAGTTCCAGCACCTCTACAACTGCGAACGCCCGCATGAGGCGCTGGACTATCAAACACCGGCCAGCCGTTATGTTTTATCGCCGCGCCCGATGCCGCGGCGGGTTCCGGAACTGGAGTATGCCGACGGCACCCAACTGCGGCGGGTCAGCCGCAGTGGCGAACTGCATTGGAAGGGTGAACCGGTGTTTGTGAGTGAGGTGTTCGACGGCGAGATCTTGGGCTTGCGCGAAGTGGACGGCCGGTACCTGCAGGTGTGGTTCGGCCCGGTGGCCCTGGGCTGGCTGGACACCCACCGCCGCCAGTTCCAACGCCAGCCCCCGCGTCACCGGGCGCTGGACCCATCGACGTGATGGCCGTGGAAATGGCGGGTGGTGGAAGGCGAGGAAAACCAAACCCCGGTCTCCCACTCCTCCCACCGCCCTTGGAAATCGCTGGCGCGATTCCCACATTCCCACCGCCTCGACGCTGGGTGTACCTTAAGAAAACAAGAAGGCCGCTCCACCCCAAAGTGTCACCCATGTCGCCGGGCCAAAGTGTTACCTATGTCGCCGAACGGACAC
>JAPKYX010000140.1 GCA_026394075.1 Acidobacteriota bacterium
CCTCAACGCGTTCGAAGCTACCGGGCGAACTCCAGCGATCAACCTCATACGCTGAACCCTGGGGAGGCACGACGCTCATGAATACGTCAGTGCCCATTTGATCGGCTCTGATTTCACAAAGATCAGAGCCTCGAATGGAAAGACGGTAGTGGTGTGAATCACCGGGGACTAACTCGCGGACGACAACTTCTCCCTCTGCGATTTTTGGGATCCGGAATCGCCCTACAACGCCGCACGACGACAGGAGCATGCATAAGGCGCACAGCGTCGTCCAAGGCGGCACACTATGCCAGGAACGTGAGAGCAATTCGCCGATCCTTTCGACGCACACCGGATGTGACCACTCTCCGGAGTGTACCCAACGCCGTGGCAAAGGTCAGGGTCGTCGCAGAAATTGTCAGCAACTTTGTCAGCAACTCGTCCCGTCTCATTCATCATTCTGCGTCGCTTGCCGTTTCGGCGACGCCTCACAAGCACCTGATTCCATGTACGATAAGCGAAAATAATTTACGCATGGGACTTGACAGGGATTGCCTTGTAATCAGAAGGTCTTCGGTTCGATCCCGAACACCGGCTCCATTTCATTCGATCGGGAAGAGCGGGGACGGGCTCAACTCGGTTTACCCAACCCGATTTCTGGTACTGCTTCTGTTTTTCCCGCTCTATCGGGCCGCTATCGGGAAGAGCGGGGACGGGCTCAACTCGGTTTACCCAACCCGATTTCTGGTACTGCTTCTGTTTTTCCCGCTCTATCGGGCCGCTCACGCACACGACCTGCCGATGCCGCAGGCCAGAAGCTGCTCTTTAAACCCAGAACTTTACGTAAGGCGGAGCGCCTGGTTGCACGGCAGCCGCGCGATCGGCTTCTTCGGAATCTGCACAGTCGGGCCCGCCGGGATAGCGGTATCGCGCCACAAAGTCCTCCTCCATCTCCAGGCCCCACCCCGGAGCTTGGGGTAGCACCCAATGTCCATTGCGCACCACCAGCGGGTGTTTGAATACCCCAGCCTGCAGAAATTCCAGATACTCCAACCACCGCCCCTCGCTGCCAAACCACGCCTGATCGAAGATGGACATCGCCCCCACCAGTTGTCCCAGGCCGATCCCCCCGCTATGTGGGCAAACCGGCACATTGAACTTCGCCGCCATTGCCACGATGGCAAACAGTTCGTTCACTCCGCCAACCCGTGCTCCGTCGATCTGGCAATGCGTCAATCCACCGCCGGCCAGAAGCTGCTTGAAGGTAACCGCATCCGGTGCCTGCTCGCCGCCAGCCACGCCGATCCCGGCCGGGGCCAGCGCCTCGCGCAACTTCGCATAGCCTAGTACATCGTTGTAGGCGATCGCCTCTTCAATAAACAACGGCTGGTACTCGGCCAACTCCATCATGTAACTCGCGGCATTTCGCCAATCGCCCAAGTTCTGATTGGCGTCGGTCAGCAATAACGCGTCCGGCCCCGTCGCCGACCGCATTGTGTCCAGCATGCGCCGGTCCTCGTCCAGCGCCCGGCCGCGGTCGTACTGCTGCCCGCGCCCCACCTTCGCCTTGAAGGCGCGTGTTCCTTTTTGGTAGAGCCCGCTGCAGAGATCGCGCACCTCAGTGAGCGGGCGTCCGGACCAACCGGCGGTGCTATAGACACGCACGCCCTCCTGCTCCAACCGAGCCAGATTCGCCGCCTTCGCTCCGGCACGCTCGTGCAAGAGACCCAGTAACTCATCCTCGGTCAACACATCCCGCAAATGATGAAAGTCGATACACTCGACGATCTTCTCCGGTGTCAGGCTCGTCAACAGGCGCCACATGGGAACGCCTTCGCTTTTCGCCCATAGATCCCAAAGAGCGTTGACGATCCCACCCACCGCCATGCGGTATGTCCCCAGCGCCAGCCAGCGTAGTTGATGGTGCTCGGCCAACGCTTGCGCGAAGAGCCCTGGCTCGGCCATAAACTCTTCCAGCGAGCGGCCCACAACAAAGCGTCGCAATGCCTCCACCGCCGCCGCCTGGATCTGCGTGCCGTCTCCAATCGTGAAGATCAGTGACCGCCCCTCCAGCCCCCCATCGGTCCGCAGTATGGGGACCACACAGGAGTAGTTCGGTGCCAGATGGCGGGGATCACTACCGGCCATCCCCAGCCGCACGGTGGGGTAGCGAATATCCAGGACATCGAGGGAGATAATCTTTTGCATGAGCGTCTAGAAGCCCCCAGTATACTGAGGGCGCGCCGGGTCAGCGGTCACCTGCCGGTGACGCCACGCTTAGGCTTCAACGCTCGCCCGCGCGTGGGGCACACTGCTCACAGGATGGCCGGGCTAAGTGTCTCGCAATGTCTCACTCTGTCCCGGATTCCAGGAAAAAACAGAACGACTATCCCCGGACGATACGGAAGATGCCGCCAGAGGTCGGCGTTTCGATCAGCTTCGGGTCCGGGTGCTGCATGCCGGCGTCGCAGTAGATCACCGAGCCTTGATGGAAGTCCGCCCCGTGCGGGTCCGGGTCTTTCTTTTTGTCGAGTTGAATCTCGTCGAGGACTTTGCCGTCCTTGAGCGACAGCTTCTGGATCAAGTAGTCGGTCGAAAACACGCACCAGATGGCGTCGCCGTCGATGCCCAGGCCATGGGCGCGCCCGTAGTTCACCGGAATCTGGTGGAGCACCTTGAAGGTCTTGGGGTCCACTTGAGCCAGTGCCTTCCACTTGAAGCAGGTCAGCCACAGGGTGTCCTTGTGGTAGACCAAGCCATGCACGCCGCCGCCGTCGGGGATCGGGAAACGTTCCACCGTCTTGCCGGTTTTGGGGTCGCACTTGATCACTTCGCCGCCGTCTTTGTCGGTCGGTTTCAACGGGCGGAACAGGCTCTTGCCGTTCGCGCCCATCCACAGGAAGCCGCCGCCGTAGGCGATCCCGGAGGTGTTGTGCGACTCAGTGACCAGCTTGCGCTTCGGCTTGCCGGTCTTCCAATCGAGCAGGTAGGCGTTGTCCGATTGCTGCTCGGCGATCCACAGGCCCTCGGGCGTTGCCTCCATCGCATTGGGATGCCCTTCGGGCGTCTTGAACAGCTTCTCGATGCGATAAGGCTTCGGCTCAGTCGCGGCAGCAGCGGTTCCGGCAGCGGCCAGCGCGCCCATGAAGTGACGTCGATTCATTAGAAAGATCCTCCTCGGATACGGACGAGACTCTTGTCGATGGCGGCCAGATTGGGCACTCCCGCGAGCCCCATGTCCAGCGCCAATTCCGTGCGCATCAACTCAATGACGCGCTCCACCCCGCGCTGGCCGAACGCGGCCAGGCCATACAGATAAGGCCGGGCGACGCAGACGGCGGTCGCGCCCAGGGCGAGCGCTTTCAGCACATCCGTGCCCCGCCGCAGGCCGCCATCCAGCAGCACCGGGATGCGGCCCCGTGAAGCCGCCACGCATTCCGGCAGTGCTTCGATGGTGCCGCCCACCTCATCCAGCTGCCGGGCGCCGTGGTTGGAGACGATGATGCCCTTGGCCCCGGCCTTGACGCAGAGTTCCGTGTCTTCGGCGGTGAGAATGCCCTTGACGACCACGGGAAGCTTGGTGAGCGAGCAGAGTTCGGCCAGATTCTCCCAGGTGGGTGATGGCGTGCGGCGCGAAGGATAGAGGGCGACCGTTTCCGGGCTTAGCGCCCGCGGCAGCTTGCCTTGCGCATCGCGCGGTGGGATGCCTATCTCGCACCAGTTGCGCTCAAACCGGTTGCGGATGTTCCGGTCGCGGTGGGAGACGTACATGATGTCGATGGTGAGGCAGATCGCGCCGCAGCCCTCGTCTTCCAGCGGCTTGATGAAGTCCTTGATCATCTGCGTGCTCTCGATGGCGCCGCCGGTGTTTAGCTGCCACCATTGGGGCCGCTGCGCGACGGGCATCTTGTGGACGCCGCCGTTGGTGATGTGCAGCGTCTTGGACGCCTTGGCTCCGCGCGCCACCACCATCTCGCCGTCGGGGAAGAAGCAGTTCTTGCCACCGGCCGGGTCGAACAGAATGGGGAAGTCCAGCTTCTGGCCGAATAGTTCAAGCGACATGTCGACGCGGTGCACGTCCACCAGGGCCTTGGGCCGCAGGATCAATTTCTGAAAGCCCGCCCGGTTGTCGCGCAGCGAGGATTCATCTTCCGAGCCCTGCTCCAGGTAGTCCCAGGCGATTGGGTCCAGCTTGGCCTTGGCCTTCTCGGCAAAGTCCATCACGCGGACGCATTCATAGAGCGGGTCGTCGTAGTAGTTCGCGGGCAAGCGCGGACGGCGCGTGGAGTCCTGCGCCTTCACTACCTCTTGAGCCCGGACAAGGGGCGAAGCGGCGAAGAATCCAGCAAGAGCGCGCAAGGCGCGGCGGCGATCAACGGTGCTTGGCACGGCGGAATTGTATCACCGGACGGGCTCGGCGGCGTAGTAACGGATCATCTCCTGGTGCCAGGCGACGTCATGCTGCGCCTGTACCAACTGGGTGCGGGCGGCGGCCTGGTCGCGATCCGCGGCGGCCTGCTGGTCGCGCACTCGGGCCAGGGCGAGGCGGGCGGACGCCGAACTCAGGCCCACCAGGGCGGCGCGCGATGGGCGGCGGTCAGTGGCATGGGCAATCCGATCGTCAGCCCCACCACGGTAAAGTCACTGCGCCCGAACCGCGCACTGTGCAACGGAGCATAGCCGAGCGTGGCCAGTCCCGTCACCACGGGCCAACGGCCGGCCCGCTCAGCCCGCACCTGTTCTTCGGCCGCTTTCAAAATCCGCCGCCGCTGTTCCACTTCCGGGTTCTGGCGCAGGGCGGCGGCCATCAGTTCCCCGATGTCGGTGGTGACTGGTCGAGTGTCCAGCAGTTCGGGTACCTCATAAGGCGCGGCCAAGTCGTGCTCCCCGATCAGCGAGCTTAAGTCAATGGCGGCGGTCATGCACTCGTTGCGGGCCAGCGTCAGCTGCAGTTCCGATTCCGCCAGCGGCCGACCGGCGGCGCGCACCTGGTCCAACTGACGCCGAGCGAGGCGCTCCAGGGCCTGTGCCCGCCACACGGCGAGATAGGCCTGCCGCGCCAGTAGCCGCACCTGCAACTCCGCTTGTTTGGCCGTCTGCTGATCGGCGAAGGAGCGCTGGACGGCGGCCTGAGTTAAGTGGCTGGACCGGCCAAAGTCCGTAATCAACTGGCTGATGGTGACGCCATATGCGGTGCGCGGGAAGATGATCGGATTCGTCAACGACCCTGTGCCCGTGCCCAGACGCGTGCCGTCGTCGGGTGCCGCTACTGAAGAGAAGTTGGCCTGGATAGCCGGGTACCGGGCCACCCGCGTACCTAGCGCGGCTGCCCTTGAGGCTCCGGCATTGGCTTGGGCCAGTTTCACTGCGGCAGGGCTATCCAGCGCGCGCCGCTCCACTTCCGGCCACGTGATGAAGCGCGCCACCTGCTGAGCCGCCAGCGGCGCGCTCGCCAATAGCAGCAAGGAGATCAAAGATCGCATCCCCTTACGATAGACGACCCTTACAATAGAGGCATGCATAGCCCGCTCACGATTGCCGGACGCGAATTCCGGTCCCGCCTGATGATTGGCACCGGCAAGTACCGCAGTTTTCCGGAGATGGCCCGTTGTCATGCCGCCAGCGGCGCGGAAGTGGTGACGGTGGCGGTGCGGCGGGTGAATCTGGATGACAAGTCGAAGGAGTCGCTGCTGGACTACATTGACCGCTCAAAGTACTTCATCCTGCCCAATACCGCCGCCTGCTATACGGCTGAAGAGGCGATTCGCACGGCGCGCTTGGCGCGGGAGGCGCTGGAGACGGACTGGGTGAAGCTGGAAGTGATTGGCGACCAGCAGACGCTCTATCCCGATAACGAAGGCCTCATTGAGGCCACGCGCGTGCTGGCCAAAGAAGGCTTCATTGTGCTGCCCTATACCTCCGACGATCTGATCGTGGCGCGTAAACTGATCGATGCCGGAGCGGCGGCGGTGATGCCGATGGGCGCTCCCATTGGCAGCGGCCTGGGCATCCAGAACACGGCCAACCTGCGCATCATCCGAGAGTTGATCACCAGCGTGCCGCTAATCGTCGATGCGGGCGTGGGCACGGCCTCCGATGCGGCGATTGCCATGGAGTTGGGCTACGACGGTGTGTTGTTGAACACGGCGGTGGCCGAAGCGGAAGATTCTGAGGCGATGGCGCGGGCCATGGGCTTGGCCGTGGAAGCCGGCAGGCTGGCCTATCAGGCCGGACGGATGCCGCGGCGGCTGTATGCTTCGGCGTCGAGCCCGATGACGGGTGTGGTGCGGTAGCTCTCGGCCCTCATCGCGTCTGCCTGTCAAAACGAAAGAGCGCCGCTCAAGGGCGGCGCTCCGGCAACTGCGTTTGAGGTGTAGCGAGCTTACTTGCTGGCCTTCGACGTCGCCTCGATGTCGAGCGTCACCGCTACTTCGTCCGACACCACCACGCCGCCGCCGTCCATTGACTTGCTCCAGTTGACGCCGAAGTCCTTGCGGTTGATCTTCGTGGTAATCTGCGCGCCGATCCGGCTGGAGCCGTTGGGGCCTGCCAGCGGCGTGGAGATTTCCGCGTCCAGCACCACGGGCTTGGTGACGCCGCGCAGGGTCAGGTTGCCGGCCACCTTAACTTTGTCGCCTTCCTTCCACCACTTGGTGCTTTCAAAGGTCAGCTTGGGGAATTTTTCGGTGTCGAAAAAGTCGGGGCTCTTCAGGTGGCCGTCGCGCTTGGCCTGGCCAGTGTTGATGGCGGCGACGTCCACCGTCGCGTTCACCTTGCTGGCGGCCAGGTTCTTGGGGTCAAACACCGCCGTGCCGGACACTTGGCCGAGGGAACCGCGGACCTTGGACACCATCATGTGGGTGACGGAAAACTGGGCGGCTGAATGCGCACCATCAATGTCATAGCTGGTCTGACCGAAGGCGGCGAAGGCCGCGAGGGGGAAAAAGAGTAGCTTCTTCATGGGGGATCTCCTATTTGTAGACGTAGATTGGGGTGATTAGGTTAGCAGGGCCGTAGAAAAACCGCTCCCTGGCGGTCACGGCTCGGTAACCTACTGATGCTACAGAGCCGCGCGCGCCAGCAAGCGGTTTTCCGGGACGCTGTTAGCCCTTCGAGTAGTAAAAACGCTCGTGGTAGATCTGCCCGTCTTTCCAACGGCGTACGGCCACCTGGGTCATCGTGACGCGGGGGCCGCCCTTGAAGGTGACTTCCATTTCCACTTCAGTGAACGACACGTTGTCGCCCGCGCCGGTGGACAGCACTTGAGCGCCGTGGAACTGCTCGATCGAGGAGAAGAAGGCGATTTCCCGCTCCCGATTGGCCGCCTTGCCGACGGTGGGCGGCGCGGTGTTCTCCTGCATCACCAGATCTTCGGTGTAGAACTTCTCAAAGGCTTCCATGGCTTGGCCGGAAAGCACCATGCGGTCGAGTTCGGCGTTCAGTTCAGCGATATTGCTCATTTTGTTTCTCCTTCATGACAATGTTTAACATGTCAAGTAATTGATGCGCGAAACCTACGTCAGCGATTCGCGAATATTCTGCAAAGTTTTCAGCAACTGCTCCAGCTCAACTTCTGGCAACTGGATGGTCTGGCTGTCCAGGCCGATGACGGCGGAATCCATCTCGGTCAACAGCGCCAGCGCCGCCGGGGTGATCCGGCAGAAGACCTGGCGGCGATCGGTGAGGCACCGCTCGCGGTCGACAAAGCCCTTTTGTTCCAGCTTGTCCATCAGCCGGGTAATCGCGGGGGTCCGTTCGATCATGCGGGCGGCCACTTCCAGCGTTGGAAGTCCGGCGGTTCCCGCGCCACGCAAGATCCGGAGGATGTTGTACTGCTCCAGCGACAACCCCCGGCTCTCGACGGGCCCGGCGATGCGGCGGCGCAAGTCGTCGGCGGTCTTCAAGATGGCCAGGACGGCCTCCTGTTCGCGAGAGGCAAACGGTTTGGTTTGTTTGATCTCTTGGAGGAGGCCCACGAAGATAGACTACCTGAAGATGATTGACATGTCAAGCAGTTTGCGATTTCACCCGAGGCGCGATCCGATCTTGACAGGGTGTATCCTATCGGCTACATCTAGGTAGTGAACCCGGTACGGCCGATTGAGCTACTGGTTTATGAAGCGGATGGCTCAGCCCCATTTGCCAACTGGCTTCTAGGTCTCCGCGATCCACGAGCCCGGGCTGCGGTTAACGCTCGCTTGGCGAGGGTGCGTGTTGGCCTGCTGGGGGATGTCAAGGCAGTGGGCGAGGGCGTATTTGAACTAAGGATCGACTTTGGGCCGGGGTATCGAGTCTATTTTGGCAAGGATGGCCCGAGAGTTGTCGTGCTGCTGGCGGGCGGAACCAAGAAGACACAGATTCGCGACATTCGGCTGGCTCAGAGATTTTGGAAGGACTACCAAGATGGCGACCAAGACTAAACCCTATACCGAACTGCTCCATGCTCAGTTGCAGGAGCCCGAGAATGCGATCGAGTACTTACGGGCTTGTCTGGCAGATCCCGATCCGCGCGTCTTCCTGATGGCGCTGCGTGATGTCGCGGAAGCTCGGGGCGGGTTCACGGAAGTGTCGCGGCGGGCGAAGGTCAGCCGCGAGAGTTTGTACAAGGCTCTGTCGCGGAATGGCAATCCCTCCATGAAGAGCCTGCACGCCGTGCTGGGGGCGGTGGGGCTTAGACTTTCGGTTGAGAAGGCAGCCTAAGTTTCATCGATAGTTACCCAAACTCCGGACCCTCAATGGCGTGCGGAATCTCGGCCTCATCGGGCGGGGCAGGGCGCCACATGCGGATGAGGCGGCGGCGTTCTTCAAAGCCGATGCCACGCAACGAGTCCAGCCAGTCGGTGTGGACTACGGGGACGTCCAGGAAGACGCGCTGGCCGCTGGGGACGGAGCGGAGCATGGTCCATGCTGTTTCGTCATCGGGCGCGATCACCGGGCCGATGTGCTGGGCCAGGTACCCGGAGCGCATCGGCGGAAGTTCACCGGTGGCGCCACCGGGCGTGATGCCTTCCAGGCGGCGAATTTCGAAGTCGTCGACGAAGCCGTGCTTCAGGTAGACGCGGCGGCCTTCGGGCGTGGCGTCCAGGCCGACCACGCGACCGCTGGCCGAAAGAGCATGAGAGAGCAACAGCGTGCCCACGCCTCGACCTCGGGCGTCCGGGGAAACCAAAAGCATCGCCACCCAATCCCATTGCGGGTAATGCAGCACGGCGACGCTGCCGATGACGATGCCGTCTTGCTCGGCCACCGTCGCGTCACCCTGTTGGAGAATGCGCCGCCAGTCCGCTTCCAACTGATTCCATCCGGCGGCGCGGCACAAGGCCAGCCCCGCCGGAATGTCGGCTTCCCTCATGGGACGCAGCACGGGCTCAGTGGGCATGGGCGGATGCTCCTGCGGGCGGGACTGAAGTCCCGCTGCCCGCGGACCCAGGATCCGGGAAAATGGATTGCAGGACCACTCCCTCACGGTCGTGGCTCAGTAAGCTACAGCAATTAACAGTGAGAGCTTTCTGAGCCGCGCGCGTCAGCAAGCGGTCGCCTTCCCTTTTCCGCAGCCTGTGACAGCCTGCGCCACCTGATGGCCTGCCCCACAACTGCACTTTAGGCTTCAGTGATCGTGACCTTCTTCAACGTGTCGCCCTGCTGGGTGGCGTTGACGACGTCCTGGCCGGAGGTGACCTGGCCGAACACGGTGTGCTTGCCATTCAGCCAATCGGTGGCGATGTGGGTGATGAAGAACTGGCTGCCGTTGGTGTCAGGGCCGGCATTGGCCATCGACAGTGAGCCGACTTGATGCTTCTTGGTGCCGGGCAGGCGGCATTCGTCGGCGAACTTGTAGCCCGGGCCCCCGCGGCCGGAGGCGGTGGGGTCGCCGCCCTGGATCATGAAGTCCGCGATGACGCGGTGGAAGGTGGTGCCGTCATAAAAGCCGTCTTGGGCCAGGAACACAAAGTTGTTGACGGTGTTCGGGGCAGCCTCGGCAAAGAGCTCGCAAACGATGGTGCCGCGGGTCAATTCAAGGGTCGCGGTGTACTTTTTGCTGACATCGATCGACATGGCCGGGGCGGCCGGGTACTGTTTGGTCATACCTCCAGTGTAGGCTGGCGGCTGGCGGTACTCTAGTAGCTGATGACTGCCGTACTGTCGATTCTGCTGCTGGCCCAGGCGGCCAAGTACACGGGCCCGGTTCCGCCCAAGGCGGACGTTCCTTATCTGCTCCACGCCAACAAGCTGGTGGAAATGGACTCCAGCACGGCGTCGGAAGAGAAGAAAAAGGACGACACGCTCTATGCGGTGAGCGGTGCGACGGCCCAGGCCAAGACTCCGCTGGCCGAGCCGATCATGCTGTTGAAGGCCGACAAGATCGACCCGGATCGCATTGCGCTCTACCGGTTCGAGTCGCGCGGCGGGCGCCGGGAGGTGCTGATTCCGCGCGTCGTCAAGCGCAATTCGATGCGTCCCATTCGCATCAGCGTCGTGAAGCTGGCCGACCGGTTGTTCAAGCTGGAGGCGCAAGAGTTTTCCGACATCGGCGAGTATTGCCTCAGTCCCGAAGGCAGCAATCAGGTCTTCTGCTTCTCGGTCTTCTAGAAGCCATGATCACGCGTCGCCAGCTGTTGGGGGCTGCCGCTGTGGGCGCGGTGGGCGGCCGTCCACCGAATGTGCTGTTGCTGCTGGGCGACAACTGGGCGGCGCCCCACGCCGGAGTCTATGGTGATCCGGTTGTCCGGACGCCAACCTTTGATCGTATTGCGCGCGAGGGTGTAGTTTTCACTCGCGCCTTTGCCCCGAACCCTTCCTGTTCGCCGTCTCGCAGCAGTTTGCTCGCCGGTCAGCCGACACACCGGCTGGGGGAGGCCGCCAGCCTCTATGGGCCGCTTGCGGCGGACGTGCCGCTTTATACGGACCAGCTAACGGCCCAAGGCTATTTCACCGGTTACTCCGATAAGGGCTTCGGGCCTGGTACTTCATCCCGCCCGGGCCGCAGTGCCAATCCCGCGGGCGAATTGTTTCCGGCCTTCGATGCTTTCCTGGGTGCGCGGCCAGCCGGCAAGCCGTTCTGCTTCTGGTATGGCAGCCATCAACCGCACGTCCCCTGGAACCAAGGCCGGGCGGGCAGAAAGCGGATGGAGTCGCTGGCCTTCGCCGTTCCGCCGCACCTGCCGGACCACCCCACGGTGCGCGCCGACATGCTGGACTACTACTGCGAGGTGGAAGATTTCGACCAGCACAGCGGCCGGCTGCTGGCGGCGCTTGAACGCTCCGGCGAGCTGGATCAAACGCTTGTGATCATGACCAGCGACAACGGCTGGCAAATGCCACGCGGGCTGGCCAACTGCTATGACCTGGGCGTGCGTGTCCCGCTGGCGATGCGCTTGCCGAAGCGTATCCGTCCGGGTAGTGTGCGGACGGACTTTGTCTCGATCGCCAGCCTGGCGTCCACTATCTTGGAGGCGGCCGGCGTGGCGGTGCCCGGGACGATGACGGCTCCCAGCCTCTGGTCCCGCCGCCGGGAGCGCGAGATCTTCCTCGAGCGCGAGCGGCACGCCAATGTACGCCGCGGCAACCTGAGCTACCCGGTGCGCGGCGTCCGCAACGAGCGTTATCTCTATCTGCGCAATCTTGAGCCGGATCGCTGGCCTGCTGGCGACCCGGAGTTCTTCTGGTCTGTGGGCCCCTATGGCGACATCGATTCGACGCCCACCAAGGCGATGCTGATGGCCCAGCGCCCGGCACCGTTTTTCGATCTCAGTTTCGGGCGGCGCCCGGCTGAGGAGCTCTACGATTTGGCGCGAGACCCGGGGCAGATCCACAACGTTGCTGCACAACCCAGCCATGCTGCCGCGTTACGCCGATTGCGGGTGCAAGTCGACGATTGGATGCGCCAATCGGCCGATCCCCGCGCACAGGGGAGCACTGATTTCTGGGATCGGGCGCCCTATTCCGGCCCGCGGTTTGAAGGGTTGCCGCCGCCTGAGCCTCGCTAGCCCCAGCTATTTGCTGTCGCAACGACGATCCACGGCGGAGTGGCCTGCTACACTTTGGGGAGAGAAACATGTTTCAAGGAATTGAACACACCGCCATCGCTTCTCCGGACCCGGAAAAGCTGGCTCAATGGTACGTAAACCATCTGGGCTTTCACATCAATTTCACCTACGCCGGCAACTTCTTCGTGAAGGCCGCCAATGGTTCCATGCTGGAGATCATCCCCAACGATGGGGGCGACCGTCCGGTGAACGAGATGAAGACCGCGGGCATCCGCCACCTAGCCATCATCCCGGATGACTTTGACACCGCCTATGCGCAGTTGCAAAGCCAGAACGTGAACTTCCTGGGTGAGCCGTTCACCAACCAGGGCAATCGCCTCGTGTTCTTCACGGACTGCGATGGCAACATTTGCCACCTGATCCATCGGGAGAAGCCGCTGCCTTAAGCCGGCGGCCGGGATCGAAGTGGGCCGGAGCATCGTTGATCGAGCTGCCAGAAAAGCCCGCTGCCGATCCTGTCTTTTTTGAGTCTCTCGATGTTCAAACGCACCTTTAAGGCCTTCGAGTCTCGCGAGTTCTTGCTGATGTGGGCCGGTGCGTGCACGTCCTCGATTGGGACGTTGATGCAGTCGACCGCGCAGAACTGGCTGGTGCTGGAGATCTCCGGCTCGCCGTTCTACTTGGGCCTGGATGCGTTTCTGGGGCAGATCCCGATCTTCCTGCTCTCACTCGTCGGGGGCGTCATTGCGGACCGTTATGACCGCCGCCTGCTACTGATCGGTTCCCAGATTGTCCAACTACTGTGCGCCTTTACGCTGGCGGCGCTGTTTGCTTTCAAGCTGGTCTTGATCTGGCACATACTGACGCTGTCGTTCATTGTGGGCGTCGCGCAGGCCTTTGGTGGACCCGCCTATCAGGCGCTGGTGCCTTCGCTGGTGGCGCGGGAAGACCTGCCGAATGCGATCGCGTTGAACTCCATTCAGTTCAACCTGGCCCGCGTGATCGGGCCGGTGTTGGCCGGGCTGACGCTGCATTCTCTGGGCGCGCAATGGTGCTTCACGCTGAACGGCTTCTCCTACATCGCCGTCATCATTTCATTGTGGTTCGTGAAGCCGCGATTTACTCCCACCGGCAGCGGCGGCACGATTCTGGAAGGCATCAAGTCTGGCCTGGACTTCGTCCGCCAGCAGAGCGCGATGACGGCGTTGATCCTGATCGCTTTCCTGATGACGATGCTGTCCATTCCGCTGGTGATCTTCTTGCCGGTCGTGACCAAGGAAGTGCTGCATGGCAACTCCGATACGTTCTCGATGTTGCTCAGCATTTCGGGCGTGGGCTCGATTTGCGGAGCGCTGCTCGTGGCCTCCACCAGCCAGATGCCGAAGAAGGGCCGGGCTGCACTGACGATCATGACCGTGCTGGGCTTGATCATTTTGGGCTTCTCGTTTTCCACCAACCTTTGGGTGACGGCGTCACTGGTGTTTGTGGCTGGGGCGGCGCTGATCATGTGCTTTGCGCTGATCAGTTCGCTGGTGCAGTTGATCACGCCGGACAATATCCGCGGCCGGGTGATGAGCATTTACAATATGGCTTTCCGTGGTGGCATGCCGATGGGTTCGCTGGCCACCGGATCATTGATCCCCTATTTGACCGCACCGGTGGCGCTGGGGCTAAACGGTGCGTTGCTGGTTTGCGTGGGTTTGTGGTTTCTGCTGGGCCATCGTAAGGTCGCTACGCTCTAGTTTGGCTGCGCCTTACACTAGACAGAGAGAGATGAAGAGGGAATGTTGATGCGCATTTTCATGCCGCTTCTCGCCGCCACGGCGATGGCCGCCTCTCCGGAACTGGAGAAGGCTCGTGATGCCCAGGACCGGGCGGCGATTGAAAAGCTGATTCCGGCTCTGGCCGCGGCGGCGACCCGCGGCTCCAACGACGCTGGAGCCCAGTATGCGCTGGCGGTGGCGGAATCCTATTTGTCTGAAGTGGCGCTTGAGTTGCGGGACAAAGAAGGGGCCGCCCGGGCCGCTGAATCCGGCATCAAGGCGGCCGAACGGGCCGTCCAGTTGGACCCCAAGAAAGCCGAGCATCACCGCATCCTGGGTGCGCTGTGTGGCCAAGTGATTCCCGCCAATGTGCTGGCCGGCATCAAGTATGGCAAGTGCGCGCTGGAGGCCGTCAACCGGGCGCTGGAGCTGGACCCCAAGTCCGCCGAAGCCTGGATGAGCCATGGCGTGGGCAACTACTACTTGCCTTCGCAGTTTGGCGGCGGCGCAGACAAGGCGCTGGCCGACCTGGAGAAGGCGCTGAAGCTGAACCCCAAGTCTGCCGAGATCCACCTTTGGATGGGTGTCGTGCTCCGCAAATTGAACCGCAGCCCGGATGCCCGCAAGGCCTTTCAACGGTCGCTGGAGTTGAACCCCAACCGGCTTTGGGCCAAGCAGCAGTTGGAGAAGACGCCCGCGCAGTAACGGGGCGAACGCTTTCCGGATGACACTCCGCTCTGTCGCGATTGCCGCCGCGATTGCCGCACTCACGCTGCTCCAGTTCGTCTTTCTGCCAGGCCACACCTACCTTCAGTCCGACACCCAGATCTACGTCCCGGTTTTTGAGCATCTGTTTGACCCGGCTTTGCTGGCGAACGACCTGCTTGTCACCGGGGCCCACCTGACGTTCACCATCTACGACGAAGTGTCGCTGGGTTTGAAGCGGCTGACCGGGGCTGATTTTGAGTGGATTCTCCACGGGCAGCAACTGCTGTTCCGCGCCCTGGGGCTGCTGGGTGTCTACCTGATCGCCCGGGCGGCGAAGTTGCCGGACTGGGCGGCGCTGGTGGTGACCGCCATTTCGGGTGCCGGGGCCACCATCATGGGTCCGGCGGTGCTGACGGTTGAGTATGAGCCCGTGCCGCGGGGCTATGCCATCGGACTGCTGTTGTTCTCCATGGGACTGGCGGCGCACGGGCGATGGCTGGCGGCAGGCGCAATGGGCGGCGTGGCGGTGCTCTATCACGCTCCGGCGGTGTGGCCGTTCTGGCTGGCCGCACTGGTGGCCGCGCGCCGCTGGAAGCTGTGGGGGCCACTGCTGGCTGCCGGCGGCGTTCTGGTTCTGCTGGCCTCCCAACAAGCGGGCATCCAGGAGCACCAGAACCTGTTCAGCCGCTTGGCGGAAGACCATGCCCAGCTCCAGATCATGCGCGCCAGCTACAACTGGGTTTCCGTCTGGGGCGCGCAGTATGCGTGGCACTATCCGCTGGCGTGTCTCGTCTGTTTCGTGGCGCTGTGGCGGATAGGCCCGGAGTTCCCGTTGCGGCGGCTGATGGGGTTGATGGTGGTGATCGGCCTGTTCACCATCCCCGCTTCCTACCTGCTGCTCGAAAAGATGCGCTGGGCGCTGATGCCGCAGCTGCAACCGATGCGGGCATTGCTCTTCTGTATCTTGTTCGGCATCATCCTGTCGGGCCTGGCTGCTTACCGGACCCGCAGTTGGGAGCGGGTGGTCTGGCTGGCGATCGCGCTCTATCCCGCGGCATCGCAGAAGCTGCCGGCCCCCATCGAGACGCCGGCATTGCACGAACTCAGCCAGTGGGCTCACCAATCGACGGCTCCGGATGCGATGTTCCTTTTTCCCGAGGAAGGGCGTCGCCTGCCGCCGGGTGTCTTTCGTGCCCGAGCACTGCGGGCGCTCTATGTTGACTGGAAGGCGGGCGGGCAAGTGAATTACTTCCCGGTCTATTCACGCGAATGGTGGCGGCGGTGGAATGAGATGCTGGTGCCCACGTTCTCGGCGGACCGAGTGCCTCTGATGGCCGCCCGCGGCATCGACTATCTGGTGCTGTCGAAGGCGAAGCTGCCCGGCCAAGCGCCCGTCTGGTCCAACGCCGCTTATTCGGTCTACCGCATCCGCTGACCCCGCGCTACTAACAGTTGGCCCCAACAAGACGCCGAGAAAAAGTGAACCTTCGCCTTCCCCGAGCGTAATCTTCCGCAGCGGGAGTTCTCCTTCGAGAGCATGCCTGCCGGGAGGCCTGTTTGCGATCTATCCTCGGTCCTGTACTGCCCACGCTGCGGCGCTTGGCGCGGTCGCCGATGTTTACGGCCGTTTCGCTGCTGACGCTGGCCATTGGCATTGGGGCCAATACGGCGATCTTCAGCATTGTCGAAGGTGTCCTGTTTAAGCCGTTGCCCTATGCCAAGCCGGAGCAGTTGGTGGCGCTTTGGCACACGGCCCCCGGGGTCAACATTGCCGACCTGAACATGGGGCCGTCGCTTTATTTCACTTATCGCGAGGAAGGGCGCGTGTTCGAAGATCTGGCGATGTGGGGCGAGAGCAGCTACAGCGTCACCGGGTTGGCGGAGCCGGAAGAGGTGCTCTCGCTTTCAGCCACGCATCGGTTGCTGCCCACCTTGAAGGTTCAACCGGCGCTGGGGCGGGCCTTTACTGAGGCGGACGACCAGCCCAAGGGGGCCCGCACCGTGATGCTGACCGATGGCTACTTTCGATCGCGGTTTGGTGGCGACCCGGCCGTCCTGGGCCGCCGCATCATGGCCGATGGCGACGCCTATGAGGTGGTGGGCGTGCTGCCCAAGGGCTTTCAGTTCATGGACCGCAAGTTCTCGCTGCTGTTCCCGATGCGCTTCAACCGGGCCGAAGTCCAGTTGGGGAACTTCAGCTATCAAGGCGTCGCGCGGCTGAAGCCCGGGGTGACGCTGGAGCAGGCCAATGCCGAAGTGGCCCGGCTGATGCAACGGTCGATGCAGCTGTTTCCGCCGCCGCCGGGATTTAGCACCCAGATGTTCGAAGAGGCGCGGATGGGTCCCAATCTGCGGAGCATGAAGCAGGATCTACTGGGCGACGCGGGCAAGACGTTGTGGCTGCTGATGGCCACCGTGGGTCTGGTGCTGCTGATCACCTGTGCCAACATCTCGAACCTACTGCTAGTCCGCGCCGACGGGCGGCAGCATGAGCTTGCGATTCGCGCCGCACTGGGTGCGGGCTGGGGACGCATTGCCCGCGAGCTGTTGCTCGAAAGCCTGCTGTTGGGTTTGGCCGGTGGCGCACTGGGGCTACTGGTGGCCTATGCGGCCATCACCGCCTTCACGACATCAGGCTTTTCACAACTACCGCGCATTGATCAGATCGCCATTGACCCCACGGGGCTGGCCTTCACACTGGCCGTCTCCGTGCTGGCCGGGTTGATCTTCGGGCTGGTGCCGGTGCTGAAGTATGCCCGGCCCCTAGTGGCCCAAGCGCTTCGCGGCGGAGGACGATCGGCCAGTGCCAGCCGGGAGCGGCACCGGGCGCGCAATGTGCTGGTAGTGATTCAAGTGGCCCTGGCCCTGGTGCTGCTGGTCAGCTCCGGGTTGATGATCCGCTCGGTGCAGGCGTTGCGTAATGTTGCCCCCGGCTTCAGGGATGCCCACCAGTTGCAGACGGTCCGTATCTTCATCCCTGAAGCGCAGGTGAAGAGCAACGAGCAGGTGACGCGAATGCAGGAGCGGATTGCGCGTCGGCTGGCCGCGCTGGCGGGCGTGGCGAATGTCTCCTTCACGGACAACCTGCCGTTGATGAACGGGTCGAATGATCCGGTCTACGCCCAGGACAAGCAGTACCGCGAAAACTCGATTCCGCCCATCCGGCGCTTCAAGCATGTCGCGCCCGGTTACTTTGGCGCGATTGGCAGCCGCCTCGTCGCCGGTCGGGATCTGACTTGGGCGGAGACTTACCAACGCGCCTCGGTCGTGCTGGTCTCGGAGAATATGGCCCGCGAACTGTGGAACGATCCACGCGCGGCCTTGGGCAAACGCGTGCGGATCTCTTCCACGGATGACTGGAGTGAGGTGGTGGGCGTGGTGGCGGACCTGCGCGACAACGGCATCGATCAGAAGCCGCCCAGCATCGTCTACTGGCCGCTGCTGCTGAAGAACTTCGAAGGTAACCCCGAGTTTGTGAAGCGCAGCGTGACGTATGTGATCCGCACGCCCCGCGCCGGCTCCACCAGCTTGCTTGCGGAGATGCGGCAGGCGATCTGGGCCGAAAACGCCAACCTGCCGCTGGCCAACGTGCAGACGCTGCAGGTGCTCTACGATAAGTCCCTGGCGCGGACGTCGTTCACGATGACACTGCTGGCGATTGCGGGCGGGATGGCGCTGCTGTTGGGCGTGATCGGCATCTACGGCGTCATCTCCTATTCGGTGTCGCAACGGTCCCGCGAGATCGGCATCCGGCTGGCCCTGGGCGCGCCATTGCCCAGTGTCACGGGTATGTTTGTGCGTGATGGCTTGGTGCTCTCCGCCATCGGTGCTGTCTGTGGTCTGGCGGCGGCCTGGGCGCTGACCCGGCTGATGCAGTCGCTGCTCTATGAGGTCAGCCCCGGCGATCCGCTGACTTACGCGGCAGTGTCGCTGGGCCTGATTGCGGCGGCGGCACTGGCCAGCTACCTGCCGGCACGCAAGGCCAGTAAGGTGGACCCGATGATCGCTCTGCGGGCGGAATAGCCTTGGGCGTCGTGTAATCTTTTGGGATGGCCACACCCAGCAATAGCCAGCTGCACTACGCAATCCTGCGCCGCATCGTGGATGAGGGCTTTGCGCCGACGTGCGCCGCGCTGGCGGAAGAGTTTGCGGTGGACCTGACTTCGATGGCGGAAGCTCTTCGCGGGCTGGCTGATTACCACGGCGTCGTCCTCCATCCGCACCAGCCGGAGGTCTGGGTGATCCATCCCTTTGCCACATCCGCGACACCCTTCGTGGTCCGGCAGCGTGACCGGTTGTGGTGGGGCAATTGCGCCTGGTGTTCGCTGGGTGTGGCGGCCCTGCTGGGTGGGGATCAGGTGACGATTGCGACGACGCTGGGCGCTGAGGGGCAACCGGTGACCATCCACGTCGACCAGCAACGCGTGCGCGAAGAGCTTTGGGTGCACTTCCCGGTGCCCATGGCGCGCGCCTGGGACAACGTGATCTACACCTGCGCCAACATGCTGGTCTTCGATTCTGAGGCGGCCATTGATGCTTGGTGCAAACGCCACGCCATCCCGCGCGGCAGTGCCCAGCCCATTCAGCGGGTCTACGAGTTTGCCGCCGTGTGGTACGGCCGTCACCTGGACCCCGACTGGCGCAAATGGACCGTCGATGAAGCGCGGGCTCTGTTCGCCCAGTTCGGGTTTGAAGGGCCAATCTGGCAGCTCCCCGGTGCGAGCGGCCGTTTCTAATCCGCCATGTTTTCAGAAATCACCAAGCGGCTGAGACCAGTTTGCTAAATTAGGCTCTACCCGAGGTGGCGGCGCTCTGTCTGGCACCGCAACTGCCCCCGACTGGCAGACTTGGAAGTTTCCAATTCTTGTTCGACAAGGGGTGCCATGGATCGGCGACAGTTTTTGGGCGGTACGGCGCTGGCGGGCTTAACGGGCTGTGCGCGTCAGGTGAAGACTGCGGCCACTCCACCGGCGCCCGCTGCCGGAGCGTTGCCCACCTACGATCCCATCCCCAAGCTCGCGCCCATCCGCGCTCATACGGACCGCATTTTTCGGGTCACAGTCTGCGTTCGCCCCTTCCGAGCGGCCGGTCCGCGCCTGGATGTGGAGCGCGTCGGCGACAAGACCGTCGTCCACAACTATGGCCACGGCGGCAGTGGTTGGTCACTCTCCTGGGGCTCCGGCGCTCTGGCGGTCGAGAAGGCCATGGCCACAGGCGAGCGCGAAGTGGGCGTCATCGGCTGCGGAGCGCTGGGGTTGACTGCCGCCATTCTGCTGCAGCGGGCCGGTGCCAAGGTGACCATCTATGCCAAGGAGCGTCCGCCGGAGGTGCGTTCCGCGCGCGCCACCGGCTCCTGGACGCCCGATTCGCGGGTGGCACTCGCCAGCGCCGTCTCGCCCGATTTCCCGGCGCTGTGGGAGAAGATGTGCCGCTATTCGTTCCACACCTACGAGAGCTTCCTGGGTATGTCCGGCAATCCAATTGAATGGACCGATCGCTATATGCTTTCCGACGACAGCCCCTCAGGCGGCGGCTTTGGCCGGGGCCGTGGTGGGGCACAACCCGGTGAGCTCGACTTTGCGCACTACCAGGACCGCGTGGCCGACCTGACCCCGCGCCCGCAAGTGCTGCCCCCCGGCAGCCACCCCTTCCCCACCCGCTACGCGCGCCGCGATACCGGGCTGACGTTCAACGTGGCTGGCTACTCCCGCCAGTTGGTAAACGACTTTCTCGTGGAGGGCGGCAAGCTGGAAATGCGGGAGTTCCACTCGCCCTCCGAACTGAGCGCGCTGCCGCAGAAAGTACTGATCAACTGCACCGGTTACGGCGCGCGGGCACTGTGGAAGGACGAATCCATCGTTCCGGTCCGCGGCCAGATCGCCTGGCTGATCCCGCAGCCGGAGGTGAACTACGGCGTGTTCTATAAAGGTGTCTTCATGCTGGCCCGCCGCGACGGCATCGTCATCCAGGACGGGGGCACGAAGGGCGAGATGGAAGGCTACAACGACTCCAGCGAACAGCCCGACCGGCCAGCAGCGGAAGCAGCGGTGAAGGTGGCGGAGGAGTTGTTTGGGCGGATGGCGCGGTAGGGATTGGCGCCAATTTATCGGTGCTTCGCCGCGAGATGCTCGCGATAGTCGCCGGGCGTAGCCTCTTTCAGGACTCCTCGAACGGTATGCAGAATTGGGGTGTCGCTGGGTTCTCGATCCGTCTTTGCCATCGAGTAGGCGGCAAAGTCGGTCTGGTCGTGGTGCCGTTCGGCCTGAGCGCGATCGTCTCGGTCCATACTTCAGGATACCTTTCCTGCAATAGCTACTCGCTCCACGCGGCCCGCACGCCCCTCACCGCCTTTTGACACAACCCTCCAACGTCCCCTATACTA
>JAPKYX010000293.1 GCA_026394075.1 Acidobacteriota bacterium
TGGCTGCGGCGGCCGTGTGCGACGGCGCATCGGGCTCCGGTACAGCGGCCACCAGCTCCGGCCGTTCCGGGTCAGCTTCATCGGCGGCAGCTTCCACTGCAGCATCGACGGGGTCTTCTGAATGGTCAGCAATCTCGCCGAACTGATGGGCCTCGGCGATCACCTCCGCCTCGCTGCGCGGTTCGATAGCCTCGCTGCGCGGTTCGATGGCGTCGCTGACTTCAGCGGCGGGCTCGGCCGCAGCCGCGACGGGCGGCTCGCTTACCGCCTCGACGGGGGCTTCGGGCTGGCGCACTGGCTCCGGGTCGACTTTCGGGGCGGCGGCCCGCATGGGAGCCTCCGTAGCAGGCGTCCGGCGGTACTTTGACAGCGTCTCGCCGGGCAGCATGAAGGGTTGCTCTTCTGCTGCTTCGGCCACAGGTGAACTGCTCAGTTCGGCGTCGTCATCCGCCTCATCATCGTCACCAGCTGCTGCTTCCTCAGTGCCGGGCGCAGGGGCGTACTTGGAATCGGGCAGACGCCCACCACCCCGGTCACTTCCACGGCGACGGCGGCGGCGGCGGCCTCCGCGGCGGTCGTCATTGCGATCACCACGGCGTTCGCCTCCAGCGGCGGCTGGGGCTGCGGTTGCGTCGGTCGCAGTGCCTTCAGCCGGAACAACGACACCCTCAACGGGGGCTTCTACGGTTTCGCGGATCGCTGGTTCCGGACGCGGAGCCAGTTCGGGCCGCATCGCCGGTTCCAGGCGCATGGCGGGTTCTGGCCGGGAGGATCCGTCGCGGCGAGACGGATTGTCTTCGCGGCGTCCGCCACCCTGGCCTTGGCCGGAGCGGCCGCCTTTGCGGTCGTCCCCCACGCGGTCAAAATCTTCGCCAGACTCTTCAAAAAAGTCGGTGACGTAGAGGAACGTGTCCCGCTCCAGCCCTAAGTCGACAAAAGCCGACTGCATGCCGGGCAGAACGCGCGTCACGCGTCCCTTGTGGATGGATCCAGCCAGCGAGTACTCATTTCCGCGCTGGAAATAGATCTCGCACAACTGACCGTCTTCTAAAATCGCGAGCTTCGTCTCATGACGGCCGCTGGAAATAACTAATTCCTTGCCCATGGGCAACTCCTTCAACGGGAGACCCGGCTACCTTGAGGGCGGATACACGACGAACGATGGGCCACTAAAACGGGGCCAGGCGCCCAGCACCCTGGCAATACTTCGCTCATCGGAACCCGGCCGGCGGCGCTACAATCAGCGCCTGCATCAGTCCGAGCCATCCCAATAATTCGAAAAACCAAAAAACTGCTTAATTCACAAACCGCCGGAGCCGCACGCTCTGCACCAACCCCAGCATCAAAAACACACTCAACAAACTCGATCCGCCGGAACTCATCAGTGGCAACGGAATGCCTACCACCGGCACCCGGCCCACCAACATTCCGACGTTCACAAAAACGTGGAACAACAGCAGTGACCCCACTCCCATGCACACATACAGCCCGGCTCGATCCGGAGCCATCTGAGCGGTCTGGATAATCTGCAGGATCAACAGAAAATACAATCCCAGCGCCACCACCACGCCGACAAAGCCATGCTCTTCGGCGAAAGCCGCAAACAAAAAATCAGTCAAACTCACCGGCAGAAACCGCAACTGCGTCTGCGAACCGCGCGTCACGCCACGGCCCCAAATTCCACCATTGCCCACCGCGATCTTGGACTGGATCACCTGATAGCCCCGCCCTTTGGGGTCGCCATCCGGATCCATAAACGTCGTCAACCGCGCCTTTTGATAAGGCTCCAACACAAACCAAGCCGCTGGCAGAAGCACCACCGCCACCACCGCCACCGCCACCACATGCTGCCACCGCAAGCCCGCCAAAAACACGCATCCACCCACAATCGGCAGATACGTCAACGACGTCCCCAGGTCCGGCTGACGATTGACGAGAATAAACGGGATTCCCGTCAAGACGGCCAGCTTCAACAGATCCCGCGCTTCCAATCCATCCGACTTCAATTCTGTCAGATACCGGGCCACCAGCAGGATGAGCACTATCTTAACGAATTCCGAGACCTGGATCGTCATGCCCGCAATCGGAATCCAGCGCCGTCCGCCCAACAGCTTCGGGCCCACGATAAACGTCACCACCAGCAGCGCGATCGAGATGAAGTACATGGCCGGCACGCGGCCCAGCAGGGAGTGGTAGTCGATCTGCGCCACCACGATCATCATGCCCAGTCCCACCGCTGTGAACAGTACGTGCTTCCACCAGGCGCTCTTGTAGTCGGTGTTGAGCGTGGCCGAATAGATCTCCAGCACACCCAGGCTGCAGATGATCAGCACGATGATGATCAGCGTCCAATCGAGATCGCGAATGGAGCGGTAGGAGGCCATTAGCGCCGCAGCTCCCGCGGGAACATTGCCTGTGCCAGCGCCTTGGCCGGTTCCGGCGGCGTCATCCGCGCCTTCTTGTCGAAGTAGCTCTTGATCACGTCACGCACGATCGGAGCGGCGAGATTGCCGTGTTCGCCCGCCTCAAACATCGCCACCACAATGATCTCCGGCGATTTGTTGGCAAAGCCGACAAACCAGGCCGTATCCTTCATCGATTTTCCGGCCGCTGTCTTCAGGAAGTCGTTCGAGGCCAGCTGCGCCGTCCCGGTCTTGCCGCAAACCTCAACTCCGGCCAGTCGTGCCCGCACGCCCGTGCCGCCTTCGTTCACGACGCCATACATTCCATAGACCACTTGATTGACGTTATCCAGGTTCAGTTCCGCGCGGCGGGCCGGTGATTCCGTACCCCGGCGGCGCACTAGGTGCGGCTTCTGCCAGACACCGCCGGTGGCCATGCCGCCAATCGCTGAGGCCAGCTGGATCGGCGTGACGATCAGAGCGCCCTGGCCAATCGAAACCGAGATCGTCTCGCCCGCGAACCACTTCTGCCGGTAGGCGCGCATCTTCCACTTGGTCGATGGCACCAGGCCGGAAGCTTCATGCGGAATATCGACGCCCGTCTTCTGCCCTAGCCCGACCATCTCGGCGTACTGGGCGATGGTATCGATGCCCATCTTGTTGCCCAGCGCGTAGAAGTACACATCGCACGACTGCGCCAGCGCCTTGTGCAATTCCACATGGCCGTGGCCTCCCCTTTGGTGGCACTTGAACGGACGGCCGTACCAGTTCGCCGCACCGGAGCAGCTGGCGGAAAAGCCTTCCGTGATCGCACCGGTTTCCAGGCCCGCCAACGCCATGATCGGCTTAAAAGTCGAACCCGGGGCCAACTGCGCCTGCACGGCCCGGTTCAGCAGGGGCTTGTCCGGATCCTGGATGATGGTGTTCCACAGCTTGGTCGGAATGCGTCCGGCGAAAGCGTTGGGGTCAAACGCCGGGCGCGAGACCATGGCCAGCACTTCGCCCGACCGCGGGTCCAACGCCACCACCGCTCCCCGGCGGCCTTCCATCGACAACTCCGCCACCGCCTGCAAATCAAGGTCGAGCGTCAATTGCAGCGGCTGGCCGGGCTTGGCTTCCTTGTTTTCCAGCACCTGCCGCTCATTGCCCATGTTGTCCACCAGCACGCGGCGCTGGCCGTCGGTGCCCATCAGCATCTCGTTGTACTGCTTCTCGATGCCGTCCTTGCCGATCACGTCGCCTTGCTTGTACTTGATGAACTCCGGCTGGTCCAGCTCAGGTTCGCTGATTTCACCCACGTACCCGATCACGTGCGCGGCCAGGCCATCACGCGGATACAAGCGCCGCTGGGTGTGGATCAATTCCATTTCCGGGAACGTCTCCTGATTGCGGTGCGCCTCGACGAACGAGATATCTCCGGCCGTCAGTTCGTCCTTGATGATGATCGGCTCATAGCGCGGGCGCTTTTTGTAGCGGGCCAGACGTTGGGTGAGCTCCGTCAGATCGAGATTCAGCCCTTCCGCGATGTTCTTGAGGTGATCGTCCTTCAGGTTCTCGCGCGACAGCAGCAGCGAAAACGACGAGTGGTTGTCCACAATCACCCGCCCGTCGCGGTCCAGAATCTTGCCCCGAGGTGCCAGAATCGGCCGGCTCTTGATCCGGTTCCGTTCAGCGGCTTCGGCGTAGATGCTCTCCTTCACCACCTGCAGTTCCCAAAACCCGGTGATCAGGAAAACAAAGATCGCCAAGGCGGCGTAGTGGAAAAAGGTGAGTTTGGCCGCAATCACCTTCGTGTCGTCCGTCAGCAGCGGGCGATCAGAAAACGAGCTCGGGCGGCTTTGGGGAAAAAGATTCAAGGGTGGAAGCCCAATTTATAGTCTAGCGAAGACGGATGAAATAGATTGCCTTCGCCGCTCACATTTCTTCAGAGGTGTCCGATTGTGGCCTCCGCGCGTAACCTTACGGTAATCCCGGAGTCTAGTTTAGTAGAGGTACGCGGACATCGGTTTGACGCCATTGGGAATGATGAGCTTCCTGTCGATCATCGCTGCTCTGCTGATGCTCACCGCCTTCGGCGGGAGGGCCCAGGCCCAACAAGCGACTCTACGTCCGGCCTCCACGGTGCGGTTCTCTAATCCGCCGGATTCCAACAGCCCGGCGATTTGGCGCGACGGCCAGTTTCATCTCTTCACCTCCGGCGGCTTTCCATTGCGCGCCGACGGGCCGGATCAATTTTCGCAGAGCCCACCACTCGCGGTGGAGGTGATGCCCCGGACCCACTACCCGCTCTGGTTTGAAGCCATCCACCAGGACCCGGATGGAACGATCTACGCCTGGTATCACTACGAACCCGCGGGCGTCTGCCCAGGCAGCCGGCTCACCGCGCCGGCCATTGGAGCGGCCGTCTCCACCGACGGCGGCTTCAGCTTCTCTGATCTGGGGCTGGTGCTTGAATCAGGCGACGCGCCCGATTGCAACTCGCCCAATGGCTACTTTGCGGGCGGCCACGGCGATTTCTCTGTGATCCTGGACCGCGAA
>JAPKYX010000302.1 GCA_026394075.1 Acidobacteriota bacterium
ATTCCAAGTTCGGCGGCGTCCAGATCGGCACCATCACCTACAGCTTCCGCACCCTGCCGGGCAAGGCGGACGAACTGCTGAAGTACTGCACGGAGCTAGGCATTAGTTCGGTGGAACTGATGTCGGATCCGGCGGAAGCCTTTGCGGGCATGCCCGGCGTCCGACTGGGCGGCTTTGGTGGCTTCGGCCCACCCGCTGGCGGCCCCGGTGGACGGCCTCCTGGCGCTCCCGGTGGACCGGGTGGTCCTGGACCGGGCGGTCCTGGTGGGCGCCGCCAACTGTCGCCAGAGCAGCAGGAAGCGATGCGCAAAGCTGCGGCGGACCGCAAAGCTTGGCGCACATCTGCTTCGATGGACAAGTTCAAGGAACTGCGCACGCTCTACAACAACGCCGGAGTCAGCATTGATGTCTTCAAGCTGCCGTTGACGGAGACGATGTCGGACGACGAATTTGAGTACGTCTTCACGGTGGCCAAAACGCTGGGGGCCAAGTCGATCACCATGGAGCTGCCCACCTCCGAAGATCTGCTCAAGCGCATTGGCCAGTTCGCGGACAAGCACAAGGTCTTCGTCGGCTATCACAACCACATGCAAGTGAACCCCACCAGCTGGGATGCGGCGCTGGCGATCTCCAAGTACAACAGCATCAACCTGGACGCCGGCCACTTCACCGAAGCCATCAGCGCCTCGCCCATCCCGTTCATCAAGAAAATGCACGGCCGCATTTCCAGCATGCACTTGAAGGATAAGAAGTACGGCACTGAGGGCGGCGGCAATTTGCCCTGGGGCACGGGACAGGTGCCGATCAAGGAAGTTTTGCAGTTGATGAAGAAAGAAAAGTATTCCTGGCCCGCCAACATTGAGCTGGAATACAACATCCCGGGCGAATCAAACGTGATGGCGGAGATGGCGACTTGTATCAAGTTCGCCAAAGACGCCCTGGCTTAGGCTTTCGGCTGGGACCAGTTTCGGAGACCGCTTGCTGACGCGCGCGGCTGAAGTAGCGGGGCGTCTTGAGGCGGTAGTACCTTCTTGCGCGGATACCCTCATTGGGGTGTAGCGCTCGCAAAAACGAAATCAGTCTTGTTTTTTGGCGGTGCGGGCTTCCCATTTTCGGTGGAACTGTAGGTTTTCCAGTTCATTACGGAGTTGGGTGAAGGAGCGCGCGAGGCGTTGTTCGTAGAGCGAGATGTTCAGTAAAGTACTGGGTTTTTCGCGCAACGTGGCGGCAGCCAAAAGGGCGGAATTGATCTCCGGACGACCGGCGTCGTAGGGCGCGGGGGCGTCGAATTCGGCGAGGGCGAACATATTGGCTTCCTGGGCGGCGACGCGGTAGAGACGCCATTGGAGGTCGGCCATTTGTTGGGTGAGGTGGAGTTCGCGGAGGCCTTGGGGCTGGTAGTGCTGGATGAAATCGCGGCAGTGGGCAAGGTAGAAGGGTTCGTCCTGCGCGGTGAGGATGAGCACCTGGCTGGTGAGGCCGTGACGGAGCGCGTTCATGGCGGAGCGGACGGGGGCCCGGGCGGCGCGGCGGCGGGCAGCAGGTTGCGGGTCCGGCGTGGGCGGCGGGGGTTCCGGCGCGATGGGCAGCAGCTTGGCGGGCCGGGCCGGTTTGCGGGGTGCGGTGGATGGCGCGAATGAGGGTTGCGGGGTGGCGGCTTCCGGGGCCGCCGGGATGGATGCAGGGGTGATGGGTGCCGGTTTGGGCATAGTTCCTCCACTGGCGTAGGTAGCGCGGGCGGGGGCGGTGATGTTGGG
>JAPKYX010000096.1 GCA_026394075.1 Acidobacteriota bacterium
ACTCCGAGCCGGAGGGCGCGTACGAAATGCCGCCGCGGAACTCGTTCAACAGGGTCGGCGCGATGGTCCAGGTGTAGCTCAAGACGGCTTGCTTGTAGTTGGTGAACTGGGTGTCGGCCGGCAACAGCAGGTTGTTGGGGCTGGTGGAAGGGTTCGTCTTCTGGCTATAGCGGCCGAACAAGGTATGCGAAGTCGAGAACTGGTGGTCGATGCGGATGTCGAACTGGTTGGACTGGATATCGGCGCGACGGTTGTCGATGTAGTTGGCTTGCGCAAAGCGCGCGGTATTGCCGAAGTTGGCTTCCGGGTAGAAGGGGATCACCGCCCGGGCCACGGGATTGATCCGGCTGGCGGGGATGCGGTTGCCTTCAAACGGCAGACCGGTAAAGGGGTCCCGCAGCGTGACCGGTTCAGCGGAGAAGTCACCGTTCTTCATCGCCGTGGTCGGCACGGAGTTGGTGATCGTCGATTGCCGGGGGAAGCGGAAGCTTTCCCAGGTGAACAGGAAGAAGGTCCGGTTGCGGCCATTGTAGATCTTGGGCAGCAGCACCGGGCCGCTAACCGTCCCGCCAAACGTGTTGCCGATCTTGGCGGGCAGCACCGCCTGGTTAAACGTGCGCGAATCCATCGCCCGGTTCTGGTGATACCAGAAGCCCGCGCCGTGGTAATCGTTATTGCCGGAGCGCGAGATGGTGGTGATGTCGCCCGGTGCGCCAAACTCCGCGCCATTGCCCACGCCCTGCACCTTGATCTCCGAGATCGACTCGACTGACGGGAACAGGTTGCGGTTCGGGCTATTGCCGGTGACGTTGGTGATCGAGATACCGTCGGAAGTCGATTCGCTCTGCGCCGGAACGCCGCCCTGGATGCCGTAGCCGCCGCCGTTGTCGGACTGCACGCCCGGCAGGGCGGCGATCATGCCATAGGGGGTCGTGCCCGAAGCGCCGCCGCGGACGTTCACGGGCAAGCCCAGGATCTGTTCTCCACTCAGCGTCGACGATACCGTCTGCGAATCGGTGGCGATAACACCCGCCGTCGCCGATACCTCCACCGTCTGGGTGATCTCGCCCACTTGCAGCGCGGCATCAAGCCGAACCGTTTGGCGCGACACCAGTACGATGTCTTTCACGCTGTAGCCGCGGAAGCCGCTCTGGCTGACGTTGACCGCATAAAGACCGGGCTTGACGTTCTGGAACTCATAATTGCCCGACGCGTCGGTGGCCGACTCGCGCGTTGTATTCTCTCCTTGGTTCGTTAACCGGACCTTGGCCCCGGAAACGATGGCTCCGGTGGCGTCGGTGACGGTGCCGAGAAAAACGCCGAAAGTGGATTGGGCCAATAGGGAAGCGGCGGAAAATGCCGCCAGCAGCAAAAGTCTGAGCATGATGTATATCCTCTTGGGGGGCTGTGCGCAAGCGCGAGTCGGCACAAACCGTTATTCGAGCTTGCCGATCAAAAAAGTTCGGAGTGAGAGAAAACCCTGTACTTCCTGTATAGCAGCCTGGATCGCTGATTACAAATGAATAGAAGATGACTGCGCCCGCCGCCGGGTGAATTGGCGGACAGGTTTAGGACTACAGCTTCAGCAAAGCGCGCAACTTCTTCGTCTGCACGCGGCTGACCGGGATCAGCGTCTGCTTTTTGTCATCCATCTTCACCTGGAAGCTGGACTTGAACCACGGGACCACTTCGCGGATGCGTTTGACGTTCACGAGATAGCTGCGGTGGACGCGCCAGAACAGGTCCGGGTCCAGGTCAGCTTGCATCTCTTCGATGGTCCGGTAGTTGGAAAGGCCTTCCGCCTCATTGGTGACCACGGTGATCACGCCTTCATCAATGGTGACGAAGATGATGTCCTGGGCTTCGACAATCAGGTTGCGGTTGAGATGCCGGACCAGGATGCGATTCCGGGCAGGGGCGGCCGACTGGGTAGCGGGGGCCTCGGCCGCCCGCTGATGGCCTTCGACCACCTTGCGGGCCCGCTCCACGGTCTGTTCCAGCCGGGCGCGTTCGATGGGCTTTAACAGGTAGTCGAGCGCTTCCAGTTGAAAGGCCTCGACGGCGTATTGATCGAACGCGGTCGCCAGCACGAAATGGGGGAGTGGAATCTTTTTCTCGTTCAAACGCCGGATGACGCCCAGGCCATCCAGGCCCGGCATCTGTACATCCATAAACACGACGTCGGGTTCCAGATTCTCGATGGCTTCCACGGCTTCGAGACCGTTGGAGGCGGTGCCGATCACCTCCAAATCAGGGAAGTCCTTCAAAAGATAGGACAATTCGCTTAAAGCCAGGGCTTCGTCATCCACCAGAAGGACCGACAGCGTTGCAGTCGCGCGCACGGGCATGAGATGCTACGATATCAGGTTAGCGCTGTAAAGCGCCCGCTTCCCTGACAGGAAGCGCAGGTCAGCCGAACCCAAGACGCCCACTCGGCACTTGGCGAATGTCGGTCCGGAAGAAAGTAGGACAGGTTTTTGCCCGAAGTTCAGTCATCGACAAAAGGCGTTAACATTGCCCCAGCCGAAGGCAAATTGGGGATCTTGATTCCTGGCATTGGCGCGGTTTCGACCACTTTCATGGCCGGCGTCGAGGCAATCAAGCAGGGTTGGGCGACCCCGGTCGGCTCGCTGACGCAGTTGGCCACGATTCGCCTGGGCAAGCGCACCGACGCTCGCACCCCCAAAATTAAGGATTTCGTTCCGCTAGCCACTCTTGAGGACCTGGTCTTCGGCGGCTGGGACATTTTCGACGACAACGCGTTTGAAGCCGCCGCAAATGCGCGGGTACTGGAACCGGCGCAGTTGGAGAAAGTCCGCGAGCCGCTGGAAAAGATCAAGCCGATGGCCGCTGTATTCGATCGCGAATACGTCAAGCGCATCGACGGGCCGAACGTCAAGCAGGGCACCAAGTGGGAAAAGGCGCAGGCGCTGATCGCCGATATTGAAAAGTTCCGGGTGGACAACGGTTGTGCGCGGCTGGTGATGATCTGGTGCGGGTCGACTGAAGTGTTTCACCGGGCGGCTGCTGTCCACCAGACGATTGAGGCTTTTGAAGCTGGCCTGGTGGCCAACGACCCCGACATCGCCCCCAGTCAGATTTACGCCTATGCGGCGATTAAGTGTGGCGTACCGTTCGCCAACGGCGCCCCCAACCTGACTCACGACATCCCGTGTTTGCTCGATCTGGCGCGGGACAACAACGTGCCGATCTGCGGCAAGGATTTCAAGACCGGCCAGACGTTTATGAAGACGTTGCTGGCCCCCGGCTTTAAGGCGCGCATGCTGGGCATGACGGGCTGGTTTTCCACCAACATCCTGGGCAACCGCGATGGCGAAGTGCTGGAAGATCCGGGCAGCTTCAAAACCAAGGAAGAGACGAAGCTTTCGGTGCTGGATTCGATTTTGCAGCCGAATCTGTATCCTGAGCTGTACGGCAACCTCTTCCATTCGGTGAAGATCAACTACTACCCTCCGCGCGGCGACGCCAAGGAAGGCTGGGACAACATCGACATTTTCGGATGGCTGGGCTATCCGATGCAGATCAAGGTGGATTTCCTGTGCCGCGATTCCATTCTGGCCGCGCCGCTGGTCCTCGATCTGGTTTTGTTTCTTGATTTGGCGCAGCGCGCCGGGATGCGTGGCATCCAGGAATGGCTGAGCTTCTACTTTAAGGGTCCGATGACGGCTCCGGGGCTGTATCCGGAGCACGACATCTTTATTCAGCTGATGAAGCTGAAAAATACGCTGCGCTGGATGCGTGGCGAAGACCTGATTACTCACTTGGGCCTGGAATATTACGACTAACAACGTCCCTACATCGAAAATGAAAGTTCTCGTTATTGGCGGGACAAATTACATCGGCAAATTGCTGGTCCCCCAACTGGTCAAAGCTGGTCATGAAGTGTCGGTGTTGCACCGGCGGAATAAGCACGACTACGGAAAACGGGTCGTCAACTTACAAGCGGACCGCAACGACCCGGAGGCACTGAAGCGCGTGCTGGAAGGCCAGCGCTTTGAGGCCGTCTACGACAACGTGTACGACTGGGAGCGGGGCACGACGGCCAATCAGGTGGAAGCCACCGTACGCGCCGTCAGTGACCGGCTGCAGCGCTACATCTTTATGTCGAGCGTGGCGGCCTACGGCGATGGCTTGAACCATCACGAAGCCGACGCGCTGGCTCCCGACGATCATCCCGACCCCTACGTCCGCAACAAGGCGATGACCGAGCGGATGCTGTTCCGGCTCTACCATCGCAGCAAAGTGCCGGTGGTGACCATCCGGCCGCCGTTCATCTACGGACCCGGCAACCCCTACTATCGCGAGCAGTTCTTCTGGGATCGCTTGCGCGACAACCGCAGCCTGATCCTGCCCGGCGACGGCCGCCGCTTGATGCAGTTTGTCTTCATCAAAGACCTGGTGGCCATGTGCATGAAGGTGCTGGATGAGCCGCAGGCGTTGGGGCAGGCTTTTAACGTGGCCAACCCGCGTCCGATCACGCAGGAAGAGTTGCTGGAAGTGCTGGCCCAGGCCGCTGGCAAGAAGCTGCACCTTACGCGTATGCCGCGGCGTCAGATTCTGATGGCGGGCGGGCATCCGTTGGGGCCGAAGCTCTATTTCGGGTATTACTTTGACATCCCCGCGATTACTCAAGTGGTCGCCAAGGCGCAGCGGATGCTGAAGTTTAAGCCGACTGATTTCCTGACCGGCTTGCAGGAATCGTATCGCTGGTATGTGCGGAATCAGAAGAAGTCCAAGATCGATTACTCGTTCGAGGATCAGCTGATGGCCATGCCGGTCGCTCCGCCGGTGCTGGTCTAAGCTGGCTGTAGAACACGGGACTAGTTCGCCTTTCGGGAGGTTGCGGATGACAAAGTTCGCACTGTTTCTCTGCTTGACTGCGCTTCCGGTGGCCGCTATCGACATCGTGGCCAGCGGTGGGTTGAACGCCACCGGACAGGGCTCGGTCAATGCCACCTCGGGCACCGTCACGGCTGGTGGCCGGGCCGTGGGCCTGCTGAACTTCGGCGGCAATTTCCTGAATCTGGGTGCGGTGGCCCTCGGCATGGAACTGCCCATCATGGTGGGCGGCGCCGGTTGGACGCAGATCACCAGCGGATCGGTGACGGCGGAGTCAGTGAATCTGGCCGTGATCCCGGGTTTGCGCGTGCGTTTCCTGCCGGTCGCACCGGTGACACCCTGGGTTTCGGCGGGTGTGGGCGGGGGCCGCTTGGCGCGATCTTCGGCTGGTACACGCACGGTCGGCACACTCGCTTCCAGCAACACCCAAAGTGTCTTTGCGTGGGATGCCGCGGCGGGCCTAGACTTTAAGCCCGTCACGTTCTTGTTGTTCCGCGCGGAGGTGCGCAACTTCCACTTCCAGAGCCCAGAGTCGCTGGTGAACGGCATCTCCAAACAGGGCCGCAACAACTTGGCCTTTCTGGCCGGCATCGGGGTCCGCTTCTAGCCCGTGATGACGCGCGACGGCTTCCGGTTCTCCCACAATTTCCGCGTCCGCTATTCCGAGGTAGACCCGCAAGCGGTGGTGTTCAATGCCCGCTATCTGGACTACGCCGACTTGGGCGTCACCGAATACTGGCGCGCCCTGGGCATCTCGTTTGCTCCCGGCGAGAACTTCTTTGAGGTCCACGTGGTGAAAGCCACCGTCGAGTTCCGCGCGCCCATTCGCTATGACGAGCAAGTCGTCGCCTACGTCCGCACCAGCCGCATTGGACGGACCAGCTTGACCACTCAACTGGAACTACACGGCGTCACTGGCGATGACCTGCGTGCGGTGATCGAGCAAGTGCACGTCCACGTCGATCTCAAAACCGGCCGGCCCCAGCCCGTGCCCGATTGGGTGATCGAGCGGATGGAGCAGTTCGAAGGCCGCACGCTGAGAAGCTAGCGCGTTGCTGCTCGAAGCCAGTGGGCGGCGGGCGCTTGGGAGACTCGCTACGGCACCAGTTCCAGCGTCTTGGCGGCTTCCACCTTTGTGAACGGTAGCGGGAAGCTGGTGCCGGCCCAGTAGGCTTTCCACTGGTCACGGAAGTGGCCGGAGAGCACATGGCCGGATTCGCCCACCACCAGGTTATTCAGCGACGTGTCCCAGTTGGAGAGATCCGCCACCCAGCGCATGGACGGGCCAATGCGCGTCGTCGTCTGCTTCACCGTGGTGGAGGCTCCATTCATCTCCACCGGCCCGATCTGGAAGTAGCGGCCCACATAAGGCACGCGCGACAGCACCGGATGCCCCAGCGTCATCTCATTCACCAGGCCGTAGCGCCAGCGGTTGGGGTCGTCACCCTGCTTGCGGCGGCCTTCGGCCATGGCTTCGTCGAACGCCTTAACGATGACTTCATCCCAGTCAGGAAACCAGTCCTTGGGCTTGGCGGCCATCAGATTCTCGACTACTGAGGGAGCCATCTGGTAGGCATAGTCGCCCCCTTTGCCGGGTGCCGCGCGCTCCGCGATGGTGCGACGGATGTTCTGGTAGAGCAAGGTGACCGCATAGGCAGCGGCGGAATCGGCCGTCATCAGGCCGTTCCAGTTTTTGAGCAACTTGGCCGGTTCAGCCAACGCCGGGTTCTTGGCTCCGCGCCGTTCATAGGCGGCCACGGTCTCTCGCGCCAACCGGTGGGAAAAGGCGGCGTAGATGTCGGTCTGGATGCTCAGCATGTCCTCGGTGGTGAGGGCCTTCTTTGCTTCCAGGCGCGCGCGGATCTGGTTGGAGCGGTACTGGGGCGCGAAGTCGCCATTCAGGCGGAAGCCCGGTTCGGCGGGCCAGGGGTTCTGGTTGGCGGTGACGATCAGGCCGCTGGAGGGGTTGTAGAAGTTGGGCAGCTGGTCAAAGGGGAGAAACCCTTGCCAGTCAAACTTGGGGTCGCCACCATCCACTGGGACATCGCCGTCATGCGCCTGCCGGATCGGCAGCAGACCCGTGGCTTGATAGCCGATGTTGCCGTCCACGTCAGCATAGACAAAGTTCTGTCCCGGGCCGGGATAGCGCCGCAACGCGTCGCGGAACTCGGTCCAGTTGCGGGCCATGTTCAACTGCACCATGGGATAAGTGAACGTCCCCACTTCGGCCGCCGCCCAACGCAAGGCCAAGGGCCGGCCACCTTCTTGGGTGACTATGGGGCCGTGACGGGTGACGCTGATGGGCAACTGCTGCGGGGCCGCGCCCTTGATGCGGATCACTTCCATTTCCTGGCGGGCCGGTTCATTGGCGCGCTCAATGTAGAGATCCTGCACGTCGTAGCCCAGGTTGGTCACGCCCCAGGCGATCCGCTCATTGTGGCCGATGATCACGCCGGGCAGCCCGGGCAGGCTGACGCCCGCCGCATTCAAGCCGCCGCCCTTCAGGTGCACCTGATACCAGGTGGCCGGGAAGGTCCAGGCCAGGTGCGGGTCATTGGCGAGGATCGGCTTGCCGGTGGCGGTCAGCTTGCCGGAAACGGCCCAGGCATTGGAGCCGGGCTGCACCTCATGCCCGCTGCGGATGGGAAACAGCGCATTCACCTTGGCCGCGTCGCCCTTGGCCAGCAGCTGCATCTTTTGCACGTCGTCCTTCCATGAATCGGTGAGGGTCCGGTACATTTGCAATGCCACCAGAATGGAATCCGAGATGGTCCACGGGCGCGGCTGATAGCCCATCAGCACGAACTCCACCGGCAGCGCGTGGCGTTGGGCGTCCATGCTGGCGTTGACGCCGCGGACGAAGGCGCGGAAGAGAGCCAGATCAGCGGGGGTCAGGCGCTGCGCGTGCGCTTCGGCCAGGTGCCGCATCCGGAGGCGGCGAGCGTCGGTGTCGGTCTCCAGTGCGCCCACGCCGGCAATCTCAGACATGTCGCCCGCGGCCAGACGGCGCAGTGCATCCATCTGCCACAGCCGGTCGTTGGCGGTCACGTAGCCTTGCGCAAACAAGACGTCTTCCAGCGATTGCGCGGAGATGTGTGGGACGCCCTGGGCGTCGCGCTGGACCTGAGCGGCGACGCCGGCGCGCACGGTTCCGGAGGTGGAAGGCATCGGCCGCCACAGCAGCCACCAAGCGCCGCCCAGGGCTCCTAAGGCAAGGACGACCAGGGCAGCGTTAACATAACGAATGACACGGTTCACGCTCTCATCATGCCAGACGCTCACCTAGGTTATCGGCTACTGGCGCTTTTTGTCCTGACGCTACTGAACGCCTTCTTCTCCGCCGCGGAGGTGGCGCTGCTGTCCGTGCGCCCTTCCCGCATGGAGGCGCTGGCTGCGGAAGGCAACATTGGCGCGCAGGCGGCCCTCAGCCTGATCCACAACATGGAGCGCATGATCGCGCTCAGCCAGGTGGGCATTACGCTGGCCAGCCTGGGTATGGGCTGGGCCGGAGAAGAGGCGATCACGCATGCCCTGGTGGGCGCGCTGCGTCCGCACGTGCCGGCCGGTGCCATGTGGATCGTGGAGGGGGCCAGCTTCGGGATTGCCTTCCTGCTGCTGACCCTGGTGATCGTGGTGCTGGGCGAAGTGGTGCCCAAGAATCTGGCTGTCGAAAAGGCCGAGCGCATGGCCATCCTGACCGCGCCGCCGCTGCTGATCTTTTACCGGGCACTGACGCCATTTGTGTTGGCGGTGGAATGGTTCTCCGGTTTGTTCTCCGCCGTCCTGGGCGTCAAGAGCACCGGCCATGGCGGCGGCGCGCATTCGGCCGAAGAGATCAAGCACATCGTCTCATCGAGTGGCGACGAAGGACACTTGCGCGAGTTTGAAGAAGAGTCCATCCATCGCCTGCTGGACCTGCATTCGTTGGTCGCTCGCGAGGTGATGGTGCCACGCGGGCGCGTGGTGTCTCTGCCGCTCGATGCCACGCTCGACCAAGTGCTGCGCACCATGGCGGAGCACAACTATTCGCGCGTGCCGGTCTACCGTGATGCGCCCGAGAATCTGGTGGGAGTCATCCACTACCGTGACCTGCTGCGCGTCTGGCGGGACCGCCGCTTTGCGCAGGAGCGGCGCCGTCAAGCCAAGTCATTCCATCTGGAAGACTGGATCACCAAGCCGCTGATCGTGCCGGAAACCAAGCCGCTGAACGAACTGATCGACGAGTTCCGTGCCGCCCACAAGCATCTGGCGGTGGTGGTGGATGAGTTCGGCACCATTGCCGGTGTTGTGACCATGGAAGACGTGCTGGAACAGGTGTTCGGCGAAATTGAAGACGAACACGATGATCGCCGCCGTCCGCACCTGCCCGAGGCGGAAGAGATCGAGGTGGAAGGCACCATCCCGATCCGCGACCTGGAAATGCAATACGGGCTTGAGCTGCCTTCAGAGACTGGGTTTGAGACGCTGGCGGGTTTCCTGCTGTCGCGCCTGGGCTTCATCCCCAAGGGCGGGGAAGTGGTGAACGAAGCCGGGCGGCGCTACACCGTGCTGGCGATGGAACGCAACCGCATTGCGCGGGTGAAGATCGAGAAGATTGAGAAAGCTGACCCCAGCGTCGAAACCGGAGCGGCGGCGAGCGAAGACGAAGCTACGGTTTAGCCGGCGGCTTGCTCATCCAGTCAAACTGAGCTTTCGCGAAATCCTCCACCTCCGGTAGATCTGCCTCCAGCAGAAATCGCGCCTGGATCAGTTGGCGGGCGGCTTGCCGGATGCGGGCTAAATACTCATCGCGGCTCGAGTACCGCTCGCCGAACGAGAGCCGGGAGTCGCCACTGCTCAGCCGCGCCTCGCGCGTGGCGGCCAACGGGAAGAAGGCGCCTGCTTCACCGGAGAACTGCTCCGGTGCACCGATCGCAGGCGGCCGATAGTTCCAGCCGGTGTAGGTGCCGATGGGCACTTGGACGCTGGGCATGCGGATGCCCGCAATGGCGTTGCCGTCCTTGTCCACCGCGGGCACCAGCGCGGCGTAAGGTTTGCCCAACAGCGGCGGCTCATAATCGACGATCCCCTGCGACCACCGCGGTCCAAAGTCCAGTCGATAGGTGATCAGCACGGGCGGCGGAAACTTCACTCCGGGAATCGTGGGCCAGCCCGCGTTGGAGCTGGGCGTCAATGTCTTGTTGGCGATCCGCGGCATCTGGCTGGGCGGCGGCGCTGTGCCGGTGTCCATCCAGCGGTCCATCGCGTCCAGCAAGGCGCGCATGATCAGGTTGCGGTTTAGAGGATTCAACGGCGCGGCCAGATGGGCGGCCTGGCTGGGCGGGAACGGTCCGGCAAAGTGCGGACCTGCGGCCACGGTGTAGATGCGGACATTGGCGGGAGGCTCAATATCGCGCTGGCCCGCCACGTCGGTGTGCACCAGCGATCCGGCGCGGTTGAAGTACTCCGAGTTGCTGAGCACGTGGAAGATCTTGGGCTCCACGCCCCGCGCCCGCGCCCAGCCCAGCAGCGAACCCTTGGCACCGGTGACCGGGTCACTTTGGTCGCCATCAGTGAACGGGAACATATCCACCGGATAAAGGAAGTTGAAGAACTGCTCCGCATCGCGCGACGCCTGTCCAAAACGGTGATTGAATGAACCACGCCCCGCGCCGCCCACTTCGTCGATCACGCCATCAAAGACGCGGCGCCCCTGCTCATCTTCATTGAAGCCTTCGTAGAGCAGGTGCCGCAGGAAGCGGCCGCTTTGCGAGATCCCCCAGCCGGTGGCATGCTTGACGCCGGACAGCGGATTGCCCTGGGTTGCGTGTTTGAAGAAGCTGATCAAGTCACGCGTGCCCGCGAGACCCGTGCCCAGAACGCGGGGATCCTTGGCCGTGTAGACCACGTCATAGATCCGCCCCGGTTCAAACCCGCTATCGAGCGCCACGGTGTTGTTATCGACAAAGCGCCATTGCCCGCGCGCCAGCCGTTGCGGCTTGCCATCGGTGCTGTCACGCACGGTGAGAAAAGCTTCCGGGTCCGCCATGTCGGCGATCGGGTACGCCTGGTGCGCACGATCCGCCAGCGGTGCGGTGGTCGAACGGGCATCGAGAATAAAGTTGCCCCGGATGCGGCCCTTGATCGGCTGGCCCGCCTCGGTGGCGATCGGCATCTGCATCCGCATCCGCCCCTCCGGCACATCCCACTGCCAGCCCATCCACACGAGGGCGTAGCCTTGCGCCATCAGGCGGCCATCGCCAAACTCCGCCTCAGTGGTGGGGTCCGCACTGCGCGCCGCTTTCTGGAAGGTGGCCAGCAGCGCCTTGCCGCCACGATTGCCCACTTCATAAAGCAGACGGCCTTTGAACTTGGCTGGGTCGACGGGCTTCAGCAAGTAGAAGTCCGCTGAGAACTCCACCTCACCCGCCGCATTGCGCGACGCCAACTTCAAATCAACGATGCCTGCATTGGCGGCGAGCGCGGGGTTCAGGGCAAACTCCACTTGCCCCACCAGCTTCTCGTAGGCCCCCGCGGTGCCAAAGGCATTGCCGTTGAGCACCGGCTCCCGCCGGTCAATGCGTAAGCGGACGACCCGCGCCTCCGCCACGGAAACCATCACATACGCCAGCAGGGCGAAGAGGCGGACCAAAGATCGCATGTTCGTTTGTAGCGCCCTGGCTAGGTGCAATGCAAACGAAGGACCGCGACGACTGCGTCAATCGCCCCGCGATGCGCCGACTGAATGACACGTGGAACACGGCGCCGCTGTCATCAGTTAGCCCAGGCTATGATCGAGGAAAGCGTTGGCGGTAAGGCCGGTTGGCCCCGCGTAGCACCGAACAACAAGACACAAGGCAACGTCGAATGATCGAATCAACTGAGGAGCAGGTTGGGTTTATTGGTCTCGGCTCCATGGGAGAGCCGATGGCGTTGAACTTGGCCCGATCCGGCAAAAAGCTGGTTGTCTGGAACCGGACTCCGGCCAAGTACGCCAGCCTCAAGACATTGGGCGTGGGCATCGCAGCGGAGCCATCAGAGGTGTTTGTGCGGTGCCCGGTTGTTTTCCTCATGCTGGCCGATAGCGTGGCACTGGATGCAATTCTTGCGCGCGGCACGCCAGGGTGGGCCAGCCGTATTTCCGGACGCACGATCATCAACACCGCAACGGTGGCGCCCGGCTATTCCAAGACTCTCGAAAGTGAAATTCGCGCGTCGGGCGGGCGCTACGTCGAGGCACCGGTGTCGGGCTCCCGCAAACCGGCTGAGGCTGGTCAACTGGTGGCGATGTTGGCCGGAGAAGAGGCGGCGATTGAGCAGGTAAGCGCTCTGTTTTCGCCCATGTGTCGAGGAGTGGTGCACTGCGGAGAGGTCCCCCGGGCGCTCTCGATGAAGTTCGCGGTGAATGTCTTCCTGATCGCCAGCATCACGGGGCTGGTTGAGTCGGCTAATTTCGCCCGGGCGCAAGGGCTGGACCTCAGCGCTTGGGCCTCGATCGTGAATGCCAGCCAGATGGCGAGCGACATCTCGCGCGTGAAGGTAGAAAAACTACTGGAGGGAGACTTCAGCGCCCAAGCGGCGATCACCAACGTTCTGGAGACCAATCGGCTCATCGCAGAGGCTGCCCAAGAGTCAGGGATCAGCGCACCGCTGATGGATACGTGCTTGGCGCTCTACCGCCGTGCGCAAGGCCTCGGCCATGGTGCATTGGACGCCGTTGCGGTGTTGCGTGCATTTGAGGATGGCGCGGCCTGAAGCTCATCACCGGCGCTAGCTTTCGCAGCGCTGGAAGCTTTCCGCCAGCCCCTACGCCAAAATGCCATCCACCACCCGAGCCGGGAACTCGTCGGTGATGCGTTCGAAGCGGCCCTCGCGTTGGATCACCAGGTTGCGGTGGTTCATGCCCAGCAGGTGCAACACCGTGGCGTGGAAGTCATGGACGCTGACCTTGTCTTCCGCGGCGCGGTAGCCGATCTCATCGGTGCTGCCGTAGGTGGTGCCGCCCTTCACGCCGCCGCCGGCCATCCAGATGCTGAAGCCAGAGGGGCCATGGTCACGGCCCGCGTTGGGGCCGGGGTCCTGCGCGATGGGCAGGCGGCCGAACTCGCCACCCCAGACGACCAGCGTGGAATCGAGCAGGCCGCGCTGCTTCAGGTCGCGGACCAGAGCGGCGGCAGGCCGGTCGGTCTTGCCGCAGGCGTATTCCAGGCCTTCGCGGATCTTGTTGTGGTTGTCCCAGATCTGGCCTTCGATGTAGATCTGCACCAGGCGCACGCCGCGTTCCACCAACCGGCGCGCCATCAGGCAACGCTTGCCGTAGGAGGCCGTGCGCTCGTCGTTCAAGCCGTAGTCTTCGCGGGTGCCTTCGCTTTCCTTGCTCAAGTCCAGCGCGTCGGTGGCCTCCATCTGCATGCGGGCGGCGAGCTCATAGTTGGCGATGCGGGCCTGCAGTTCAACGTTGCCGGGGTGCTGCTGGCTGTGGTTGGCATCCAGGCGGTGCAGCAGGCTGCGGATCAGGTCGACGATGGCACTGGGGTACTCCTGCTTCGCGGCCAAGTTCAAAATGGGCGAGCCTTCGGAGCGTACCCGCGTGCCCTGATAGACCGCGGGCAGCCAGCCGGCCTGCCAGTTCTGGATGAAGTTGATCGGCGGACCTTTCGGGTCATCCAGCACGACGTAGGCGGGCAGGTTCTGATTCTCTGAACCCAACCCGTAGACGATCCAGGCACCCAGCGAAGGCCGCGTGGGCAGAATCCGGCCGCCGTGCATCAGGAACAGCGCCGCCTCATGGGCCAAGTGCGTCGTGTACATGGAACGCACCACGGCGATGTTGTCGGCTACCTTACCCAGGTGCGGCAGCAGTTCCGAGATCTCGATGCCTGATTGGCCGTGTTTCGAGAACTTGTAGGGGGATGGCATCAGGCCGCCGGTCTCGCGGACCGCGCGCACTTCCGCCGCCAGATCGCGCCCCGGAGCCTTGCCCGCGTACTTTTCCAGCGCCACCTTGTAGTCGAACAAGTCCACCTGGCTGGGGCCGCCATTCATGAACAGCTGGATGACCGCCTTGGCTTTGGGTGCGTGGTGCGGCTTCTTGGGTGTCAGGTCATAGAGGCCGGAGGCGGCGCTTAACTGATCGGCCGAGAACAGGCCAGCCAAGGCCGTGCCCATCAGGCCATCCGAGATGCGGGAGAAGAAATCGCGGCGAGTGGTCATGGCGTGTACTCCCTGTTAGTCAATGTAGAGAAACTCAGCCGAGTTCATCAAGGTGTGGCAGAGCGTGGCCAGCGCCAGCCAGCGCGAGCGGGTCGTCACGGGTTCGGCGGGGCGGTCCGCTTCGAGCGACTTCTTCCACTGCTCACCCATTTGCTGCATGGTGGAGACCGACGCCGTCAGTTCGTCCGGCGTTGGTGGCCGCGCGAGCGCAAGCAGATAGGCTCGCTCCACTTGGGCCTTCGGATCATCGCCCACCGCATCGGCAATGCGTCCGGCCATGAAGCGGGCGTTCTCGCGCGCCAGGTCGCTGTTCATCAAGTGCAGCGCTTGCGAGGAGACCACCGACTGGCCACGCTTGACGCAGTTGGGATTCATGAACGGCTGATCAAACGTGTCGAGCAGCGACACGGGCTGCGTGCGCTTTTGCGAGACATAGATGCTGCGGCGGCGGCTTTCGGTGATCACTTCGCCATCGGGCAGCTGCTTGATCGCATCCGCGGGTCCGAACTGCGTCGTGTCCAGGCGTCCGGCGATCTGCAGGATGGTGTCGCGGATGGCTTCGGCATCGATCCGTTGCAGCGGGAAGCCGGTGCCGCCGGTGCGCTGGCGGTAGTAGCGGGAGGTCATGATCAGCCGGTGCAGAGCCTTGATGTCCCAGCCGGTGCGCACAAACTCCGTGGCCAGCCAATCGAGCAGCTCCTGATTCTCCGGTGCCGCGCCCATGCGCCCGAAGTTGCCGGGCGTGCTGACCAGGCCTGCGCCGAAATGCTGTTGCCAGATGCGGTTCACCATGACGCGCGCGGTGAGCGGATGCTCCGGTTCGGTCAGCCATTGGGCCAGTGCCAGACGGCGGCCACTGGAATGAGCGAGCGCGACGGGCTGATAGGGCTTCAGGCTGGCGGAAAGCACGGAAGGCGGGCCGGGCGGCACCAGCGCTCCGGGGCTGGCCACGTCGCCGCGCATCAGGATGCGGGTGGCGGGTGGCCCCGGGCCCAGATCAAACAGTGCGCGGACCAGCGGCGGCCCCTTGCGCTTCGCCTTCTCCTGCGCGATCTGTTTATCGAGCGCGGCCTTCTCCTTCTTGAAGGCCGAGTAGGCTTCTTCCAGCTCCCGCAGCTTGATGTCGGAGGCTGCTGCGGCCTTCTTGGCGGCGACGTGCTGCTCGCGATAGGGCTTGGCCGCCGCTTCGAGTGCACGCTCCAGTTCGGCGATGCGTGCATCGAGAGGCTGGTTGTGCGTCACCATCGCTGCGTATTCCGGTGTGGCCTTGGCGATGAAGTAGCGGGTATTGTTCTCATCGCAGTTCGCACCGACACCGCCGCAGGGGAACTCGCCGGGCAGCCAGGCGTAGGGGTCGAAAGCGGGCGTCAGAATTGACACCAGCCGATAGTAGTCGCGCGTGGGCAGCGGGTCGTATTTGTGGTCGTGGCAGCGGGCGCACCCGATCGAGAGGCCCATCACGCCTGAGCCCAACACTTCAATCTGCCCGGCGATCACATCCATGCGTTCCGGGATGAAGTTCTGCTCCGTGCTGTTGGTGCCGTCGGGCGCCATGCGCCAGAATCCGGTGGCGGCCATCAGGTCGATGTGGTCCGGCGTCAACTGCTTCGTGGCTCGGAAGTCGAACAGCTCATCCCCGGCCAATTGTTCAGTGAGGAACTGGTTGTAGGGCTTGTTGGCCGCAAAGGCACGAATCACATAATCGCGGTAGCGCCAAGCGTGCAGCCGGGCCTGATCGGAATTGTTGCCGCCTTCGCTGTCGGCATAGCCCACCGCATCGAGCCACAACCGCGCGGAGCGCTCCGCATAACGGGGCGAAGCCAGCAAGCTGTCGAGCAGCGCTTCGTAGCGGTTGGCGCGGGCGTCACTGCGATAGGCGGCGATCTGGTCAGGCGCGGGCGGCAAACCGGTCAAGTCAAAGTACGCACGGCGTAGCAACGCTCCATCGGCGGCGGGAGTGGCGAGCGGGCTGCCCGTGGCTCCTCGTTTGGCCAACACAAACGCGTCGATCGGGTGCGTGGCTCCGGCCACCACGGGCACAGGTGCGCGGCGTGGCGCTTGGAAGGCCCAGAACTCCCGATCCTTCGCTTTGATCGCCGGATCGTTCAGCGGATCGACGGCGGCCACGGGCTCGTTGTCGGGCCGCGCGCCTTCAGCGATCCAGCGCTTTACTTTGTCGAACTCATCATCGGTGAGGCCACGGACGGAGAACTGCTCCTGTAGCTTCGGCGGCGGCATTTGCTGTGCGGCGATCTTTTGCACCAGCAGGCTGCTGTCGGGAGCGCCGGGTACGAGCGCCGCGCCGGACTTGCCGCCCTTGAGTAGACTGGCGATGGTCCGCAGGTCCAGGCCCGCCTTCTTTTCGACGCGGCCATGACACACCCAGCACTTGGCGCTGAAGATTGCGTGGACATCGCGTTCGGCCACGGGTGGCTTGGCGGTTTCGGTCTCAATCCAGGTGCGGATGGTGGCGATCTCGGCGGCAGGCATCGGAGGCGCGCCCATCGGCATTTTGCCGGTTGCGATCTGGCCCAACAGGATGCTGTCGCTGGGGCGGCCGGAAACAATGGCGCTGCCGGACTTGCCGCCACGCAGGATATCTTCCCGTGTCTCAATGGACAGGCCGCCGCTGCGGACCTTGGCGCTATGGCAGGGCATGCAGCGCGCGCGCAACAGCGGCGCGGCGTCATGCTCAAAGTCGGCTGCTGCGAGCACAGGCACAAGTGCCACCAGGATCAACGCGCAGTGCGAGGCAGCGCGAATCACACTTAGCTGGACGGTGGGCGGCATGGTTTGATTACCAGCAGCATATCGAACCCCTGTCCGCTATGGGGCCGACAACTCCGCTGGCGGGTCAGCCATCAGCTGCACCAGGGTGGCGAGAAAGCGAGCTGCCGGAGCGCCGTCCACCACGCGGTGGTCGAAGGTGAGGCTGAGCGTCATCAGTTGGCGCACGCTGAAATCGCCTGCCTCCGTCACCACCAGCTCCTTGCGGATGGCACCTAAACCGAGCACCGCGGTTTCCGGATAGTTGATGATCGGCGTGAAGGCGTCAATGCCGAAGCTGCCCAGATTGGAGATGCTGAAGACGCTGCCGGTCATCTGCTCGGGCCGCAGGCGACGGGTTTGCGCGGCTTCGATCAACTGTCGCGATTGGCGCGCCAGGTCTGCCAGAGTCGCGTTGGCGACATCGCGCAGCACTGGGTTGAAGAGGCCGTGCGGCGTGTCCACGGCCAAGCCCAGGTCGAAGCGTTGCGGCAGCACGATCCGGTCGGCCTCCCAGCGGCCTGCGAGAAGCGGATGTTGCCGCAGCGCGCTCGCCACTAGCTTGGCGATGAAGTCGGTGTAGGCGGGCGCTGACGTGGTGGTCTTCTTCCATTGCTCGCGCAGAGCGACAAGAGCGGTGGCGTCGGCGCGGCTGGTGAGGGTGACGGGTGCGGTTTGCTGCTGGCTCTCCAGCATGCGCGCGGCGATCGTTCGGCGCGGTCCGGAGATGGGCACTGAAGTCGCGGGTGACGAGGAGAGAGGCTGCGCGGCGCGCACATCGGCCTCCCGGACGCGACCGCCGCGGCCCGTGCCGATAAGGGTGGTGGGATCAATGCCCAGTTCCGCTGCTACCCGCCGCGCTCGTGGCGTGATCGGAGAGTGGCTGTTGCGGGGTGCCTTGGGGGACGAGTGCTCTGGTGCGGCGACTGCGGGTAGTGCTGGCTCCGGGAGGCTTTGGGAGTTGAGCTGACTCCGCTCCATACTGTCGCGGCTCGGTTCGGACGCTCCGCTAATGGGCTCAGATTCGCCCGGTGCCAGCAGGAAGCCGAGCAGCTGGCCGACCAGTACGACGCCGCCGGCCACCGGGGCATCGGGCGGAACAAACAACACCCCAGAGTCGAGCGATTCGACGTCCATGGTGATCTTGTCGCTCTCGACGGCAAACAGCGGCTCACCCGCACTAACGAAGTCGCCCGGCTGTTTTAACCAGCCGGCAAACAGGCCTTCCTCCATGGACCAGCCCAGGCGCGGAACGGTGATCTCAATGGCCATGCGGTTACTCGTTCACCAGTTCGCGCAGTGCGGCCGCGATGGTCTCGACCGTCGGAGATGCCATGTAGACGGCGGATGGGTGCATCGAGATCGTCAAAGCCAGCATCGGCGACGGCGGCGGAGATCTCCGCAGTGAGGCCGCAGGGGCCAAAGGCTTCATCGATCACCAGCAGCCGCCCGGTCTTGCGGACCGAGGCGAGAATGGCGGCGGTGTCCAGCGGTGAAACGGTGCGCGGATCCAGTACCTCAATGGAGATGCCTTGCGCCGCTAGTTCATGGGCCGCGGCCAGCGCTCGTGGCACCATCGCCCCAATCGCGACGGCGGTGGCGTGCGTGCCCTCACGATGTAGACGGGCTTGGCCGAAGGGGATCTCGTAGTCACCAGCGGGGACGGGGCCCTTTGCAGAGAGCAGTTCGCGGGGTTCCAGGAACAGCACCGGGTCCTGCGAGCGCAGCGCATGGGTCAGCAGGCCTTTGGCATCGTAGGGCGTGGCGGGCACGACGACGCGTAAGCCCGGGATGTGGCTGTAGATGGAATGGTAGCTGCCGGAATGATGCGTGGCCGCGGCGTGGCCGATGCCGATGCAGCCGCGCAACAGCACCGGCATCTTCAGGCGTCCGCTGCTCATGTACTGCATCTTGGCGATCTGGTTGATCACTTCACCAAAGGCGTCGTTGATGAAGTCGATGAACATGAAGTCGACGATCGGGCGCGTGCCGGTCATGGCCGCGCCTCCGGCCAGGCCGACGAAGCCGCGTTCGCAGATGGGTGTGTCCCGCAGGCGTTGGGGTCCGTACTTGGCGTAGAGCCCGACGGTGGTGCCGAAGTTGCCGCCGCGCACTCCGATGCCTTCGCCGAGCACGAAGATGCCGGGGTTGGCGGCCATCTCGTGGTCCAGCGCTTCGAGGGTGGCGGCGGAGTACGAGATCGCTCTCTCTTCGGTGGCGACCTCGGGCTCGGCGGGTGGTGGAGGAGCGGACGCATAGACGTGCGTGGCGGCGTCGGCGGGGTCGGGCCAGGGAGACTGCTCCGCTGCCGTGCCCGCAGATTGCACAGTGGCCGTTACCTCCGCATCGATCGCATCCAGAGTCTCGGGCAGCGTGCCAGTTTCCTGCAGCACGGCGCGGTAGCGCTTGATGGGGCAACGCTCCCGCCACGCCGCCACTTCTTCGCGCGTGCGGTAGGTGTAGTCGCCCATGCCTTCTGAATGCGGGCGCGTGCGGTAAGTGAGGCACTCCAGCAGCGTGGGTCCAGCGCCGCTGCGGGCACGCTGAATGGCTTCGCCTGCGGCGGCGGCGATGGCCACCACATCGTTGCCGTCCAGCTTCACTCCCGGTAGGCCATACCCGGCCGCACGACCGGCCACGTCGGGATTACCGGCCGCATAGGCGAACGGAACTTCGGTGGCGAACTGGTTGTTCTCGCAGACGAACAACACGGGCAGTTTCCAGATGGCGGCCATGTTCAGGCCTTCATGAAAGGCTCCGTTGTTCACTGCGCCATCCCCGAAGAAGGCTACAGCGATCTGGTCGGACTTGAGGAGCTGAAAGCTGTAGCCCGCGCCGGTGGCCTGCAGGATGCAAGGGCCGACGATGCCGCTGGTGCCCATCATGCCGATCTCAGGTGAGAACAGGTGCATCGATCCGCCGCGGCCTCGCGAGCAACCGCCGGTGCGTCCGAACAGTTCGGCCATCAGTTCAAACGGCGGCATGCCTTTGGCCAGTGCGTGGCCGTGCCCACGATGTGTTGAGAAGATGGCATCGCGCGGCGTCAGGTGCGCGCACACGCCCGTGGCGATGGCTTCCTGGCCGACGTAGGTGTGGCAGGCACCGTGGACCAGGCCACGGGCATGGCTGCGGGCGAGCTGCTCTTCGGTGGTCCGGATCAGCTGCATGGTCCGGTAGAGATAGGTTTGCTGTGGTGTCATGCGGACACCTCGGCGCGGTGCCGGACGGAGCCGCCGCCGTTCAAGGCGAGGTTGCCGCCGTCCATTGGGATCAGCGCTCCGGTGATCCAGCGGGAGGCGTCGGAGGCCAGCAGTACGGCCAAGCCTCGGATGTCGTCGGGGTGGCCGAAGCGTCCGGCCGGGATGCCGCTTAAGAATTGATCGCGCAATGCGGGCGCCTCCGCGATGCGCTTCTCCAGGCCCGGATTCAACACTTGCGCCGGCAGGATGGCATTCACGCGGACACCGTGTCCGGACCATTCCGTGCTCAGCTCACGCGTCATCTGCGCGACGGCGCCCATCGCCATGCTGTAGGCGATATGGCCGCGGCCCAGTGCCGTCACGCTGGCCAGTGAGCCGATGTTGACGATGCTGCCTTGTCCTGCCGCCAGCATGCGCCGCCCCGCTTCCTGGCAGGCACAGAAGCGGCCTAGCACCAGGTTGCGCCACACTTGCTCAACATCTTCGAGCGAGATATCTTCGGGTGCGCCCAGCACCGCTTCGCCCGCCACATTGCCCAAAAAGTCGATGCGCCCGAAATCACTATCGACGCGGCGGAACAGGGCTCTCACTGCGGTGGGGTCGGAGATGTCGTGCACGGCCCATTCCGCGCGCCCGCCCTGTGCGGTGATGGTGGCGGCCGTCTCGCGAACGCCCGCTTCATTGCGATCCACCAGCATCAGGCTGGCACCGGCTTCCGCCAAGGCGAGCGACATCGCGCGGCCCATGCCTTGGGCGGCGCCGGTCACCACGGCTACTTTGCCGGAAAGGTCAAATAGCGATGAGGTCATAGTGTTGAAGAGCTTTGATCATATGTGAGCGCGGCGGATCAGTGGGTGGCCCGTGCCGGTCGCGCGGCCGCTTCCCGGCTGACGCGCACTTGGCTGACGATCAGGCCGCCCAGCAGGTAGCAGCTGGCCAGCAGCATCAGGCCTTGCAGGTCGCTCATGCCGCGCCCGCGCATCCACCCAAAGACGTGGTTGCCCAGATACCCGGCCAGGTTGGCAAACATGTTGATGAAGCCGATACTGGCGGCGGCGGCTGAGGCGGTCAAAGTAGCCGTGGGCAGTGCCCAGAAGGGCGGAGGCCAGGACTGCGCCACCAGGCCGGTCAACAACAGCCAGGCGATCACCAGCCAGACGGGTTGTCCAGGAATGGTGCTGGCCGCCAGCAGACAACCGGCCAAGACCTGGCCCGCGATGCAGTGCCATTTGCGATCGCCCGTACGGTCTGACGAATAGCCAGAGACGATGACGCCGACGAGGCCGCACAAGTAGAACAAGCCGCTGATCAGCAGCGTTGACCGGTCAGAGCCGCCGGAGATGCTCTTCACCGTGGTGGGCAGCCAGAAGGTGAGGGCGTAGCCGCCCAGGTTAGTCGCGAAGATACCGAGCGCGAGTAGCCAAACGTTGCGCTGCCGCAGGGCCGCAAAGACGCTCACCTTGCCCGCCGCTTCCTTGGCCGCGGCCTCCTGTGCGAGCACGCCTTCCAGGTGGTCGCGCTCCTGCGGGGTCAGCCAGCGGGCGTCGCGCGGACGGTCCGTCATGACGAAGAGCGTGACGATGCCAAGGACCACGGCCGGCAGGCCCTCAACGATGAACAGCCACTGCCAGCCGGCGAGGTTGAACCAATGGACATCCAGCAGCAAGCCAGAGAGCGGCGCGCCGATGGCGAGGCTGAAGGGAATGGCCACCACCAGTCCAGACATCGCCCGGGCGCGTTCGCGGGCGGGGAACCAGTGCGTGAAGTAAACGATGATGCCGGGGAAGAAGCCGGCTTCCGCCACACCCAACAGGAAACGGATGCTGTAGAACTCAGTTGGCGTCGTCACAAAGGCGGTGGCGGCGGAGATGAGGCCCCAGGTGATCAGGATGCGGGCGAACCATTTGCGGGCACTCCAGCGTTCCACCAGCAGCGCGCCGGGGATCTCAAGAATCAGGTAGCCGATGAAGAAAATGCCGATGCCTAAGCCAAATACCTCGTCGGAAAAGCGCAGGTCCTGCTGCATGCGAAGCTTCGCGAAGCCCACGTTGGCGCGGTCCAGGTAGGCGACCAGATAGAGCAGCACCACCAGCGGCAAGATGCGCCAGCTCACTTTGCGGCGCAGCGCGGCGGCCTGTATGGGGTCGAGCATCATTGGCGTGCTCGCGACGATATCACAGGCGGGCGTTGAATTTCGGTAAGATGCCACCAACACGGATCTGTTGATGATGAAATGCTCGAAACGCCGAACCGGGTTGGTGCTGGCTGGCCTATGGCTGGCGAGCGCGGGCGCGCTTTCGGCCGCCGACAAAGACGACGAGTTCTTTGAGCTGCGCATCCGGCCCTTGCTGGCGACGCATTGCCAGGCTTGCCATAGCGAAGGCGGACTGGGCAATCTGCGCCTGGATTCGCGCGAAGCGGTGCTGAAGGGTGGCAAGTCTGGCGTGGTGGTGGTGCCGGGCAAGCCGGAAGAGAGCCTGCTGATGCAGGCGGTGCGGCGGACGCACATCCGGCTGAAGATGCCTCCCGTGGGCGCACTGACCGGAGAAGAGATCGCCGCGTTGGGTGAGTGGATCCAGCGTGGTGTGCCTTGGCCGGTGAAGACGGGTCCGGCGGTGGTCTCCGCGAAAGTCATCACGGACGCGGAGCGAGCCTTCTGGTCATTTCAGCCCGTCAAGAAACCGGCTCTTCCGGCGGTGAAAGCGGCGGCGTGGCCGAAGACGGACGTAGATCGTTTTGTGTTGGCGAAGCTGGAGGCGGCACAGTTGAAGCCCGCCGTTGCGGCGGACAAGCGGACCTGGGCGCGGCGCGTGACGCTGGACTTGACGGGCCTGCCGCCCGCCCCCGAGGACGTGGACGCGTTCATCAAGGACACTTCGCCCGACGCCAAACAGAAACTGGTGGACCGGCTGCTGGCCTCGCCGCACTATGGCGAACGCTGGGCGCGGCACTGGCTGGACTTGGCCCGGTACTCCGATGGCCAGCTGGCAGCTGATCACGATACTCCATTGCCCAACGCCTGGCGCTATCGCGACTGGGTCGTGGAGGCGTTTAATCAGGATCTGCCTTACAACACTTTCGCGAAAGCCCAGATTGCCGCTGACCTGCTGCCGGAGACCGCGGCTCATCGCGCCGGGCTGGGCTTTCAGGCGCTGTCGAGCGGGGCCAATGATCAGGTGGATGTCACCACCAAAGTGTTTTTGGGGATGACGGTGGGCTGTGCGCAATGCCACGACCACAAGTACGATCCGATCCAGACCAAGGACTACTATTCGTTGCTCGGCATCTTCAGCAGTTCGCCCTCCGCGCCGCACCCACTGGTGCCGGCCACGGAAGTGGAGCGCTACAAGGCGCAGAAAGCCAAGATCGACGCGCTGAAGGAGACCCTGGCCGACTACCTGACTGATCAAGGCAAACAGCTGGTGGACCTACAGGCGCGCGATACGGCGCGGTACCTGACGGCGGTGTTTGCAAATCAGAACGAAGTGGCGGGCCTCGATACCGCGACGCTCGCGCGATGGAAGACGTACCTGGCCAACCGCGCCGACAAGGAACATCCGTATTTGAAGTCCTGGTATGAGCTGATCGACAGCAAGCCCACCGAGGCGCAAGTGCAGGCTGAGGCCGCCCGCTACCAGCAGTTCGTGCTGGAGCTGCTGGATGAAGCCAAGGAAGTGGATGACAAGAACTACGTCGCTTTCGGCGGCAAGAAGGGACTGAAGAACGAGAACACGCGGCAGTACACCAACATCGTGTCGCTGCCGGTGTTGAAGTTCTATCAGTGGCGCGAGCTTGCCAATGGTCCGTACAACATCGACGGGTTCAAGGCTCCGGCGGGCGTGCTCTACCGTTCCCATGCTGAGGTGCGGCCCTACCTGGGTGGTTTGGCGAAGCAGTATGTTGAGCGCCTGGACGCCGAGATTGCGGCGCTCGAAAAGGAGCTGCCGCCGATGTATCCGTTCCTCCATTCGGTGGAGGAAGCGGCCAAGCCAGCGGATATTCCGGTGGCGCTGCGGGGCGACCCGAAGACCCCGGGTGAGATCGCACCGCGGCGTTTTCTGCAAGTGCTCAGCCGCAGTGAGGGTTCGGCGTACACGCAGGGCAGTGGACGGGCACCGCTCGCCGAGGCGATTGCCAGCACTTCCAACCCGCTGACCGCTCGGGTGATGGTGAACCGCATCTGGCAGCATCACTTTGGGCAAGGCCTTGTCCGCACGCCATCCAACTTCGGCCGCATGGGCGAGCGGCCCACGCATCCGGAACTACTGGACTTTCTGGCGGCGCGGTTTATCGAGTCGGGTTGGAGCGTCAAGGCGATCCATCGCGAGATTCTCCTGTCGAGCAGCTACGCGCAATCGACCAGCAATCCGGCGGCGATGGAAAAGGATGCCGACAACAAGCTGCTGTCACGCTTCCAATTGCTGCACCGGCTGGACATGGAGACATTGCGTGATTCGGTGTTGGCCGTGAGCGGACGGTTGGACGCGAAGGTGGGCGGCGCTCCGGCGGTGTTAAGTGACACGAATCCACGACGGTCGCTTTATCTGACTGTCAGCCGGACGCGCCTTGACCCGACGATGGCGCTGTTCGATTTCCCCGATGCCAATACGTCCACCGATGCACGCCCGGTCACTGCGGGGCCGTTGCAGGGGCTCTACTGGTTGAACAGCAAGTTTGTCGCGCAGCAGGCACAGGCCTTGCATGAGAGGCTGCTGAAGGAGGCGGGCAATACGGCGAAGGCTCGTATCGAACGGGCGTATCAGCTGCTCTATAGCCGGCCGCCGGATTCTGAAGAGTTGCGAATCGGGATAGAATTCACTCAACCGGGCGCGAAGGCATGGCCGGTCTATTTGCAGACCCTGCTGAGCTCCGGCGAATTTGCGAGCGTGAACTAAAGCGATGTTGGACCGGCGTCAGTTACTCAAAACTCTCGGTGGCGGCTTTGGCTTGGCGGGCATGCAAGGCACGCTGCAGGCGGCCACGCGGCAGCCACATTTTGCGCCCAAGGCCAAGCACGTCATCTTTCTGTTCCTGAACGGCGGCATGTCGCAGGTGGATACCTTCGACCCCAAACCCGCCCTCGTTAAGCATGACGGTCAGCCGATGCCGGGCCCCAAGATCCGTACGGACCGCGCGAGCGGAACGCTGATGCGGTCGCCCTGGGACTTCAAGCGCTATGGCCAATCGGGGATCGAAGTCAGCGACATCTTTACGCATATCGCGAAACGGATCGACGACTTCTGCGTGGTCCGGTCGATGTATACCGAGAACGGCAACCATGGCCCATCGTTGCAGGTGATGAACTGCGGCCACCAGTTGCCGGGACGGCCTTCCATGGGCTCCTGGGTGACGTATGGCTTGGGCACGGAGAACCAGAATCTGCCGGGCTTTATTGTGTTGTGCCCGGGCTTTCCGGTGCTGGGTTCGTCGCTGTGGTCGGCGGGCTACATGCCGTCCAGCTACCAGGGCGTCCACATCCACACCAGCGCCGTGGAGCCGGAGAAGCTGATCCAGAATTTGCGCAACGCGGACCTGACGCTGGATGAACAGAAGCACCAACTGGATCTGTTGGGTCAGTTGAACCGCCGTTATCTGGACCGCGTGGGCGATCAGCCGAACCTGCAGAGCGCGGTCGAATCGATGGAGTCGGCCTACCGCATGCAGACCGAGGCGGGGCAGCTGTTTGATATCCGGAAGGAGCCGGAGAAGATCCGCGCCCGGTATGACATCTCCGACTTTGGGCGCGGCTGCCTGATGGCGCTGCGGCTGGTGGAATCCGGCGTCCGCATGGTGCAGATCTACTACGGCAACTTCCAGCCCTGGGACAGCCACGATGATATCCGCGTCCATGCCAAGCTGGCGCGCAATGTTGATTCGCCGATTGCAGCGCTGGTGGAAGATCTGAAGCTGCGCGGCTTGTTCGAGGAGACGCTGATCATCATCGGCAGCGAATTTGGCCGCACGCCGATGATCCAGAATTCAGGTCTTGAAAAGCTGGGTTGCGGCCGGGACCACAATCCGCCGGCCTTTACGGTGCTGCTGGCGGGAGGCGGCATCAAGGGCGGCCAGACCTACGGGGCCACCGACGACTTTGGGTATCAGGTGATGGAGAACAAGGTGCACGTGCATGACCTGCACGCGACCGCGCTCCATCTGCTGGGCTTTGACCACACACGATTGACCTACCGCCACGCCGGCCGCGACTTCCGACTGACCGACGTGCACGGGCAGGTGATCAAGCCGCTGCTGGCTTAGGCGTCCGGTGACGGAACTCCGCGAAGACCACTCCCTTGCGGTCGTGGCTCGGTAACGGCATCTACCCAACCGGCGCGTCCACAATCGGTTCGTTCTGTTTGGTTACAGCCGCGCAATCGCTCCGGCGATGTTGTCCAGCGCCAGGGCCAGCGTCTTGCGTGAGGTGGCCAGGTTCATCCGCATCCGGCCCTCGCCCACGAAGCCATAGGCGCTGCCGGGGTTGATCTGCACCTTGGCCTGCTTCACCAGGAAGTCCTGCACCAGCATGGAAGCGGTGACGGGCCGCGCACCGGCCGGCTTTTGGCGGGTGGCAGCTGCGGCCTTCTCCGCCGCGCCGAGCTTGGCGATCAAGGGGTTGACGTCCAGCCAGGCCAGATAGGTGCCCTGGGCCTTGGTGTAGCGGATCAGCGGTGCTTTCTCCCGGAGGTACTTCTCGGTGAAGTCGTGGTTGCCGTCGATGTAGGCCACCAGTTCGGCCAGCCACGGCTCGCCGCCTGTGTAGGCCGCTTGCGTCGCCACCACGCCCAGGGTGTTGATATCGCCGCTGTGGCCGGTGGCAGCGATGCGGGCGATGTAGCTCGCATTGTCGGAGTACATCCAGCCGCACTTCAACGCGGAGAGGCTGAAGGCCTTGCTGGCGGACTTAAAGGTGACGCTGTTCATCACCACTTCCCGGTTGGGTAGCAGGCAGTAGGGCGTGTATTTGTGTCCGGGGGTGACAAAGTCGCAATGGATCTCATCCACCAGCACGACAACGCCGCGCCGGGTGCAGAGTTCGCCGACGGCGGTCAGTTCAGCCGCGGTCCAGACATTGCCGGTGGGGTTGCTGGGGTTGCATAGGATCAGCGATTTGGTGTCGGCGCTAATGTGACGGTCGAGTTCTTCCAGGTCGATCTGATACCGGTTGTCCACCAGCTTCATCGGGCACTGCTCTGCCACGCAACCGGCGGCGGTGATGTCGCCAAAGAAGCCATCGTAGGCCGGAGTCAGCATCAAGACCTTGCTGCCGCGTGGCGAGAAGGCACGCAGGGCGCTGATGATGCTGGGGTGGACGCCGGTGGAAAGCAGCATGCGGTCCGGGTGGATCTCGATGCCGTAGCGGCGCTTGTTCCAGCTAATGATGGTTTCCGGGAAGGAGCGGGGCATGTCGAGATAGCCCCAGTTCTCGTGTTTCAGCCGCTGGTTCAGTGCTTCGGTGATGACGGGCGCGGTGCGGAAGTCCGTGTCGGAGATGCCCATGCCGGCCACCAGCGAACCGGCCCCGAAATTGCGCAACTGGGCGTCCCACTTGATGCTGTTGGTGCCGACGCGATTGTAGGGGGTGTCGAAATCAAACTTCTGCCCGGCCCCGGCGGCGGGCAGCGCGCCCGGTGTGCTAGCCAGTGCGGCCATGCCAGAACTCTTGAAAAATGTGCGCCGATCCAGATGGGTTTTGCCTGCCAATGCCAATTCTCCCTTGCCAAGCATTACAGCATGCCGCGCCCCGAGACTGGCTTAGCGGGTGCGGACGGGTATGTTGACCGCGAGGCTGGACGCACCGGCCGCAATCACGCGGAGCGCGTGCGAACCATCGGGCAGGCTGGCCGGAACATCTACCGTCACCTGGCAGACACCCACCAGGCCCGGGGCCAAGCCAGCGAAACTAGGCGTGACGGATTGTTCGGCAATGCGCACTTCAACCGCGCCCAACGCGCGCAGCGGCGGAGAGTACGGGGCGGGAGCGCCGGGAGGAAGATCGCTATCGACGCGTCCGAGACCGGTCAAATAGATGATCAGTGTCTCGCCCGCGCGGGCCGGGTTGGCGGCGTCGATGATGGTGCCATTCAGACGTCGAATGCCCGAGGCAAAGATCGCGGGGGCGGTTTCGGCAATCTCCACCTTCATGGTGGTTTCGCCGCTGGCCGTCGTAATGCGCAGCAGCGACGGCCCCGTGATTCCGGCCGGCACCTGAGCGTTGATCTGACCCGGCGACACGTACACCAGCGGAATGAGAATGTCGTTGATCGAGACGGTGGTTCCGGCAAGGTCCTTCGGCAGGGGCGAGACCTGGGCGGTGGCTGTCTCATTGGCCAAGCCTTCGCCAAAAATCGTCACCAGTGAGCCGGGGGCCACCGCCGAAGTGAACGATGCCGCATTGACGAAGGCCCGTTCCGGCGGGAGCACCGGAATCGCCAGCATGGTCCGGTCAATCTCTCTGCCATCGGTGCCGATCGCCCGCACGGTGAGTGTCGCGTTGGTGACTTCCACCCGCAGATAATGAAACGCTGCCACCGATTTGGCTACCAGTTCATGCGGGGCCACGGTGTTCAAGCGGGCGCCGCCGCCGCCGCTGACGACGTGCAGCGTAGCCGGTCCCGTGGTGACCACCTGGTTGCCGCGCACCGGCTTGGATCGCTGATAGGAATGCTCGTGCCCGGTCAGCACCAACTGGACGCCGTAGCGCTCCAGGATGGGCAAAAACTGCTCCCGCGCGGCGCGGCACAGGGGGTCCCGCAGATGGTGCGTCAACGGATAGGGCAGGTGATGGAAGAAGGCGATGCGCCAGCGCGCCGTGGTGGCCTGCAGGTCCGCTTCCAGCCAAGTCAACATCCGCTGTGTGGCCGCGGTATTGTCCAGCAGGTTGGAGTCGAGCGAGACGAAATGGGCGTCGTTCCACGCGAACGAATAATACCGGCCGTGATCCTGGGCGGGCACTTCTCCCGCGGGTGCCGCCGTCAGCGCCAGATACGGTGCCGCGCGCGCGGTCCAGTATTCGTGGTTGCCCGGCGCGGTGAAGAAGGGGGCGCGCGCCATCAGGCTGGCGTAGTATTCGAAGTAGTAGGCCTGGAACTGCTCGAAGGTGGCGTCTTCGTAGGCAATGTCGCCGACATGCAAGGCCAAGTCCGGCCGCTCCTCCGCCATGCGCTGGGCCAGGAGTTGTTGGGGGGCGCTGCCGTCGCCACTGTCGCCCAGGACCAGGAAGCTGAACCGCCCGGTATCGGGCGTCTTGAAGCGATTCCGCGTCTCGCTGGTGATGACGTCACTGCCGACGGTAATCCGGTAGGTGTACTCTTTGCCCGGCGCTAAGCCTCGTAAATCCACCCGGTACTGATAGAAGGTGAAAGGAACAGACGTCTCCGCCGGCCCCAATGGGCGCGCCCGGACGGGCACCGTCACCGGGTCCGAGCCTTCAGTCGAGTAGGTGACCGAGGCCTCCACATTCTCGCGCGTCGACCAGAGAATGGTGGCTCCATCCGAGCGCACATTCTGCAGGTAGGGCCGGTGGATCGGCGTGACGGCGGCCCGGAGGGCCGAGGCGGCGAAGTGGCCGCCCACCAGGAGGCCGACGAAGCCGCGCCGGTCCACCAGTTGAGTCGTGCGGTTAGCGGCGGAGCGCACCACGCCTGTCAGAGACGCGGGCCAATAACGTCGCGCCAAACTGCCAGAAATGTGCGGTCCTGATTCCAACTACTTCCTGCTCAACTCCATCGCCTCTTTATGGAAGGCGTCCGATTCTCACGCCGCCGGTGGAGCCGCCACCGCCACCTTAATGGTATTGCTAAATGTCGCATTAATGGGGGATCCAGAGCGAGTTCCCCGCGAATTTGTTGGCCCGGAAACCATCACTGTAATCGGTGTGGTACCGGTACTGGTGCCCAGTTCAGCCGGAATTTTGATCCGGATGCGATCCGGTGCCAACGTTAACAGCTGCGCTTCAAATCCGTTGATGTACACCGAGACATTGCCTAGCCTGGTCACCGGCTTGTCGGCGGCCGCTTCCAGCGTCTCCTCGCCAAATCCCAGCCCGGTCAATTCCACCACGGCACCCGGTGTGATGGCGGAGACGGCCTCGCGTGCCTCATTCACCACCTGTTCGGCTAAAGTAACCGCCGTGGAGGGCACGTATCCGACTTCGGTCAACGCCGTCCATACGAAGGCGGCCCGCTCCGTCACGTACTTCTCATTGGCCGCAATCTGAGCCTCGAAGACTTCGTTGGTGCTGGGCGTCTCCACGCCGGACTTGGAGTACTGCTTGTTCTTGTCGGCGTAAACAGCTTCCTTGATCTGGTTATAGCTTTGGCGGTTGTACCATTCCAACCAGCCGTCTTTGCCCCCGGCCAAAACCACCAACTTATACAGCGCTTCCAGGTACTCATTCTTCCGCTGCGGGATGGCGGTCAGTCGGCGGGTGAGGATGTTCTTGCTGAGGTTGTGGAAGATGTCGCGCGTGGCCCAGTCGTAGGAAGCATCTTTGTCCCACAACAGGAAGTCAAACTTGCCGCCTTCTTTGTGGCGGTACACAAAAAAGTTATTCATCCCGAAGACATCGCCCAGCATGGAGTCGTAGTCGGTCACGTAGCTCTCGGCGGCGATGTGGTTCAGGAACACCTTGGGGTCAATTGACTTCTCCACCGCCGCCGCGAAGTCGGCGTCGCTGGCTTCATTGAACGACCGGATGAAGTTGATCCAGGGAGCGATATCGAAGGTGGACTTGTTCTCCTCCGGGTTGAAGGGGGCCGGCGTCCAGCGGGCCGGATCGGTGCTGCAAGCCACCTCGTCGGACTTGCCGCAGGTGGGCCGCCAATCGAAGTAATACGTCGGGAAGGGATCGTACTTGAACAGATCGCCGCTGCCCTCGCCCAAATAGCGCTTGGTGTATTCCGACCGGACTTCTTCCGTCAACAGGAACAGGCCCACGTACTCTCCATTGATGAAGAGCCGGCAAGGAGCCTGCATCGAGGCTGGCAGACCCAGGCGCGAGTAGAGCTTGAACACCGATCGTTCTTTCAGCATCGAAGCGTCCTGGTTGTTGGCCTTCAAGACGGCTGAATTCACACCCAAGAACTTCTGCTCCGGGTCATAGCGGTTGAAGTCGATGCGAAGATTGGGCTTAATGGAGCTGCGGCTGCCGCGGCCCCGGGAGCGGATGGCCACATCGGGCACCGTTACTTCCTTGCCGTTGGCCAGCCAGGTGAACTCCACCGGATAGTAAGTGTTGTCCAGATAGGTGGCCTTGAGTTTCGCCCAATCCGCGGGGCGGATCTCAAAACGAAGTTCCTGCACCTTGCTGCCATCAAAGAAGTCAGCCAGTGTCAGCCCGGCTGGCACTTGAGCCAGCACAGCGGGTCCGGCCAGGAGACATAGTCCGATCAGGCGGCTGCCTCTCGTGCGTGGACGGTCCGTCAACATTGTGTTTCCTCTCCCAACTGCTACAGCACAAAACTCATGCGGGCAAACCTGCTCCAGTAGGTATTGACCCCCGGAATGGGAGCCGTTCGCCCATCCTCCAGCACTTCGCGAATCCAGTTGTATTGAATTCGCATGTGGCGATTGAGGTACCAATTCACCCCAAACGTCGCCACCCGTTCGCTTTGCGAAAGAATGTTGGCCGCCCGCGTATTGCGGGACGGCAAGCCGGGGTTGGACGCCGATCCGAAACGGATCTGTTCGTACCGGCTGGCAATCTCGAACGCTCCCAGGCCCTTGCCGGTCCCAAAATCGCGGCGCGGCCGGACGACATTCTGCTTCTGCTCGCCGGTCACCAGCCAGGTGCCGGAGCTGTACCAGCCCCGGGCGATCAAGTCCGACAGATCCTGCCCCCGGATCCCTTGTCCCAGCCGCTGATCCGTGACGCGGATCACTTCTCCGCTCAGCGAAAACGGGCCGTGGACCCAGTTCAGTTCGGCCCCCATGCGCCAACGTTGGCCGCGCACAAAAATCCGGGGGAAAAAGTTATGCGTGTCCACCCAAGTCCGGCTGCGGAGACTGTGCAATCCCTCCGTGACGGGCGTCTGCGCCACCGCAAATCCGAGCTCCAACTCCTGGAACGGCTTGACCGCGGAGGGTACCTTAAAAAAGCGCAGAGGCGTTGCTGCAATGCGCCCGGCAATCGTCCGTTCCCCGCTGCGGGTGTTATCGGGCAACCGGGCCTTCCAGCCGTCGCTGATGAAGATACCCGCTTGGTATTGAACGCGGCGGTCCAGCACCCGGGCGTGGGCCATGATGCCGACATCGCGACCAGGGGCCAGACGCTCGCCGATCAGCGACCGGAAGGCGAAGTCTCGGTGCGCGGTGCCTTGCTGGGCGTCCAGGCCGAAGGGAATCTTGAACTGGCCAGCGCGAATCTGGAAGCGGCGCCAGTAGCGGAAGTTTCCATACACATCGCGCCACAGCGCGTCCGTCTCACGGGTTCGCATCCGAAGAGCCGCGCCGACCTCGTTGCGGATTTCGCGGTCGATCTCGAACTCAAAATGGGGCGTGATGCGGCCTTCGATGCCCACCCGCATCGTGCGGAGGTTGGCGACGTCCCCTTCTTCACCCCTAATCTCGGGCTCAAAGGTGCGGAGATCGTGCAGAAACTTCACCCGGAAGTCTAATCTGATCCAGTCGCCCAGATGGACGCGCGGCCGGGGCCGCATTTCCAGGCGCGGGTTCCCAAACAGGCGCTTCATCCCCGTCAACGCGACGGCGGGCGGGGCGGTATGCGTTGCGGCGGCAGGAGGCGCCGGGTCCTGCGCGGAGGCGGAGGCAGCACCACAAAGCAAGGCCGCAACGAAAAGGTAGTGCCGATGCATCAGGCGCTCTTCTTTCCAGCTTCCTGCCACGAAACTGCCTTCAACCCGGCTTCGCCATTCTCCATCAGCTGCTGGCTGATCCAGGAAAGCTTCGTCGTTGCAGCCAGCATGACGCTGTAGCGAACCGTTGCTTCATTTCCCCGTATCAATTCCCGGACCTCATAGTAATCGACTGTTGAACCCAGAATTCGTTGCACGTGATCGTTAGGAAAATCTTTCCCGGTCGCCACAATTGTCAAAACCAGGGTGCGGCCCGCGGATTCGCCGATCTTGTCCAACAGGGCGATGACGGCACACAGGAACACCGCCCCACCAGCCGCCACCTCCATCAGCCCCACGCCGCTGGCCATGCCGAGGGCGACCAAAAGGAAGAGGACCGTCGTGTCTTTGGGGTCCTCAACCGGCGTCCGGAAGCGCACGATACCGGCGGCACCGGCCACACCGAAGGCGATGGCGGTGGAATTACCGATGATGATCATCACCAGCGCGCCGGCGATGCAGAGCAGCACCTGGGCCTGTTGGAGCGAACGCGGAAGCGGGCGGTCCCGGTGGAACCGCTTGTGCACGGCGGTGACCAGCAGGCCGATCAGCGTGGCCAGCACCATTTTCAGAAACTGAGTCAGCGGCGTCACCGGTCCTCTGGACGATTCATCCAGGCCGGGAATGCCGGTGTGAAGCCCTGAGGCCGCCAGCACATCCGGCATCCGCAAGGCACCGAGAATGGCGGCTACGCCCACCAGGCAGAACCCCGCCGCCCATCGCCAGCTTTCGTCAGGCTCCTGTTCGCGCAAACTCATCAGAACTTGTATCTCCCTTGAGGCGGTTCAGGAGTGAATTATAGCGGAAATGCCCTTTGTTTCCCAAAGGTTTGCCGGGTGGGCAGTTACGGCTCCGGCTCATCCTCTTCCAGGTCATCGGCGGCGCGGGCCGAGGAGGCTGTCTCCACGCCACCCGGTGTCCGGGCGGCCAACTGCGTAAAGTATTCACTCAATTGACATATCAGGGCTGGATCGGTCACCGTGACGGCCACTTCACGGCGCTCGTTGAGTGACGGCCTAGCGAGCGAGGCACTGCCGAACACAGCCACCTCTTCATCAATCAGGAGCAGCTTGCCGTGCGAGGTCATCCCGGCCAAGTCACCTTGACCCAAGATCTGCACCTCGACTCCTGCGCGCTCCCGTTCCTGCAGCAGGCGGACGATCTGGGAATCGCGGACGCGGTGATCGATGATGCGGATCTGGTGCTGGGCGCCGGCGATCAGGCTGGCGAAGCGGCCCCGGGCGATCTCCGGCCCCACTAAGAGTCGCTGGCCGAGATTGTCTGGTAAAGCCAGTGGCGGGCGGGCGCGGTCGGCTTCAAACAAGGCGGTCAAACCGATGACGACATCCGGGTCCGTGGTGGTGAGAATAAAGTCGCAGGTGCGGTCAAAGCACTTCGACGTGAAGTTCAGCGACGCCACCAGGGCGGTTTCGTCATCCGCCACCATGTACTTGGCGTGATACTTGGCGTGCTCACCGGCATAGCGGGTCATTTTGACGCCCATCGATTCCAGCAACAGGCCCAGGTCCTGCAACCGCTTGTCCCAGTTCTTGGCGGACGGTGTCAGCAGTGCCGTCACCTGCACACCGCGCGACACGGCGTCGGCGATCTCGTCCAGAATCGCGAAATCCTGACAACGGAACACGGACAAAATCAGGCGGCGGCGGGTGGACCGGATCAGCTCCAGCACGGCGGGCCGCCGCTGGGATGCTTCTAGAATCAGCCTTTCACTGTGGCTCACGCCCGCTGACTATAGCATGGTCCACCTTGACCACTGCCGCCGCTGATCTTGCATGACGGGGCCAGTTCCAGTAATGTCTTGAGATGGTGTGTCGTCCTCGGTTGGCGGTTCTGGCGGCATCCGGCATCAGTGGCTTGGCTGCTGAGGCGAGACATCATCGCGGAGAATACTCCTCACAATGAACATAATCCCCGGCTTTGAGCGCCGCCGGCGTATCAGCAAGCAGATTGCTGCGTTGATCGAGAAACGGCAAGAAAAGCGTGGGCTGTTGATCGCTTTTGAAGGCCCGGACGGTTCCGGCAAGACCACGCAACGGAAGCTTTTCAAACAGTGGCTCCACAGTGAAGGGCATGACGTCACCACCACCAAGTGGAACTCATCGGCGCTGATCAAGCCGGTGGTCAAGGTCCGCAAGCAGGTCCGCGCACTGAGTGCGGAGGAGTTCTGCCTGCTGCACGCCGCTGATTACCGCTACCGCATGGATTCCGAGATTCTGCCGGCCCTCTGGGAGGGCACCACGGTGGTGGCGGACCGGTTCCTGTTTACGGCCCTGGCTCGGGACGCGGCCCGCGGGCTGGAGTTGGATTGGTTACTGAAGGTATATTCGCCGTTGTTCTGGCCGGATCTGGTGTTCTATTTTTCCGTGTCGCCTGAAACGTCCAGCCAGCGCATTGCGGCCGACCGCGACCCCAGCTACTACGAAGCCGGTCAGGACATTACGCAGATCGACAACCCCCTGCAAAGCTACCGGACGTTTATCACGCGCGTCATTGCCGAATATGAGGCGCTGGCGGGTATCTTCAAGTTCGTGACGATTGACGCGGAACAGTCCGATATGATCAGCACCGGCTGATCCGAGGCATCTTTGAGAAAGCTGAGCGCCGCTCGTGGGCGGAGTGGAACCAGGAGGCGCTGGTAGACTGGCTGGTGCAGCACCCGCGGCTGGCCCACTAGAGATAACTATGGCGAACCAAGGCCGACTGATTGCATTAGAAGGTACCGGCGGGTATGCGCTGGCCCAGGCGGCCAAGCGGCTGCAACGGCAGTTACGGGAGCCGCGCAAGCCCGCACCGCCCGTTTGCACCTGGGATGCCTCCGGGATTTTTCACGAGATCCGGGAAGGGGCTCGCGGCATTCCGGGCACCTCTCCCCGGACGCTTCTGTTGCTCTATGCCGCCGACTTGGCCTTCCGTCTGCGATGGCAGATCCGGCCGGCGCTGGAATCCGGCATCACCGTGATCGCGGCACCCTATCTGGAAACGGCCATTGGCTTTGGCCGGGCGGCGGGCCTTTCCTCGTCCTGGCTGAAGGACTTGCTCAGCTTTGCCCCAGCGGCCAACGGCTGCTACCGGTCGCCGGAGGGCGCCACTTCGGTGGCCAAGATGCCCAAGGCTTCCGACAGCTTCCTCGAGTTCGGCTTCCTGCAACTGCGCAATACTGACGGCCGTTGGAATACCGATGAGATCCGGGCCGGGTTTATCGCTCATCTGGCGGGTCTGGAAAATAAGGGCAAGTGTGCAACGGTAATGGCCCTGAAGCCCACTAAATAGTAGGCTGATGACCAAACAACAGGATGCGCAGACATTGATGGCGCGCTGGCTCCCCTGGGCTCTGGCCCTCGTGAGTGCCGCATCGCTGTGGGCGCAATCATCCTCCGGCACCGGGGCGATCAGTGGCACCGTCCGCGACCCTTCCGGCGCGGGCGTGGTGGCGGCCACGGTGGTGGTGTCGCACGAAGATCGGGGTGTCCGGCGCGAAATCGTCACTTCCGCCAACGGGTCGTTTCACCTGCTGGGCTTGCCGCCTGCGCCGGGCTATGTGCTGACGGTCAGTTTCGCCGGCTTTGCTGACCAGGAGTACACCGGCGTCGAGGTGGAAACCGGCGAAGAGACCGCCCTGGACATCACGATGGACCTTTCACCGCGCCGAACGCGCGTGGTGGTTGAAGAGTCGATTGTGGTGGCCGACCGCGGGAGTGCCGGTGTCTCCCAGGTCATCCCCGAGTCGCAAATTCTCAACCTGCCGATCAATGGCCGCCGCGTTGACAGCTATGTTCTGCTGACACCGGCCGTAGTGCCGGACGGATCCACGGGACTGGTCTCCTTCCGCGGCATTGCCGGCGGCAATGCATTTCTCACCGACGGTAACGACACCTCCAACCAGTTCTTCCATGAAAACGCCGGACGCACGCGGATCTCGGCGCAGATTTCACAGGACGCGGTGCAGGAGTTTCAAGTGCTCTCCACCGGCTATTCGGCGGAGTATGGCCGGGCCTCGGGCGGCATTATCAATACGGTTACGCGCAGCGGGTCCAACCGGACTGCGGGCACGGCCTACTGGTTCTACCGCAATCGGGCAATGACGGCGCGGGACCCCTATGCGACGGTGAAGCCTCCCGAGAAGCGCCATCAGGCAGGGGCGAGCTTGGGCGGCAAGCTGATCCCGGACAAGCTGTTTTACTTCTTCAATGGCGAAATTCACCGGCGGGATTTCCCTATCGTGTCGTCACTTTCGCGCCCGCCTCTGTTCGGCCCCGATGGCCGCTTCCGCGGCACCTGTGGGGCGACGGCCCAACAATGCGCGGCCGCACTGGCATTCGTGGGGCGGAACTTTGGCGTGCTGGAACGGACCTCCGGGTCAGAGCTTGGCTTTGGCCGCATCGACTGGCGCCCGTCGGAAAAGAATGCCGTCAGCGCCAGCTTCAACTACCTCCGCTGGGCCTCTCCCAACGGCTACCAGACGCAGTCCGTTCTGAACAATGGCGAGGCGTTCGGGGCCAACGGCAACTCCAGTGTCCGGACCCGTTATGGCCGCCTGGCCTGGACGGCGACACCCAACGCCCGCTGGATCAACGAACTGCGGTTCGGCTGGTTTAAGGACCGCCACGCCGACGACCTGCCCGCCAACCTGATCCCCGCCGCCACGGGCACGGTCCAGATCTCGATCGAGGGTCAACCGAACCTGGGCGTGTTGTCGGAGGTTCCGCGGCTGAACCCCAGTGAGAACCGGTTCCAACTGGCCGAGAACGTCACCTGGAGCACCGGCCCACACACGATTCGCGCCGGGGCCGACATCATCCGGACCCAGGAGTATCTGCGCTACCTGCGGAACCGCAACGGCACCTACGATTACGCGGACTTCACCTCGTTCGCCCGGGACTTTACGGGCAACACCACCGGTGCCCGCCGCTGGCAGGCCTATTCGCAACGCTTCGGCCGGGAGGTGTTCGATCAGACCATTGGTGACTACAACTTTTATGTCCAGAACCAACACCGGTTGCTGCCCAACGTCACGCTGAACTATGGCGTGCGATATGAATACTCCCATCTGCCGCAACCGGAAACCGGCAGCATTCCGACCATCGCCACCAACTTTGCGCCGCGCATCGGGCTGGCGGCGGGCTTGAACCATTCGCGGACCGTGCTCCGGGCCGGCTATGGCATCTTCTATGCGCGCTACCCGGGCGGCGTGGTGAGTACGTTGTTTCTGGAAAACGGTACTTACCAGCGTTCCATCCAACTGGAGCGGCGCTTTCTGTCCGATCAGGAGTCCGGACCGGTGTTCCCCAACCGCCTGCCCCCGTCAGCGGCCTCGAGCAGTGGCCTGGCGGGCCTGCCTACCGATCTGACGATGGCCTCCCCGGACTACCGGAACCCCTACACCCAGCAAGGCGACTTGGGCGTTGAGCATGCGGTGAGTTCCAGCCTGAGCATCAATGCCTCCTATATCTGGAGCCGGGGACTGCATCTCACGACAGTCCGGGATAGTAACATCGGCCGGATGGGTGCGCCGATCTACTATTCCATTGAAGATTCCGCGGGCAAGGAAATAGGAGAATACTCGACGCCCAGTTACCGTCTGATCAACCGCCTCAATCCGAATTGGCGGCGGATCAATCAGATCGAATCCGG
>JAPKYX010000172.1 GCA_026394075.1 Acidobacteriota bacterium
GCCGGGATCTGGTGGCCCCACCACAGCTGGCGCGACACGCACCAATCGTGGATGTTGTCGAGCCACGCCAGCAGCGTGCGGCTCCAGTTTTCGGGCTGCACTTCGATGCGGCCATCACGCACAGCCTGCGCGGCCTTGTCGGCCAGCGGCTTCATTTTGACGAACCACTGCGTCGACAGCATCGGTTCGATCACGGTGGCGCAACGGTCGCACTTGCCGACGCTCATGGCGTGGGGTTCGGTCTTGACCAGGTAGCCACCGGCTTCGAGATCGGCGAGGACGCGCTTGCGAGCGTCAAAACGGTCGAGGCCCTCGTAGACGCCCGCGGCGGCGGTCATCTTGGCTTGTTCGTTGATCACCTTGATGCGCGGCAGATCATGGCGCTTACCGGCTTCAAAGTCGTTGGGATCGTGCGCGGGCGTCACCTTCACGACGCCGGTGCCGAACTTGGGGTCGGCAAAGTCGTCGCAGATGATCGGGATCTCGCGGTTGAGCAGCGGCAGCGTGACGGTCTTGCCGTGCAGGTGGGTGTAGCGCTCATCCTTGGGGTTGATGGCGACGGCGGTGTCACCCAACATGGTCTCGGGCCGCGTGGTGGCCACCGTCAGCCACTCATCCGTGCCAGTGACCTGATAGCGGATGTGCCAGAGGGAGCCTTCGTGATCGTCGTGCTTTACTTCGAGATCCGAGAGAGCCGTCTCGCAACGCGGGCACCAGTTCACCAGGTATTCGCCGCGATAGACGAGGCCGCGTTCATGCAGGCCACAGAAGACCTCGCGGACGGCGCGCGACAGGCCATCGTCCAGCGTAAAGCGGCTGCGGGTCCAATCGACGCTGGCGCCCACTTGCTTCATCTGGTTCAGGATGGCCCCGCCGGATTCGCCCTTCCACTTCCAGACGCGCTGCAAGAACTCTTCACGGCCCAGTTCGTGCTTGCGGAGGCCTTCTTCTTTCAGCAGCTTCCGCTCCACCACCATTTGGGTGGCGATGCCGGCGTGATCCATGCCGGGCAGCCATAGGGTGTTGTAGCCGCACATGCGACGCCAGCGGATTGCTACGTCGATCAGCGTGTGCTCCAGCATGTGGCCCATGTGGAGCGATCCGGTGACGTTGGGGGGCGGGATGGTGAGCGAGAACATCGGCTTCTCGCTGGCGGCGTCCGCCGTAAAGAAGCCCTGATCCACCCACCACTGAGCCCAACGCTGTTCGAAAAGTTGGGGCTCGTAAACTTTCTCAATTTGCATGGTGGAAACTTCCAGGATACTAGGGCACCGCAACCTTCACCAAACTTCCGGTGTTCAGGATGGGCAGGAGATGTCGAACCAATGATCAAATTTCTGACAATTACGCTTCTGGCCGCGGGCCTGATGTTTGCGCAACAGGGTGATCGCCGTGGGGTCCAAACGGGCCGCTTGGCCCGCCAGCTCAACCTGACTGATGCGCAGAAAGAGCAGCTGAAGCCGATCATGAAGGAGCAGGCCGAGAAGATGCGCGCCCTGCGGGATCAGAACCAGTCGCAGCGCGAGGAGATGAAGAAGCTGCGTGATTAAAATGACGCGAAGGTGCGCGCGATTCTGACACCGGAGCAGGCGGCGAAGTTCGATGAAATGAAGAAGCACGGACGTGGTGGACGCCGTGGCGGGCGCGGGCCGCGGGCGTAGCGCAGA
>JAPKYX010000212.1 GCA_026394075.1 Acidobacteriota bacterium
AGCCGGACCGCTGCCAGCGCCCGCTGTGGCTGGAATCGAAGACGTGGTGCTCGACGGACAACGGCCCATCTCATTGGCCGAGTTCTGGCGGGTCAGTCAAGGGCAAGCCCAGTTTCGTCCGGCCCCCAGCCTGGCTCCACGACTGGCGCGATGCCGGGAACTGCTCGACCAACTGGTGGCGCAGCGGCGTCTCATTTACGGTGTCACCACCGGCTTCGGACCGCTGGCCACCCAGCATATTGACCCTTCCCTCACACCCGCCCTGCAGCGGAACCTGATCTACCACCTCTGCAGCGGTGTGGGCACTCCCTACACGCCACCGGAAACGCGTGGCATCATGGCCGCCCGGCTGATCAGCCTGTCGCGCGGACATTCAGCCATTCGACCGGAAACATTCTTCTTCCTGCTGGAATGTCTGCATCGCAATCTCATTCCGGTCGTGCCCTCGCAGGGAACGGTGGGTGCCAGTGGGGATCTGACGCCTCTGGCCCACATCGCTTTAGCATTTCTGGGCGAGGGGGAGATCTGGGAACAGGGCCGTCCGGTATCCTCCGGGCCACTGCTGGCCCGCCTGGGCCTGGCTCCGCTGGACCTTTTGGCCAAAGAGGGCTTGGCGCTGGTGAATGGCACGTCCGCTATGACGGCGATGGCCGCCCGGAATGCGGTACTGGCGCGCCGGGCGCTGGAGTGGTCCGCCCGCTTGTCGATGCTCTATGCGGAAGTGCTTCAGGGAAAACTGGAAGCGTTTCAACCGGAGATTTCGCGTTTGCGCCCACACCGCGGCCAAGCCTGGGCCTCACACCGTCTTTGCGAATTGGCGCAGGGCAGCCAGCGGCTGGCTCCGGTGGAAGATACCCGGCTGGAACTGACGCCGGACGGCGGTGTCAATGGTAACCAGGCTTTGCTACAGGACCCTTATACCATCCGTTGCGCGCCCCAGATACTCGGCGCGGTAAAGGATGTCATCGATCAGCATGACCGGACGGTGGAAGTGGAACTTAATTCGGTTACGGATAATCCGCTTTTCTTCCCCACCGGCGACGGCGGCATTGGTCCGACACGGGGGTAATTTCTATGGTCTACCGGTAGCGCTGGCTTCCGATTCTCTAAATCTGGCTGTGTTGCAATTAGCGCTCACCAGTGAGCGGCGCACAGCGCGAGTTTGTGATCCGACACTCAATAAAGGATTGCCCGCCTTTCTGCAACCCCGCCAGAATGGGGTCCAAAGTGGAGTCATGGGGGCGCAAGTTACGGCGACGGCCTTAGTTGCGGAGATGCGTACTGAGGCGATTCCCGCTTCGATTCAGTCGATTCCCACTAATAACAACAACCAGGACGTGGTGCCTATGGGTACCATCGCCGCCCGGAAGGTATCCCGCAGCCTATGTTCCTTGTATCATATTTTAGCGATTGAGGCTATTGCTCACAGTCAGGCTTACGATGAGATAAATTGTGCACAGTTTGGTTCAGCTTCGGCGAGTTTTGTCCGCTGGATCCGCAAGCACGTGCCCACAATATTCACTGACCGCCCCTTGGCGCCCGATATCGCAAGGCTGGCGGCCGAATTCCAAGCGGACAATGAGTTGACTCATGAGTTGACTCATGAAAGTGTTCTCTTTAGCTGAAGTTCGAATCATTGAATCCATCAAAACCCGGCCCATCCAAGTGGCTCGGGTGGTCGGCGGCATCGGCTTATTGTCTCTGTCGGCGGTGGGGTGGGGCACTGGCCAACCGGCGCTGATCCGCGCCTTCGAGGTGATGATCGGCGGCGGTTGCCTGCTGGCTTTGGCCTTGCTGACCACCATCCCGGCCTCCCACCTGTCGGCATCCTGTGAGCGAATCCGCGAACAAGCGGATGAGCTCGAAACGGTGCTGACGGACTTCCGCCTCTCGGAGCGCGAAGTGTTGACGACCCTTCACGGCGCTCTGCCGATCGTCAACGGCGGCCTGGCGGAGACGGAGCGGCTGCGCGTAACGCTGGATGGCCATACCGGCCAGCTGCGCGAACTGGAATCCTCTTTTGGAGAGCTGAGCGGCCAGATTGATATGTCGCGCGAACTGCTGCAGCAGATCAATGAATCGATGCAGGCGATGCAAACGGCCAGCCAGCAGGTGGGCGATGTGATCAAGATGATCGACAAGATCGCCTTCCGCACCAAGCTGATCGCCTTGAATGCCGCCATTGAAGCGGCCCACGCGGGCGATTCCGGCGCTTGCTTTGGGGTGGTGGCCGACGAAGTGCGCACGCTTTCCGGCACGGTGGACGAGGCGGCTAAGCGCTCCGCCGCCTTGATTGAAGAGTGTTTGATGCAAGTGGATATCGGCGTTGCGATGCTTGAGGAAGCGTCGAGTAACTTGACGTCCATGACCGGCACGCACCAAGGTATCGCTGAAGTGGTGACTAAACTTTCGTCGGTTGAGTTGGGCCATTCCGGCGAACTGGACCAGGTCGGCGAAGCCCTGCAAACCTTGTCCAGCCAGTATGCAGTGGTGCAATCCGGCGTCCGTGCCGCCAGCCAGCACGGGCAGCGCCTGCGCGCCGCCAACCAGGAGATGCGTCTGCTGGCTGGCACGTTGGGCAAGTTCCAGCCGGTGGCTGAGGCGGTGGCGTCTCAGCCGCCAACGGCACCGGTGGCGGAACAGATTGTCAGCCAAATGGAGCTGGTGAGCGACTCCACGCCACCCTCCGGGCAACTGGTGGCAGCCGGAATAGTGCCCGGCGACATGCCGGAGCATGGCGGTTGACACGCCGCCTTTCCATCATCCCCATCATTCACCACCAGGCGGACATGGGGACATTGGCCCCTCAGTTAAAACTGAGCCGGCCGGCCACGTCTGATCTATTGATTGAGGACCTGTGGCATCAATTGCGGTTGGCCGTCCTGGGCCTGGATCTGCCCTGGGACCGCCTCCGTGTCTACCAGGACAGCTTGCCCCATTGCGGGATGGAGCGCAGTATTATCCGCGACGTCGCGGTCGCCGGGAGTCCGAACTTCCAACTCCTCGAAGAACTGATGGCACTGGGCTCCCTGGTGGAAGGAACTGAGTCTCCCCTGTTGCTGGTCCAGGAGTTGAAACACCACCGTCAGCCCGGTGCGGCGAATCCGGAAGCGTCCGCGCAACTGATCCTGGCCCGCGACCGTTACATCGCCCAGCGCATCAACGACACTCTTCCGCCCGGGGAACAGGGATTGTTATTCATCGGCATGTTGCATCGAGTTACGCCCCATCTTGCCCCAGACGTTGAGGTGATCTATCCCTTGACGGTAACCGCCTAGCGTTCTGACCCCGGTGTTCGCGCAAGAACGGAAGTCTGTTTCCGGCGCCTCAGATCGCGGCCCATGGCTGGACGTTCAGCAATCCCCGAAGGCACCACGTCCTGAACGCCCTGATGAACCAAGCCGCCGACGAGATTGACGCTGTTGTCGATCCTGGGGCTACTCGATCGGCCACTCCGACGCCCGCCAGCGGCACCGCCAGCAAGGATCAATTGCAATAAGCTATTCTGATTGTGTCGTTTGCAAGGCGTGCGCCCGTAGCTCAGCCGGATAGAGCATTTGGCTTCGAACCAAAGGGTCGGGAGTTCGAATCTCTCCGGGCGCACCAAAATCCGCTTCCAACCCGCGAACTCTCACGAACGTATGAAAGACCTCACCCAGGGCTCCGTTGCACGGCATTTGATTGGCTTGGCGGGATTTCTGGGGGTCAGCATGCTGCTCCAAACCCTTTACTTTCTGGTCGATCTCTATTTTGTCTCGGCCCTGGGCGGAGCTACGATTGCTGGCGTCGGGTTGGCCGGGAACCTGATGTTTGTCACGCTGGCGCTGACGCAAGTGTTGGCGGTGGGCACGACGACGTTGATCGCGCAGGCGGCGGGGCGGAAGGATCAGGCGGACGCCCAGGCGATCTTTAATCAATCGTGTCTGCTGTCGCTGTTGACGGGCCTGGGCGTGTTTGTGCTGGGAACGCTGTTGCAGAAACCCTATGCACGGGCGCTGAGCGCGGACGAGGCCACCTTCACTGCGGCGGTGCAGTATTTGCAGTGGCTGGTGCCGGCGTTCAGTTTGCAGTTTCTGATGGTGTCGATTGGCTCGGCTTTGCGCGCCACCGGCATCGCCAAACCCAGCATGGTGATCCAGATGATGACCGTGGGGTTGAATGCCATCCTGGCTCCGGTGCTGATTGCGGGCTGGGGGACGGGACGGCCGATGGGGGCGGCGGGGGCCGGGTTGGCTACTTTTGCCGCCGTGTTACTGGGCGTAATTTCATTGAGTATCTACTTTGCCCGCCACAGTAAGTTTGTTCATCTGGAACCCGCGCAGTGGACACCGCGGGGCCAAGTGCTGAAGCGCCTGACGGCCATTGGTTTGCCGGCAGGCGGTGAGTTTCTGATCATGGCGCTCTATTCCGGCATGGTCTATGCCGTCATCCGGCACAAGGGTGCGGATGCGCAAGCGGGGTTTGGCGTTGGGGTGCGGCTGATGCAATCGATGTTTCTGCCCGTCATGGCGATCAGTATGGCGGCCTCTCCGGTGGCGGCGCAGAACTTCGGCGCCCGCCGGGCGGACCGGGTGCGGGAGACGTTTCGCGTCGCCTGCTGGCTCGCAGCGGCGCTGATGGCCGTGTTGACTGTCTTGTGCCACCTTTCGCCTGAGACGATGGTTCGCTGGTTCACGCCGGAGGCGGGCGTCATCGCCAATGGTGCTGAGTATCTGCGGATTGTCAGCTGGGGCTTTCTGGCTTACGGGCTGAATGTGGTGGCGTCCAGCATGTTCCAGGCCTTGGGCAATACCTGGCCTTCGCTCGGCAGTTCAACCTTGCGGCTGGCGTTGTTTGGTGTGGCCGCGCTGGTGATCTCGCGCGACCCCGCTTTCCCGCTGGCGCACCTGTGGATGGCGGGCGCGCTGGCGGGCTGTCTCCAAGCCGGGTTCGCCATGTCGTGGCTGAGGCTGGAGTTCCAGAAGAAGCTGGAATTCAGCTAGCGGTTGAGAAATCACGGCGAGGGCATTCCTGTAAGCCTTCCTTGACGGCCATTGGCAACGGGAGTATGCTCCGGGGCACCATGAGTTCACCGGAACCTGCCTCTCGCCCTCTCAAAGCACTGCAATCGATCGCCCCGTTCGTGTTCGGCATCATGGGGTTGATGAGGTTGCTGGACAACCCGAGGATTGAGGCACTGCACACGACCGACATCCTGAAGCTGACGGGGGCGGGGGCCATGATCGGCATTGGCGTGTTCTTGGTGGGGATGCACATCCGGGAAAGGTATGGGCGCAAACAATAGTTTGATGCCTATGCGGGTTCGATAGAATCCGCACATGCAAAGAGTCGTCCTCACACCCCTGGCCGCTCTGCGTATTCTTGTCCGAGCCCCGGTTCCGCCCGCAGCACATAGTGCAGCATGTCTATCCGCATTCATCCTCGCGGCATTTGTACTGTTCTGCGTTTAGCAGTACACTTCTCACCACCATGAATTCTAATGAACCCGGTTTCCGTGGCCCCAAGGGGCCGCTTCTCGTCATGCCCTTTGTCTTTGGCATTATGGCCTTCACACGGGTGATGGGCAGCCCCCGGTTTGAACAGATGCACACGCCGGACGTGCTGCTGCTGACGGCGGCAGGGGCCAACATTGGGATCGGAATGGTGATGGTGGGGATGTGGCTGAAGGCCCATTACCGCCGGAAGCCGTAACCCCAGCGCGCCCCGGCAAGCCAGTTCGATAGAATCCGCACATGCGAAATGTCTTTCTTGGGTTGCTGGCGGCCCTGCCGCTGCTGGCTGAGCCTCGTTTTCGAACCCAGCAAATCGGTTCCGATCTGGGTGTCGTCTATGCGGTCGCGACGGCGGACATGAATGGCGACGGCAAGCTGGACATCGTGGCCGTGCTGCCCAAGGAGGTGGTCTGGTATGAGAACCCCAGCTGGCGCCCGCACACGGTCTATCAGCGGCCGGCGGAGAAAGACAACGTTTGTCTCGCCATCCATGACATCGACGGTGACGGCAAACTGGACATTGCTCTCGGCGCTTCGTGGCAACCGACGAATACGGCTTCTGGCGGAACACTGCAGTGGCTGAAGAACACTGGCAAGGACCAGATCTGGCCCATGTATGCGATCTCAGAGGAGCCGACGCTCCACCGCATCCGCTGGGGTGACATTGATGGGGACGGCCGCAAGGAACTGATTGTCGCGCCGCTGCATGGCCGTGGCACCAAAGGCCCGGATTGGAGCGGCCAAGGCTTGCGCCTGCTGGTCTTCCGCGTTCCCAAAGATCCGGCCAAGGAAGCCTGGCCCGTGGAAGTGGCCGACGACACGCTGCACATCGGGCACAATCTGATCGTCGAGGACTACGACGGCGATGGCCGCGACGAGATCTGGCTGGCGGCGCGTGAGGGCGTCCACATCTTGAAGAAGACGGGCAACGCCTGGGCGCGGCACAAGATTGGCGACGGTGACCCGGGCGAGATCAAGCTGGGGCGCGTGAACGCGCGGCGGATTCTGGCGACGGTTCAACCTTGGCATGGCAATGGACTGGTGGTCTACGATGAGCCCCACCCGCCGCTGACCCCGCAGGGTCCGGCGCCGGACCCGAAGTACCGCTCGGCACTGGGCACGGCCTGGAAGCCGACCGTGATCGAAGAGCGGCTGGCCGCCGCGCATGCGCTGGGCTGGGCGGATTTCGATCAGGATGGGTCGGACGAACTGGTGGCCGGTTGGCGCGAGAAGAGCTTCGGCGTCCGGATCTACAAGAAGCAGCCGGACGGAAAATGGACGCACGCGCCGATCGACGATGGCGGCATGGCTACCGAAGACCTGACCGTGGCCGATCTCGATGGCGACGGACGCCCGGAGATCATTGCCGGGGGCCGGGCGACCAAGAACGTCCGTATCTATTGGAATGAAACGGAGCCGCTGTGGAAGCGGCACGTCGTGTCCACCAAGTCCGCCAACTACCTGACCGCGGTCGGCTTGGACTTCAACCGTGACGGCAAGATGGACATCATCGCTTCCGGCAACAACGTCACCACGTTGTTCACCGCTCCGGCTAAGCCCGGTGACCCATGGAAAGAGAAAGTACTGCTGGAAGGGCCGAATCTGATCCACGCCGCCGTACTCGACCTGAACCGGGATGGCTGTCCGGATTTTGTGGGTGCTCAATACTCGCCCGGCCTGATCGTCTGGATCGAGTGCGGCTCCCAGAAGGTCCACACGATTGACGACGCCAAGAAAGGCGGCGTCGATGGCATCCATGGGTTGGCGGTGGGGGATGTGAATGGCGACGGCATTCCAGATTTCGCGGGCAACAGTGCCCAGCCCAAGGGGCCATTTGCCAATTCGCTGGCCTGGTGGGATGGCAAGACCTTGGCGCGCCACGTCTTCGCGCAGGGCGATGCCCCCGGCTTAAGCCACTATCTCGACATCGCCGATATCGATGGCGATGGCCGCGCCGACATTGCGGCCGGTGCCAAGATCCCGCAGGGGGGCAACTGGTTTGCCTTCTGGTCCGGCGCGAAGACCGAGCCCTGGAAGCGCCACCTGATTGCCGGCAATCAAGAGGGCGCCACCAACGTCATGATTGCCGACATTAATGGCGACGGAAAGGCGGACGTTTTCTGCACGCGCGGCCATGGCATTGGGGCGGTCTGGTATGAGGCTCCTAGCTGGACGGCGCATGAGGTGAACTCCACCATCACCGGGCCACATTCGCTCGCCAAAGGTGATATCAATGGCGACGGCCGCATCGATTTCGCCACCGTGGCCAAAGACAGTCTGGTGGCGGCGTGGTTTGAGGGCGACGGTAAGGGCGGCTTTACGACCCACCACATCTATGAAAATCAAGCGGCTTACGATGCGCGGCTGGTCGACATGAACGGTGACGGACGCCTGGATCTGCTGGTGGCGGGGCAGGGAACGGGCAATGTCGTCTGGTTTGAGAACCGGGTAACCCGAAAATAAAGCGATAAATTGCAAGCCGTAGGCGGCGCGACCGATATGCATCCTTTGATAGGGGTGCATGAAACGCGTTTGCCTAATTTGTTCTGGTGAGACCCGCGGGGAAGGCTCAGTCCTGCTGGCTCGGGCGGCCCATCCGCATTTGGCGGCTCGGGTGGCTCGTGTCTTGCAGAACGCGGGGATCAAGCATAGCCGTCGGGACAGTATCCTGACCATTACCGCTCCCAACTCCTCAGCACGGGGCCATGTGGCCAAAGTGCTGATGATGGGGCTGATGCCGGTGGAGCGGAAGCTGGTCCAACTGGGTGGGGGACATCTCTCCCACTTGTTTGGCGGGCCGGACGTCGACCAGTACGTCAAGATCGTCGAGTCCGAGTGGTTTGACCGGGCGATGGCGGCGGACGAGTTTTCGATCTACTTCCAGCCCATCGTGGACCTGAAGGCAAATCGCACGTTCGCCTACGAATGCCTGATCCGCCTGGAAGGGGACAAGCTCCACAACGGTGCTGAGATTGTGGAGGCTGCTTCCATCCGCGGCCAGGTGTTGGAGTTCGACAGCTACGCCCGGGTGAAGGCGGTTGAGACCGCCACCAAGCAGCACTTGCCGAACACGGAACTGTTCGTCAACTTCTTTCCGTCCGCCGTGTACGACCCCGGTCCGTGTCTGGAATCGATGATCGAGGCGGTGAGCCGTAGCGGATACCGGCCGCAGGACATCGTTTTTGAGATTCTGGAATGCGACCAGATCACCAATGTCGACCACACCCGCAGCATCTGCCAATACTTCCGGCAGAAGGGGTTCCGCTACGCGCTGGACGACTTGGGCGTCGGCACCAATGGGGTCGACATGATCGAGATTTTAGAGCCGGACTACGTCAAGATCGACAAATCGATCATCTGGAATCTCTCGCAACCTGCCCAGCGTAGTTTGCTGGACCGGGCGGTTAGCGCCGCGGCCAACGTGCAGGCGGCGGTGATCGCGGAAGGCATTGAATCGCCACAAATGGCCACCACGGTGAAGAACCTGGGCGTCCACATGATGCAAGGGTACTTTTTCGGCAAACCCAATCCGGTGATGCGTGACGAAATGAATTTGTCCGGCGCGGCGGATCTCCGGACCCTCGCGCAGGTGATGAAGATCCCCCAGGGCATTGCCGAGCCCGCCGGCGAGCCTACTTCTTCTTCGCAGCTGGAACTCGTCCCAGTTTCTTCTGCAAGTAGTCGGCGTACTCCTTCTTAAGCTCCGGCAGCCGCGGGGAGCCGTACACCTCAATCGACTTGTACTTGCCGGTGAGCAGCTTTTCCTTGGTCCACTCATCGTGGATGTGCGTCTCCTCCGCCCGATCCACCACCTGTTCCACCAGATGTGGCGGGATGAAGTAGACGCCCTCGCGGTCGCCAAAGGCCAGATCACCGGGCATCACCGTGGCATTGCCCACGCGAATCGGGACGTTGAAGCCGGTCATCATCACGCCGCGAATGGCCGATGGATGGACGCCGCGAAAGTAGGCCGCCATGTCGAGCGGGAAAATGCCTTCGAGATCACGAATGCCGCCGTCGACAATCATGCCGGTGCCCTTGGTGAGCGCGAAGATCGCCGTGGCCAAGTTGTCACCGACAAAAGTGCCGCCATCGATTTTGCCGAACAGATCCACCACGATCACATCACCCGGCTTCAGTTGATCGATCGCCCACTGGTGGTGCGGACCACCCAGCGGATTGCGCTGCTTCATCTCGCCGTCGATGTAGTCCATTACATCGGGGCGCACCGGCATAAACTGCGCGGTCACCACGCGGCCCACCAGCTTCTTGCCGGGATGGAGCAACTGCCAGTTGCCCTCGTACTGATTGGGGTAGCCCGCGCCGGGCAGCACTCCCCAAACTTCTTCCGCGCTCAGTCCCTTCACCTTTTCCATTAGGTTGTCGGGTACTTTTGGCCGCCCGTCATCAAACCGCTCGAAGGGATTCTTCGAGGTGATCTTGATCAGCTGCTCTTTGGTGAGCGTGAACAGCTGGGCGCTGGCGGGCAGCGTGGCCAAAGCCAACGCTGCCCAGGCCTGAACGAGCGCAATGCGCATGAGGGAGCCTCCTACTTGTTCGTAAGGGCGGCCACGCCGGGCAACTCGACTCCCGAAAGGAATTCGAGCGACGCACCGCCGCCCGTCGAAATATGCGTGATCTTATCAGCAACGCCGGCCGATTTGATGGCCTTCTCGCTGTCACCACCGCCGACGATGCTGACGGCGCCGGATTCGGCCACAGCCTTGGCGAGCGAAACGGTGCCCGTGTCCCACGGCGGCATCTCGAACACGCCCATCGGCCCGTTCCAAATCACCGTCTTGGCGGACTTCAGGATGCCTTCGTAGAGCGCGATGGTGGCGGGGCCGATGTCGACGCCCTCTTTGTCGTCCGGAATCGCGGTGACCGCTTCGGACGGCGCACCGGCCTTGAACTCCGCCGTGACAATCGTGTCCACCGGCAGCTTCAGCTTGTCGCCCGCCGCGGCCATCAGCTCACGAGCCAGGTCCAGCTTGTCATTCTCAACCAGTGACTTGCCGATGGGGCGGCCCTGGGCCTTGAAGAACGTGTAGGCCATTGCGCCACCGATCAGCAGTGTGTCCACCACCTTCAACAGGTTCTGGATCACTTCGATCTTGTCCGACACCTTGGCGCCACCCAGCAGCGCGACGCACGGGCGGTCCGGGTGCGAGATCGCCTTGCCCAGCCATTGCAATTCCTTGTCCATCAACAGACCCGCCGCGGCTTGCGGCATGAACTGGATCATGCCCACGGTGGAGGCATGGGCGCGGTGCGCAGTGCCGAAGGCGTCGTTGACGTAGATGTCGCCCAACTTGGCCAACTGCTGGGCAAAGGCGGGGTCGTTCTTTTCTTCTTCGGCGTGGAAGCGCAGGTTCTCGAGCAGCAGCACTTCGCCCGGGGCGGGCAGCATCGCTTCCACTTCCGCACCAATGCAATCCGGCGCAAACTTCACCGGCATCTTCAGCAGCTCGGCCAGCTTTTCGGCCACGGGCGCCAGCGACATATCAGCGACCGGCTTCCCTTTGGGGCGGCCCAGGTGGCTGGCCAGAACCAGTCCGGCGCCCTGTTCCAGCGCGTACTTGATCGAAGGCAGAGAGGCCTTGATCCGCTTGTCGGAGCTGATCGTCGTGGTGCCCACAACGAAGGGAACATTGAAATCCACGCGCATGAAAACGCGCTTACCTTTGAGGTCCAGGTCTTGAATCGACAGTTTAGGCATAGGGGTTTTGGGAGAACTTTCAGGCTAACAAATCAGGGCTTCCTTTCGCCTCGGGTAAGGGGCCTCCGGGGAAGGGGCCTCCGGGGAGGCGCACGAGATTACAGGTCCAGCCGGTAGGTGTCGGCGATGCGGTGCACGGTGCCGCCCGCGCGTTGGGCCAGCTTGGTGGGCTGATGGTTGCCGTCCAGGACGTCGTATTCGATCTGCCGCGCGCCGGCGGCCCAGCCGATGTCCAGCGCCTCAGCCAAGAGCGCGACATTCACCCAGCTATTGCTCCAGCGCGGCGGTACCACCCAGGCCAGGACAATCGCGGTTTCACCCTGCATCTGCCACAGCAGAAACCCGGCCACCTCGCCCTCCACCATCACCACCGGACTCGCAGCCGATGCCTCCCGGGTGAGGGCCTGCGTGGGAACCGCGCCCACCCCTTCCAAGGAGATCCACTGCTCGAACAGCCGGGCGATCTCCAGTTGGGGCGCTTCCGGCAACATCACCAGTTGTGCCGCCGCCGGGATGCGGCCGGACTGGCGCAGCCGCTGGCGCAAGGCCGTCAACTGCCCGCGCAGATCCGCCACCGGAGCCGTCATCGTGCACAGCCGGTGGAGGCGCTGAAAGCCCAGGGCCTCGGCGAAATGAGGTGCGTCCGGCTCCGACATCGGGTGCACCTCGCCCGTGAGTCCCCTTACCCCAGCCGCCGGGGCGGAGCGCATGATGGCCTGCACCAGCGCCGTCCCCACCCGCTGGCGGCGAAACGGGGGGATGACGTGGAGGCGCAGAGCCGTGGACCCGGCCGGTGAAACAGAAAAGCTGGCCGCTCCCACAATCGAGGCCGTGCCGGGTTGAAGAGCCAGCAGATATTGACCAGGCAGGGCGGCGGCCCCCGGCCGGCGGGGCAACAACATCCTGATCGCCGGGGCTTCAGCGGGTTGCGGTGGGCGGACCACCCAACGGCGGTGAGTGTCTTCAGCCATTAAATCGACGCGGCCGGAATCGCTCATTCCTGGGGCGGCTCCGCTGCTGAGTGCCGCCGCCGCAATTGCTGGAGTGCGACTTGGGCGGGCTGCAGCTGCGGGTTCAGATGAAGCGCGGCCTGGAATGCCGCCATCGCTGGTTCCACGCGGCCCAGCCGGGTCAAGGCCAGCCCCAGCAGGTAGTGGCCGTGCGCATTGCTGTATTCGAGACCCACGGCCTCCAGCGCCGCTTCGGCCGCGTCATTGAAGTTGGCCTGCTGCAGCAGAGCGGCGGCGAGCTCCCGCAGAGCGGGCGCAAATGTCGCATCCAGCTCCAGCGCCGCCCGGAACCGCTTCTCCGCTTCGGCCGGCTGGTGCAATTCCAGATAAACCCGCCCCAGCAGGCAGTGCAGCGAAGCCGTCGGCGGAGCAATCGCCTCCGCCTTCTGCAAATGCTTCAACGCCTGGCTGCGTTCTCCCCGGGCGAGCGCCAAGTTGGCCAAAGCCCACAGCGGCTCCGGTGCCTGGGGATAGCGGGCACAGAGATTGTCCACC
>JAPKYX010000064.1 GCA_026394075.1 Acidobacteriota bacterium
TCGCCCACGACACAGGCAACAATCAGCGCCGGGTTGTCGAAGACCGCGCCGAAGGCATGGCTGAGCGAGTAGCCCAACTCCCCACCTTCGTGGATGGATCCCGGACACTCGGGCGACGCGTGGCTGGGAATACCGCCCGGGAATGAGAACTGTAGGAAGAGCTTCTTGAGTCCCGCCTCGTCCTGGCTGATGTGAGGATAGACCTCGCTGTACGTGCCTTCCAGGTAAGTGTTGCCCACCACCGCCGGACCGCCATGGCCCGGGCCGGACACGTAGATCATGTCGAGATCGTATTTCTTGATCACGCGATTGAGGTGCGCATAGATAAAGTTCTGTCCGGGTGTGGTGCCCCAATGCCCCAGCAGCATGTGCTTCACATCAGTCAGCGCCAAGGGCCGCTTCAGCAAAGGGTTGTCACCGAGATAGATCTGCCCGACGGAGAGATAGTTGGCGGCGCGCCAGTAGGCGTCAATCTTGCGGAGCAGTTGGGGATCGAGGGCAGTGGTGGTGTTCATGTTGTGCTTTTCGTAAGCGCCTTAGGCGGTTGGGTAGTGTGCCGGTGGAAGTGTTTGATGACCTTCACGCACTCCAGCAGTGCCAGTGGAATCGCACCCAGCGCGAGGAGGCGCAGGCAGTCGCTGAATGTCATCGGAGGCGTTTTCAGGAAGCTCCCCAAGGTAGTGCTGTGCTGGCTCCACACCTGGAGCCCGATCGAGATGGCGACCACAATGACGAGGTTGCGGTTGGACCACAATGGGATCTTCCAAAGCGGCTTGGTTTCGCTCCGCACGCCGAACGATCGCAACAACTCAGCAAACACCAGCACGGCAAAAGCTGACCCGCGCGCCGTGGCCAGGCTGCCCGTTTGCAGGCCATAGAAGAAGACGCCAAAGGCGACGGCAGCCGTGAGAACACCGGTCAGCAACATCGTCCGGAGGAAGCTGCGGTCAGTGATGCGTTCCGCACGAGGACGCGGCGGCAGCTTCATCACGTCGGCGTCGACCACATCAGTAGCCAGCGCCAGCGCCGGCAAGCCATCGGTGACCAGATTGATCCAGAGCAGGTGGATGGGAAGAAGCGGCGACGGCATCCCCAACGCAACACAGCCGGCCATCAGGATCAGCTCGCCGGTGTTGCCCGCCAGCATGTACTGCAGCGCCTTGCGGATGTTGTTGTAGATGCCCCGGCCTTCTTCAACGGCCGCGACGATGGTGGTGAAGTTGTCGTCGGTGAGGATAAGGTCCGCCGCTTGCTTGGTGACCTCCGTGCCTGATTTGCCCATCGCGATGCCGATGTCCGCGCCTTTGATGGCGGGGGCATCGTTCACTCCATCACCGGTCATCGCGACGACGGCGCCAGTAGCCTTCAAGGCATGGACAATCCGCAGCTTGTGCTCAGCCGTGACACGCGCATACACCGAGATCTCCGGCACGCGCTGCTGCAATTGTTCGGCGGACATTTGATCAAGCTCCGTACCAGTGACGGCCGCAGCACCGCCCCCAATCCCGAGTTCCGCCGCAATGGCTCCCGCAGTGCGGGGATGATCGCCGGTGATCATCACCACTTTCACCCCAGCGGCATGGCATTTGGCGATTGCGCCCTTACCTTCCGGGCGAGGTGGATCGTACATACCGGTCAAGCCAACAAAGACGAGGTCGTGCTCGAACTGAGCTGGATCGAACTCCCCCGGCGAGTCGTTACCGACGTTGGCGTAGCCGGAGGCGATGACGCGGAGAGCCTTTCCGGCCATCTCAGAGGTGTGGTCCAGAATGCTCTGGCGATCTTCCGCTGTCATGGGACGCACGGAGGTTCCCGTAAACAATTGGGTACTGAGGTCCAGCACAACGTTGGGTGCGCCGTTGATGAACGCACGGTGGGCGCCGTCCGGCATCCGGCGAATCACCACGCTCCGCTTGCGGTCCGAATCGAAGGGCACTTCTCCGGCCTTGGGAAGCTCCTTCTCGATCTGTTGCAGATTGCCGCCGGCCTTTGCCCCGGCCACCAACAGTGCGCCCTCGGTCGGATCTCCCAGCGTTTTCCAAACTCCGGCATCCTGCACCAGGTGGGAGCTATTGCAGCCCAGCATGATGTTCGCCAGTTCGCGGAGCGCCAGCAATTGCGGCCCTTCTGCCTTCTTGCCTTCCCATTGCACTTCGCCTTCCGGGCCGTATCCTTCCCCCGTCACCTGATAGACGCTTCCCCCCACATAGAGCGAGCGGGCGGTCATTTCGCCCACCGTCAGCGTGCCGGTTTTGTCCGTGCAGATCACGCTGGTTGAGCCGAGCGTCTCCACCGCCGCGAGCTTGCGAACCAGCGCCCCGCGCCGCGCCAGGCGCAGCACGCCCACCGACAGTGCCACGGTCACGATCGCAGGCAGGCCTTCCGGAACCGCGGCCACCGCCAGACTGATCGACGTCAAGAACAGCTCCATCCGCTCGGCTCCACGAAGCCAACCGAGACCGAAGAGCAGTCCCACAGCGGCTAACGCGGCCCATAGCAGGATGCGGCCCAACGCGTCGAGCCGGCGCTGAAGAGGGGTCCCATCGTCTTCACCTGCCACCTGGAGCAAGCGGGCAATCCGCCCCAGTTCAGTGTTCATCGCGGTTGCGACCACCACTGCCTCGCCCCGGCCCGCCGCGACGCTGGTTCCCAGGAACACAAGATTCTTGCGGTCACCCAGCGGCGTATCGACCCGCTCCACCGCAGCCGGATCCTTCATGACGGCCTCGGACTCACCGGTCAGAGGGGACTCCACGCATTTCAGCGACGACGCGGTGATGATTCGCGCATCCGCGCCAATCAGGTCGCCCGCTTCGAGTGCAAGGATGTCTCCGGTAACGATTCCGGTGGCAGGGATCGAAACCAGTTCACCGTCACGCCGCACGGTGGCCTTCGGCGCGGTCATCTTCTTCAGCGCGGCGATGGATCGCTCCGCACGAAACTCCTGGTAGAACCCAATGGCGGCGTTGAGGGCGACGATGGCCAGAATGGCGATGGCATCCAGCTTCTCGCCGAGCAACCCGGAGATGGCCCCGGCCGCGATGAGAATCCAGATCATCACGCTGTTGAACTGTGCAGCGAGAATTCGTAGCGCGCTGACCCGCTGGCCCTCCTTCAGCTCATTGGCGCCATCACGCTTGAGACGCCGTGCAGCTTCGACGCTCGACAGCCCGTCGATCGTCGCTTCCATGCTGGCGAGAACGTCTTCGGATGCTTGGCTGTGCCAAGCCTCGTGCTGCTGACTCTCCGGAAGGGCGGAACTCTCAACGGGCACGGGGAGTCCTTTGTTCGCCGCGCTGGCTGAGCACCTGCAGTGCCAGTTTGGCCAGCACGATCTCCTCATCAGTGGCGATCACCCGCACCGCGACCGGGCTGTTGTTGATGGAAATGAGAGCTGCGTTCCGGCCATTGCGGCGCTTGTCGAGGGAGACTCCGAGGAAGCCCAGCCCCTCGCAGATGCGAGCCCGAACAACCGGCGCGTTCTCGCCCACACCTCCGGCAAAGACCAGTGCATCCAAGCCGCCCAGGACGGCGGCGAACGAACCGATCCACTTCTTCGCCTGGTAACAGAACAGCGCGATCGCTTCCGCTGCTCGCCCATCAGTGGTCTCTCTGGCGAGCAGATCGCGCATGTCGGCACTGGTGCCGGAAACGCCCAGCAGGCCGGATTCATGATTGGCCATATGCTCAAAGCGCGCGGCGGTGAGCCCCTGTGCACGGCTCAGGTACCCCACCAGGCCAGGGTCAACGTCGCCCGTTCGCGTGCCCATCACCAACCCCGCGGCCGGGGTTAAGCCCATACTTGTGTCGACGCTCCGGCCATCGCGTATTGCGGCCAAGCTCGCGCCATGGCCCAGATGAGCCAGGATCACGCGCCCCTTCGCGGCCACGGGATCGGCGGCGCGCAATGCCTCCATCAGGTAGGCGTAGGACAAGCCGTGGAAGCCGTAGCGCTCCACTCCCTTGGCCGAATAGCGCCGTGGAATCGGCAACAATCTAGCGACGGGCGGCATGGTGCGGTGAAACGCCGTGTCGAAGCAAACCACTTGAGGCAGCTTCGGATACCGCTTCTGGAACGCCTCGATCAGCCCGATCTCGCGCGGCAGGTGGTCCGGTGCATACGGGGTGATGCGGCGCAGTTCTGCCAGCAGTTTGGCCGTCACCCGTTCCGGTTCAGAATGCTTCATCCCATGGACCACGCGGTGGGCGACCACCTGGACCGAGGCAAACAGGGGCTCCGCCGCGAGCCAATCGAGCAGAAACGCCACTGCCGTCCGGTGGTCAGCGGCGGCCATTCTGAGGGGCGCTACAGCCTTACCCGCCGGCGAATCCAACAGCAGTGTTGTGCCCGACGCACCGATGCGGTCAATCTTTCCTGAGAGCTGTCTCTGCGGCACTTCGCCGGCCTCGAACATTGCAAAGCGGATGCTGGACGAGCCACCGTTGATCGTCAGGATGCCAGCGTTATCGGCGGCCATCAACAGCTCCTATCGGGCCGTGCATAACTCGCGGACTGATATTCAAAGCTTGTCGTTGCCATCTCGTCAGTTCCCTAGGTGGCCCGGGTCACTTGAACGCCTTCAATAGCGCGTCAAACTGCGCTAGGTGAGATTGGGCGTGGGGCGTCACGGGCGGCACCTTGCGATCAAGGTTGAGCAGTTCGTACACCGCCATCTGCGCGGCGCGAACCGAATACTCCACCGTGAAAACAACGTCGTCCGGAATCTCCACAAACTGGCTGACAAAGGCCAAGTTCTTCGATCCGGTCGGGATCGGCAACGGCCGGTCGCCCACTTCGCGGGGCATGAACATGCTGGTCAGGTAGGGCATCCGGCAGGGAATGCAGTTCGCCGTGGCCACCGTCTCCAGGTCGAAACGCAGATGGCCACACAACTCTTCGAGAATCTCCGCGCCGTTGCATTCAGTCATCGATTTCGGGATGAAGTTGCCAATGCGATCCGGGAACAGCGAGTAACCCCAGAAGACCTGGACGTCCGCGGGTTGGTTGGCAAAGTGCGGCTGAAAGGCCAGCACGATGGACATCAGCCAGTTCGAGTCCTTGAATGTGACGAGTCCACCGGTGCCGGCCTCGTTCCCGCTGAACTGCTTCATCTGGTCGAAGAACGCTGGGGTCTTCAACGTCACCGTGAAGGACTCCCACCACGCTTGTGCGATGGAGCTATTGAACACGGACGGACGGCCAAACTGCGGACGCCCTTCCGCCAGGCGCTCCCACAGAGCCCACCCGTTGCTATCGGCCTTGGTCAGCTTGGCGGGCGCGCTGGTCATCGAACCCAGGCTGGAGGCATCCGTCATGGACGCGTTCTGCAGAAAGACGACATCGCCGTCGTGGACAACGTAGGTCTCAGGCTCGCCCGCACGCATGCACTGAAGCCCGGTGACCACAAATTGGCCGTCTTGCAATTTGTGATCGATATCTTTCACGGTGCAGCCGGTGATGAGGTGGACGCCTTGGTCGGCCAGCCAGCTTTGCAGGGGGGCCACTAACGAGTCGTACTGGTTATAGATCGTTCTCTTCACGCCGGCCAGTGTTTCAATGCGCGAGAACTCCAGCATGAAACGCAGCAGGTAGCGCTTGAACTCGACCGCGCTATGCCAGGGCTGAAACGCGAACGTGGTGGACCACATGTACCAGAACGGCGTCTCGAAGAACTCCGGTGACAGGCAGTCGGTGATGCGGCTGGCCCCCAGGCTGACTTCGGTGGCCTGGCTGAGCTTCAGCAGTTCCAGCCGATCCTGCATGGAGAACCCCATGGAGGCAACGGGTACTTTCGCCCGCCGGCGGTCCACGAGCCGCGCCATCGAGTGCGACTGGTGAAGCTCATTGAACTCCATGGTTTCATCGAAGACCGACTTGCCCGGAAGGGTGAGCGAAGGAATGGATCGATACAGGCCCCAGGTGCACTCATAGTTGTCCGTGGTCACCATCCGCCCGCCACGCATCGAGTATCCGTGTGCCGGATCGCCCGCCCCATCCAGGCTTCCACCCAGTAGCGGCGCCGCTTCCAGGATCGTGATGTTTCCGCCGGGGATGTTTCCATCCCGAATCAGGAACGCCGCGGCAGCCAGGGAGCCGATTCCACCGCCCACCATATAGGCTTTCGATTTCGTGTTCATGCGTAGTCGCCGCGTCGTGCCAAGAGTTGCATGGATATTCGGATGCATCTACTCGGCCAAAGCCGCGTGGGGCCAATGCTGGGGCAATCGTGGGCCCCTGATGACGGTCGGCGACGGCAGTCGCCAGTGCCCGTGACCACCTGCGGTCAGGTGACGGCCATTAATCAACGGCCAGCCAAACACTCGCCATCGTCTCCCAGTCGATCGTCACCCAGTGGATCGCCGCCGATGGTGCCCTTCTCTGCCAACTTGGTCAGCCCGGAACTTTGGTGCATCCCGTGCTCACACAGATTCGGCCAAACACGGAGTTTGAAGGAGAGAAAGATATGTCTGAAGTCAACTCAATAGTCGCCGTTTACGGCACGCATGAAGACGCCGAGCAAGGAGTGAAGGAACTGGAGCGCGCCGGCGTCGACATGCATGCCTTGTCGATCATCGGCAAAGACACCCACACAGACGAACACGTTGTCGGCTACTACAACACGGCTGACCGCATGAAGTACTGGGGCAAATCCGGCGCTTTCTGGGGCGGCTTCTGGGGTCTGCTCTTCGGGTCGGCATTCTTTGCCATCCCGGGCATCGGACCCGTGCTGGTAGCCGGTCCGGTGGTCGCCTGGATCGTGGGAGCGCTGGAAAGCGCCGTCGTGGTGGGCGGCATAAGTGCCATTGGCGCGGGCCTCATCAGCATGGGGATACCAAAGAACAGCGTCATTGAGTACGAGCTGGCGCTGAAGACGGACAAGTACTTGCTGATGGTCCATGGATCGGCGGCCGAGGTCGACAAGGCGCGAGGCGTCCTGGAAAGCACACGGCCGGTCAACACCGTCATTCACGCTTGCGAAGCGGTAGGCGCGGGCGCCCGATAATCAGCCACCACACAAGGGCGGCGAGCGGATTACATCGCAAGGCAGAGGGTTTGGTTGGAGGCCTGGGAGGGCCACGTCAATGCTTACGAACAACAAGAAACTGAAGGGTCTCGTGATCCGCGCCACCGACGGCGAGATCGGAACGGTGAACGAACTCTACTTCGACGACCAGCTTTGGGCGATCCGCTACCTGACGGTGGATACCGGCAGTTGGCTGAACGGCCGGAGCGTGCTGATCTCGCCACATTCCGTGCTGCAGATAGACTGGGCCGCAGGCCGGATCGATGTCAACCTGACGCGGAACCAGGTGGAGCATGCGCCCGACATCGACACGCATCGCCCCGTCTCGCGGCAGCATGAGGCAGAACACTACGGGTATTACGGCTATCCCTACTATTGGGAAGGCCCGTATATGTGGGGCCCGTCATTCTCGCCCTCCGGCATGGTGCCGGTGGTCGAATCACAAAGCGCGATTGCCGAGCGGATCAGCCAGGAGTCAGCCGATTCGCACCTGCGCAGCACGGACGCAATCGAGGGCTACTACATTGACGCCAAGGACGGCGAGATCGGCCATGTCGAGCGGTTCATTGTCGACGACGAGGCCTGGGCCATTCGCTACTTGGAAGTCGCCACAAAGAATTGGTGGCCCGGCAAGAAAGTGCTCCTCTCCCCCGACTGGGTCGAACGCGTCAGCTCGCTGCA
>JAPKYX010000116.1 GCA_026394075.1 Acidobacteriota bacterium
CGGTCGATGTTGGTGATCAGAGCATCGAACCAGACGGCGCGGGACGCCAGTTGCGGAGAGGGTTGGTCTCCGGCGGCGGGGTCGAGGGTGACGGAGCCCGGCAGGTAGTCCATTGCGATGTTCAGGCCGACGCTGGCCCGCAGCAAGTCCTGGATTTCCTGGTCGGGTTCATTGCGGCCGAGAGCGGCATCCAGTTCCACCAGCACCAACTCCGGAACAGGCAGGCCCAGCGCCCGCCCCATCTGCCCGGCCAGCAGTTCCGCCACCAGTGCCAGTGGACCTTGCCCTGCCCCGCGAAACTTCAAGACGTAGAGGCCGCTATCGTCTGCCTCGATGATCGCTGGCAAGGAGCCGCCTTCGCGCAAGGGCGTTACGTAGCGGGTGGCCTGGACGGTGCGGATCTCCACTGTGGTTTAGTCTAGCGTGCGGGTGATTGGTGGCTGCGCTAAGGGGAACAGTTGACAAAGTGCAATCATCACCCCATACTCGATATAGAATGATGTCTATGGGCTCACTGATGTTCTCCACCACGGAACCAGCCCGTCTTGCGGCTGCTCCCCTTCCTCACACGCTCGCGACGCCCACTTGTTGTCTCTGTTGTTGTTGAATTCCCCGCTCCGGCTTGGCATGCGCGCCTGGCCAATCTGCCCCAGCGGGCGCCATCAGCCACCTGCGCTATCGGCGAACCGCTTCGTTCAACAGCACTTCGAACCAAGGAGACAACTGACATGATCAAAGGAAATCTTCTCCAAGACTTTATCCGGATGGCGCTGACGGCGCTCTGGATCGCCGGCGTTTCGTTGACCTTCAAGCATCTGGTGACCGACCGGCCGGCCCACGCACCGGTTCCAGCCACCTATGTTTCGGGGGTGGCCCGATGAGCGCCGTTCAATCACCCCTGTCTGCCCGGACATTCCCTCCGGTCGACTTTGAAACCGAGGCGACGCAGTTGATCCGGAAGATCAGCCACTTGGCGGCACAGGCCACCTCACCGGAGGCATTCGCTGCGGCCGCCGCCCGCGAGATTGCGGCTGCCCCAACGACGGCGGAGGTCTCACTGACACTCCGCAATCCGGTGACCGGCGAAGTCTGGCAGGCGTCCGGCCAACCGCGCGGCCGCGGTACATCAGAGTTTGCACTGGACCTGGAAGTTCGTGGAATCCGCTACGGACGCCTGGAACTACGCACCACGGCTTCCGCCGCCACGGCCCTAACGCTGGCGCAGACTTTGGCGGAGCAACTGGCCCGGTATGCGGAATTGCATGCCGAGCGGACACGGCAACAGCATCTGATCGCCTTCGGGCTCGCCTCCGAACAGCAACTGCGCCGCCAGAAGATGGTGGCCCGGGCCAGCGGTATCCTCATCGCCGAACGGGGGATGTCTCAGATCCAGGCGCAGTCCTGGATTGAGACCGAAGCCCGGCGGCAGCGCCGCACCCTCACCGCGATCGCCGAAAAGGTGATCGAACAATCCTCACAAGCCAACTGGCTAAAGGCCACGGCATAACATGAACTCACCCGTGGGCTACCCTGCTCCTCGTACCGCAAGCTCCTCGAAAGGAACCATCATGAAGACCATCGCTCTCGCGGCCCTCTTCGCCTTTGGCGTTTCGGCTGCCCCCGCCCCTGCACTCAATGGCCTCTGGGAGGCCAGCGTCCAAGTGAATGACCTGAAGGTCCCGTTTAAGTTCGGGATCACCGCCAAAGGCCAGCGCGTTGAGGGCTGGTTCTTCAATGGGGAGGAGCGGGTCACCTCCACTGGAGGCCAGCTGGCCGACGGGCAGTTGACGCTGCAGTGGGCGCACTATGGCACTAAGCTGACCGCCACGGTGGCCGACGGCAAGTTGTCCGGCACATATCATACCCGCCGGGGCGGATACCCTTTCCTGGCGCAACCCGCACCGAAAGTGACGGCCAGTGCCGCGAAATTGCCCCAAATCGACGGGCTTTGGGAGATTCCCGTGAAGAGCCCGAAGGGCGAGCAGGCGTGGCACTTCGTCGTCCAACAGAAGGGACCGGAAGTCTCCGCCACCATTCTGCGGATCGACGGCGACACCGGCGCGCTGACCGGTCGGTTCGAAGAAGGAAAGGTTCTGCTGAGCCACTTTTCCGGCGCGCGGCCTTCCGTGTTGGAAGTGACGCCGCAGGCCGACGGGACGCTGGCGCTGAAATGGAACGGCCAGACGAACTACACGGCCACTCGTCAGGCCGAAGCCCGAGCTAAGAATCTGCCCGCTCCCTCTGATCCGGGTGCCCATACGCGAGCCAAGAATGACGCGGAGCCATTCCGGTTCAGCGCTCCTGACCTGACAGGAAAGCTGGTCACCGAAAGCGACCCAAAGTTCCGCGGCAAGGTGGTGCTGGTGAACATCTCCGGCAGTTGGTGCCCCAACTGCCACGACGAAGCCCCGTTCCTGGAAGCGTTCTACAAGAAGTACCGCGACCAGGGCCTGGAGATCGTCGCCCTCTCTTTTGAAGAGGCCGAGCAGTTAGCCGACCCCGTTCGGTTGCGCGCCTTTGTCGCGAAGTATGGCCTGGACTACACCGTTCTGCTGGCGGGCGAGACGTCCACCGCCAAGGAGAAGTTGGCGATCCAGGCGGACAACTGGAACTCCTGGCCCACCACCTTCTTCCTGGGCCGCGACGGCCGTGTCCGTCACGTCCACGCGGGATTTGCCGGCAAGGCAAGTGGTCCGCTCTATGAGGAAGCGAAAAAGGAATTCACGGCCACCGTGGAAAAGTTATTGGGTGAGGCGTACCGCTCAGCGCGCTAGCAGCCGGCCTCACAAAGTTTGTTCATGGCACCTTCCGGGGGTGGGCTTTATGCTCACCCCAATTTTTGTTTTGCCGTCCGCAAACGACGACCAGGGCGGGCTTTACTTCAGGGGCGAATGCAGGGCTATCCGGTTGCCTTCGCTGTCTTCGAGCTCCGCCACAAAGCCTTGCGCCCCGATGGCCGTCTTGGGATAGAGCGTCTTGCCTCCCTGACCCGTGACGCGCGCCAGCACCGCGTCGATCTCCCGGGTATGGAAGTAGACCAGCGAGCCGTTGTGTGAGGGCACATAGGTGGCTCCCTTCGCCAACGCACCCGTAGCGCCTGGTGCGGCTTCGGAAAACGGGAAGAAGGCCATCTCGTTGCCGTCCACGGTTTCGCGGGTGAAATCCACGCCAAACACGGCGCGGTAGAACTTCATGGCGCGCTCCAGA
>JAPKYX010000227.1 GCA_026394075.1 Acidobacteriota bacterium
CACGTTCTTCCCCGGCAAGCCCTATGTCAACCGCGGGATCAGCGGCCAGACCACGCCGCAAATGCTGATCCGCTTCCGCCCGGACGTGATCGCACTCAAGCCCGCCGCCGTCGTGATCTTGGCCGGCACCAACGACATCGCGGGCAACACGGGTCCGATGACGCTGGAAATGATTCAGGACAATATCGCCTCCATGGTCCAACTGGCCAAAGCGAACGGCATCAAGGTGGTGCTCTCTTCCGTCATGCCGGTCTGCGACTACAACCGCCCCCAGATGGCCCGCCGCCCACCGGAAAAGATCATCGCGTTGAACAAGTGGATTGCCGAATACGCCGCTAAGCAAGGCGCGGTCTACCTCGATTACTACTCGGCCATGCTCGACGAAGCCAAGCTGCTCCGCAAAGAGATCACCGGCGACGGCCTGCATCCCAACGACGCGGGCTACGCCATCATGGAGCCGCTCGCCCAAGCCGCCGTCGACAAGGCGCTCAAGGGCAAGTAGCCTTGGGTTAGCTGCGCCGCTCGGACCGAGCCCCGACCCGCAGGAGGGGCCTCTTCCATCGCCGCCAAAGGCTGAGGTGAGCACATCAGCTGATGCCGATCAAGACTCGCCCGTAGCCAGGGCAACTGCCCGCACTGAGAGCAGACCGCTCCTGCTGGTCGCGGCTCGGTTTCGGCCGCAACCCTACGGCGTCACGCTCAGCACATAAAGAGCATTGCCCATCGTCACCGCCACAAACTGCTTGCCGTCCACGGCGTAGCTGATCGGGTTGCCCCGCGCTTGGCCGCCGGCTTCAAAGCGCCACAGCTCCTTGCCGGTGGAGGCCGACAGCGCAAAGATCTGCCCTTCGGCCGTGCTGCCAAACACCAGGTTGCCTGCCGTCGACATCACGCCGGACCAGGGGGGCGTGAACAGTTTGTACTCCCACTTGACGTTGCCCGTGGCCGGATCAAAGGCGCGGATCGCGCCCCACAACACTTCGCCCGGGATACTGCGGAAGCCGCCGCCGTTGAACTGCTCACCCGCTTTGTACTCGGCTTCGCCCTTGAAGTACTGCGAGCCCGACTCGCGCACGGCGACATACAGCAAGCCTGTCTCCGGGCTGAAGCTGGGGCTGTACCAGTTGCTCGCGCCTGACACCGATGGCCACACCTGCGTGCCTTCCACACTGGGCGAACTGGCGGGCACTCGCACCGGACGGCCGCTATCATCCAGACCCTTGGCCCAGGTCTGCTTGGCATAAGGCTTGCCGGTGATGAACTGCCCCGTTACCCGGTCCAGCACATAGAAGAACGCATTGCGATTGGGGAACACCACCAGCTTCCGCGGCTGTCCCGCGACGTTGGCATTCACCAGCACTGGCACGGCGGTGGAATCCCAGTCATGCACGTCATGCGGCGTGAACTGGAAGTGCCATTTCAACTTGCCCGAATCAGCATCGATGGCCAAGATGCAATCGGAGTAGAGATTGTCCCCCGCGCGGACATCGCCATTCCAGTCCGGGCCGGGATTGCCGGTGCCCCAATAAACGAGGTTGGTCTCCGGGTCATACGTGCCGGTCACCCAAGTGGCCGCCGCGCCCGTCTTGCCGCTATCACCGGCCCAAGTCTGCCCGCCCGGTTCGCCCGGCATGGGGATCGTCCAGAAGCGCCACGCACGCTTGCCGGTTGCCACATCGTAGGCATCGAGGAACCCGCGCACGCCGTACTCGCCACCGGCCATGCCGGTGATCACTTTGTCCTTCACGATCAGCGGAGCCCCCGTCAGCGAATAGCCATCCTTGTAGTTGGCGACGGTGACGTCCCACAGGATCGCGCCCGTCTTCGCATTCAGTGCCAGCAAGTGGGCGTCGAGCGTACCCAGAAACACCAGATTGCCCGACACCGCCACGCCCCGGTTCACCTGTCCGCAGCAGACCCGCAGATCCGTGGGCATCGAGCGGCGATACTTCCAGATCGGGCGCCCCGTGCGGACATCAATCGCGGTCAGGTTGCTGGGCGGCTCGGAGGCATACATCACGCCATCGACGACAATCGGCGTGCCTTCGAAGCGCTGGAGGGAGTTCACCTGATAGGACCACTCCACCTTCAGCTTCCCCACGTTCGATTCGTTGATCTGCTTCAACGGCGAAAAGCGATGGCCCGCGTAGTTGCTGGAATAGGTCAGCCAGTTCTGCGGCTCCGCCGAAGCCTTCGCAATCCGCTCCGGTGTCAGTTGGCCAAAGGCCAGCAGCATGGTGCCCAGCGTCAGGGCCGTCATCTTGGAGATGCTCATTGAATGCCTCGCAGTTGGGTGAGATAAGCCACCACATCATCGATCTCTTGGGCCGTCAGTTGCTGACCATAGGCGGGCATCAGTGTCTTCTGCTCCAGGCGCAACTCCTTCAAATCAGCCTTCCAGAAGGAATGCAAGCGATTGCCCCGGTCGCGCACTTGGATCGAGTAGGTATCTTCATTCATGCGAATGCCGCTCAATGCGGTGCCCGCTTTCGTCGTCAGATGTACTTGCAGAAAACCCGCTGAATCGCGATCCGGATCGGTCAGCTTGCGGCGCAGATAGCCGGGTCCGCGGCGCAAGCCGATATCAGTCAGCGCCGGCCCCAGTTCGCCACCCTGGCCGCGCACAATGTGGCAGCCCAAGCATCCGGCCTTGCCCTTGGCGATCGCCTCCCCACGCTGGCTGTCGCCCGTCACCGGAGCCGTATCCAGCTTGCCCAACGTCCGCACAAAGGCCGCAATCTGCCAGATCTCTTTGTTGGTCAAGTTGTGCGAAGGCATCTCCGTTTCCGGCACGCCAAAGCGGATGACCTTCCACAGCGTCAGATCATCGGGGCTGCGAGGCAGCACGGGCGTGGCGAGATTGGTCCCCTTGCCACCATCGCCCATCGGCCCATGGCAACCGGCACAGCGCGCCCCATAGATCTTGCGGCCCAGCTCCACATCAGCGGGCGAACTGTGCGGATTCTTCGCCGTGGTCGGCACATCGACCAGGATTTGCGCGTGTAACAACAGGGCCCAAGCCAGCATGGTGATAAGTTACCTCCGTCAGACAGCGATTGAGTCTATCGCAGGTAGGGCAGGTGGTGGGCAAGCGAGATCCTCGCCGCTACGGTCTCGAATGCCAGTACCGCTGCTGACCTGGCGAATCGAGTGGATCAATCTGAGCGCGAAGTACATCCATCTCGGCAAGCTTCCGCGAAGTCAGGTGGCGTGCGCCGGCAAACGTTGCCACGGCGAGGAACAAGCACACCACCAGCATCGGAAGTGATCGTGCGTGGTACCAAATCACCCCACCGATCGCGGCCAAACCAATGCTAAGCGGCAAGGCATACGAGTACAGCATCGACCGAAGGAACGTCGCCTCCTGGTTGAATAACCGGCTTATCGTTGCCTCCCCAGTCCGCTGTGCAGCTTCTGCGATCGCATCAAGAGATCGCTGATGCTGGATGATTCGATAAGCGGCGAAGGCTCTCCACAAGGCCAGTATTCCGGTGATCACGCGAAGTATCGGCCATTTCGCCAGGCAGGCCACCGCTAGCATCAAGACCCCATAGGCCAATGCGGTTCTGGACTCCCGGCGGTACTCGCGCCGTCTATCCTTCAACCAAAGCTCGAGTTCGAAGTCCTGTGCGTGCCGGTCTGGCATTTCCACACTGTAACGTGGTGTCCCTTAAATTTGCTCTATGGCACCCAAGCCTCCGTGCCACGGGTATCCAGCGGACCACCCTTGCAACAAATGGCTGTGAACTTCTGGAGGCGGCGCTGAAACGGAACGGCCTCGGCGAACACCCTATGACAGGCATCTCCGATCGGTGGATTGCGAGACTGATAGAATCACCCGACGGTTCGCGGCGTGGCGATGCCGTGCCACCCAGCACCGGCGCGCCCTCCGTGAACGGTGCCAGAAAGGAAGGGGCATGGACGATTCCAGCATCCAGAGCCTGCGGTCGCCGCACCGCGAGTATGCGCAACAAGTGTTGTTGTCGTATCCCGGCGTAAAAATCGCCTTTGACGTAACGTTTGAGGACGTATGGAAACTGTTTCTTGACAGCGGCTTCCTCTACCCCGAGAAAGTGACGCGCCTGGAGCCCGTGCTGCCGGAGATCCATTCCACCATGCGTACCATGTTGGGCTGCAATGGCGAGGTGATGTCCACCGTCGTGATCGGTCAGCCGGAGGCCCTGGATGCGCACATCAGCCTGCTGCGCTGGTGTGACGAAACCTGGATTGTGCAGCATCTGGCGGCGCTGCCTTTAACCGGGCGCGGAGCCGATGCCACGGCGCGCTTGAACCTGGCTTTCTCCTACTATGGGCGGATTCGTCCCGATATCGTTTGGGCCAAGATGTACTTCCGGCCCAACAATGTCTGGCCCGCGCGCGTGTTCGGAGGCTTCGCCCGGAGCGTCGAGGATCCGGCGACAGCTGATCTGCGAGTGTTCCATTACCTGGTAGCCCCGGTGGACAGCGGTTCTCCCGAAGTGTCCGCCAGCGTCAATGTCCGGCCCGCGACGGATGCCGATTCCGAGATGGTGCGGGGATGGTTTCAAGAGCGGGGCCGCCATGCCGAACTGGCTGCCAACCACCTCGATCAGGTCAATTACTCATCCGCTGCGCACCAAAGCCTCGGCCTCACCCGGCACCGGGAAGTCCTGGTGGCCGAACGCGACGGTAAGCCCACGGGGTTTGCCGTGCTTGAGTTCTCCTCCCGCGGGATGAACTTTAGTGAGCTCACCAACGCCTTCACGATTCACCTCTGTGAGCCAGACCGTGATGCACAGCTCGCCTTGATCCAGGCGGCCAAGCTTCGCTATGCCGCGGCCGGCTATACGCACTGCATTGCACTGGAAGATGGAGACGTGGAGGCCTTCCTGGCCGCTGGCTTCTCAACCTCCAAGGATTATGCGTGCTTCACCTTCCACCGCCAGCATCTGGAGCGGATGGAAGAATACTTCGTCACTTTGTTTGGGGCACGGAAAAGGGCCACCGCATGAAACCTCTCGTATTGCGCTTCTCTGAGCTGCGCGTTCCGCTAAAGATGACCTTCCGGCACGCTTCCGCGGCGCGGACCCATGGCGAAAGCCTGTGGGTGGAGGCCTCACGCGGGGAGTTGAAGGGCTATGGTGAAGGCTGCCCGCGAGAGTACGTCACGGGCGAGACCCGCGCCTCCTGCCGGCAATGGATCGGCACCTGGACGCAGGAAATCCAGCGCGAGTGCATCACGCTGGAGGCGCTCCAGGATTGGATCCGGAGGCAGTCAGCGGCGATCGATGCCTCCCCCTCCGTTTGGTGCGCCATCGAAAGCGCACTGCTCGATCTATTGGCGCAGGAGCGCGGCCAAAGCGTGGAAGCGATGCTGGGCTTGGCCGCGCCCGGCGGGCCGCATGTCTATTCGGCCGTGCTGGGCAACGACGAATCCTGGAAGACTCGTTTCCTCATCGATCAGTACCTCATCCTCGGCCTCACTGATTTCAAAGTGAAGCTCGAAGGCAATCTGGAGACTGACCGCGCCAAGTTCTCAAGTGTCAAGGAACTGGCCGCCTGGCACAACGTCCCCCAGACACGGCTTCGCGCCGACGCCAACAACCTGTGGGCGGATGCGCCGGATCAGGCGCTCGACTATCTACGCGCGCTCGGCTTTGAACTGTTCGGCATCGAGGAACCGGTCAGACCGCGCGACGTCGATCATCACAGCCGCATCAGCGTCGGTCTCGGTTGCCCGGTGATCCTTGATGAAAGCCTCTGCACGATGGCCGACCTGGAGCGCTACAACGGCGCCCCTGGCCGCTACATGGCCAACCTCAAGGTCTCGCGTGTGGGCGGAGCTCTGCGTGGCCTGCAATTGGTGGCCGCCCTGCGGCAGCGTCAGTGGCCCATCATCATTGGCGCTCACGTCGGTGAGACTTCCGTGCTCACCCGGGCCGCCATGCTCATCGCTGCCGCTGCCGGCGATCTGCTGGTGGCGCAGGAAGGCGGATTCGGCTCGCGCCTGGTGGAGCGTGAACCCGCCGCACCCAGCCTGCGTTGGGGCCGAGGCGGCGCCATCGATCTGCGCCGTCCCTATGCCGAGGTGACCACTGAAGGCCTGCAACTCACGATGCCGCAGGCCTGGTCCTCGGGCTGGGGGCTGAAGTGCCGGGCTCCCGGCAAGGCTTGGCCGGAGTCAGAGACCGTGGCCCAACAGACCATGTCCGATGGCTACGACATCCACTACCGGCAATGGGGCCCGTCGCAAGGCGCTGACGTGATGGTCGTGCTCCATGGCGGCATGAGCCATTCCGCTTGGCAGCGTCCGCTCGCCCAAGCCGTGCAATCCCGCGCGCCGGGCATGAGCGTCTTCGCGCCTGACCGGCGAGGCTGCGGGCTCAATGCCGGCCGGGGCGATCTGGCCAGCGCCGTCCGCACCATCGACGATGTCATCGAGCATCTCGAGTTTCTGGCGGAACGCTTTGAGCGCATCCATCTGGCCGGCTGGTGTCAGGGTGCCCAGTACGCCGCCGTCGCCGCGGAGCGTCTGCAGAACAAGGGGGCACTGGCGTCGCTGCTGCTGATCACACCCGGCTTCTTCTGGAATGCCCGCTTCCGCTCCGTGATCGACATGACGGAGCGGGTGGTGCAGGCCTTGCTCACTCACTTCAATTTGGCGCCGGAGCGTGAGGAGTCCTTCGTGCCCATCCCGTTACAGGCCGTCGATTTCACGCTGGCGCCGGAGGGACTTGATTTTATTGACCGCGATGCATTGAAGACTACCGAAGTCACCTTGAAGTCAGTGATCGTGATGGATGAAGTGCAGGAGCGCTCCTGGGAATCGATCCTCGGCGTACACCTGCCACTATTCGCCCTGACGGCCACCGGTGACCGTATCGTCGACAACAACAAGGTCCGCACCTATCTGCACCAACTGCTGGCCCAGCCTGGCAATACAGTGCGAGAGATCGATACCGGACACGCGGTGCAATTCGAACAGCCGGAGCAACTGGCCGAAATGCTGCTCAGCTTCATCGCAACAATCCCGCGCCCGGCTCAGGTGGCGGTTGCGGGCTAATCAAGCATCCGAGGGTGCGCCGCGCCCGTCCGCCCGGCTTCGCCGCACCCAAGGCGTCAAGACCGTGTAGACCGGCACCGACGTCGGCCGGGCTTTGTGGCTTCGCAGCAGCTTCCGATCCACCAAATGCCCGACCGCCGTCTGCACGGACCGCTTCGACAATCCTGTCAGTTCCGCCAGCACGCTGTGGCTCATGGCTACCGACGCACGTTCAGTGCCGCGGGTGAGGCAGTAGAGCTGAAAGTAGATCAGGAACGCCGCCGAGGAGCGGCTATGCGAAACCAGATCGCGCATCAATGTCTCATGCAGGTAGCGGTCGATGGTCGTCACTATAGTAGTGGATACTATAGCAAGCGATGCCAAAAATCATCACTGAAACCTTGATTTCGCGCGACCCGCCTGCCATCCTACGGCCATGATCAGTCGCATCAAGTTCATCGGCATTCCGGTGGCCGATCAGGATCTGGCACTGGAGTTCTACACCGAAAAGCTCGCCTTCCGAATCCTGACGGACCAGTCCTTCGGCCCCACGCAGCGCTGGATCGAACTCTCCATCCCCGGCGTGGAAACCGGCCTCGCGTTGTTCACCCCACCCGGCCACGAAGACCGCATCGGCACCTTCGTCAACACCTCCTGGGAAGTGGACAACGTCGACAAGACCTACGAAGAGCTGCTCGCTAAAGGCGTCGAGTTCACCGCGCCTCCGGTGAAGCAGCCGTGGGGAACGTCGGTGATCATGAAGGACTCGGAAGGCAACACCGTTGTGCTTGCTTCGAAGTAACGAAGCCCCCTCAGTCCAGGCAAGGATTCACGGTATCGAGGCCGCGCAACCGAGAGAAGTCCCGATCCGCCGACCATAGTTGGCGCACCCCCTTCGTGCGGCAGATCGCGTGAATCCGCGCATCATGAACTTGCGCACCCATCAGCTTGCCGCTCAAGAATGCCGACCGTAATGTCCCCCAGTAGCCGGTCGCCTCCGCCAGCAATACGAGCGTGGGGGATTCCATCCAGATCTCTACCTGCTTCACTGCCACCTCGGGTGGGCTGGGTGGCTTAAAGATCCGCGGATTCGTGGTCACTGACAGAAACTCGTGGATGCAGGGCCATGGAATCGCCCATGGTGCCGTCCCTTCAGCGAGGCGCTTAATGGCCCGCGCCGCCGCCTGGTGATGAGGCGAGTCGTGCCGGTGCGCGTAGACCAGGATATTGGTGTCTACCGCCGTCATTGCTTTGCTGCGCCGCCGTCTTCTTGATAGGCCAGGGCGGTCAAGTCTTGCCAAGCCACACCCGGTTGCAAGCCATGACCCTTGCGGAAGCTGCCGTCGCGAAGCCGGAATGGCTTGGCCGCGGCCCGGGTCCGGGCTGCTACAACCGCCCGCAGCCCCTCTTCCACTAACACCCGAAAACTGACGCCGTCTTGGGTCGCCAGCGCCTTCGCCTGCTCAAATAGCGGATCTGCGATCTCGACTGTCGTCTTCATGTACCCATACTCCCATACTCTCAATACGGGCGTACGGGAAAGCTTAACCTGCGTCAGCCCCAAACGTAAAGATCGTCACCGGCGACGGCGAGCCGCCAATCGCTCGGTAGAAATCCAGCGCCTGAGTATCTTCCTCATCCGCAGCGACAAACATCACGGTGATGCCTTCCGCCGCCGCGTGCGCTCGCAACGCCGCCACCAGCATCCGGCCAATGCCCTGGCGATGGCATTCCGGCAGCACGGCGATGTCATAGAGAAACAGTTCCCGAATCTCCGCGCGGGTGAGGGGCAGGGTATAGGCCGTCAGGCCGCCCACCAGCCGCCCATCTTGCACCGCCGCCAAGGCCCAGAAGTCGTCGCGGCGCATGAGGCGCTGCACGTAATCGTCGCTCAGCGCCCCGGCATCCATCTCGAAGACATCGGCGATCAGCACGAACAATGCCCGCGCCTGCTCCAGTTGGGCCGCGCCCAGGCGCTCCACCTTGATCTCCCCCCGCAGAGGAGAATCTCCCTGAGGCTGGCCAGGCGTGGGTCGCGAAGACACGAGCGTTCTAGGCCAACGCCTTCCCGTAGAGCGCCAGCAACCGCGCCCAGGCCTTCTCCGCGTCGGCTTCGTTGTACACGCGCGAATCAGGCGGGCACCAACCGTGCGCCCCGGCGTAGACTTCGATTTCGGCGGAAAGATTGGCGTCCGCGAAGGTCTTCTTCAGAACGTTCTTGTCCTCTGGCGCCCGGGCATCATCATTGGCCGCAATAGCCACCAGGAACGACGCCTTGGTCTTCGACGCCTGCAAGTGCGGGCTATTCGGCGCATCGGCGCGCACTAGACCGCCACCATGGAACGAAGCCACCGCGCCCACGCGATCCGGCACCGCGGCTGAAGTACGGAACGCCATCGGTCCGCCCATGCAATAACCCTGCGTGCCCACTTTGCGGTTCTTCGCGACCGACGGCTGCTTGTCCAGCCACGCGATGAAGGTCTTGGCATCGGTCATGTGCGTCGTCTCGTTCAGCGTCTGCGCCATCGGCATTACTTGCTGGATGGGCGTCGCGCCACCGGCTTCCGCCGTCGGAGCTTTCTTCGTGCGGTAGAACGGATTCACCACCAGCACTGAGTAACCAGATTCCGCCAGCCGCTTGCCCATCTGCCGGAACGCCGGGCGCAGCCCAAAGATGTCCGGCCACACCAGCACCGCCGCCGCGCTGCCAGCGGCCGGGTGCACAAAGTAAGCATCCGCCGTCCCATCGGGCGTCGTGATGTTGACGTCGGATTCCACCACCGTCACGGCATTGGCCACCTGCGGCAGCATCATCGCCACACCCGCGCCCAGGATCGCGCCAAACTGCTTCCGGGTCACCAGACCCTTAGCTTCAAACTCCTGCTGGTCGTCATCGAAATGGATCTGATCACACATATGCGCTCCTTGTGCACTCCCCGTTTGCCGCTCGCGAGAGAGCGTACGGGTATTTTACAACCACTGGCATGGGCTGACGTTGCGGCCCTTGTCATTGCATCCACAGTCGCTCGAACTCATTCGGACTGAGGTCGATTTCACGTAGAATTCCTCGGAGCGTTCCGATCTTGAGCATCTGATTTCCGTGCACCGGCACTGTCGTCCGGGCCGTTCCGCGCGCCATGATGTGATGGCTGCCCCGAATCCGGACGACGGCGAAGCCCTGGGCCTCCAAGAAGCGCACCATCTGAGGTCCAGTGGGCCGCGGCAGTTTAGGCACGCACAAGATCTTCCAATTCCAGGTCCATCAGCCGGAGCGAACTGGGGGGATTCAATCGGGACATCGCGTCATCTAGTCCAAAGGTTTCGATATACCCCGCCAAAGCCTCACGCAGATCGGCGATTGCCGCTTCCTCCGTATCGCCCTCTCCGAACGCCGGAATGTCGGGGACGCGCGCGGTGTAGCCGCCGAGTTCGGGGTCCGGGATCAGTTCCACCGTCAACTGCTTCATGGTTGAATTCTAACCTGCCACTGCCGTCCCACTGCCGCGCCCATATAATGTCCCCATGCTCCGCCGTGACTTGCTGCGTACTTTCTGGGCCGCGCCTCTGCTGACCCCTGCCGCCAAAGGCCTCCCCCCGCTCACCATCAAGGAAGTGAAGGTCATCACCACCAGCGGTGGCCGCAACTACCGCTGGATCTTTATCAAGATCATCACCAGTGAGCCGGGCCTCTACGGCATCGGTTCGGCGGGCAATCACTTCCAGCCCTATGCCGTCATCGCGGCCATTGAAAAGCATCTCGCGCCGTTCCTGATCGGCAAGAACCCGGAGCAGATCGAAGACCTGTGGCAGAGCAGCCACCTCCGCACGTACTGGCGCAACGGCCCGGTGAACAACAACGTGCTCAGCGGCATGGACATGGCGCTTTGGGACATCAAGGGCAAGCGCGCTGGCATGCCGGTCTACGACCTGCTGGGCGGCAAGGTGCGCGACGCCGTGCCCTGCTATGACCACTGCGGCGGCAACGACAAGGAGGCCATCATCGACAGCGTGCAGAAGTCGATGGCGAAAGGCTTCCGCCACATCCGCGTGCAGATGGGCAACTACGGGGGCGGCGGCTTCATCCCGGCGGGCGTCGGCTCACGGCCCGAAGGCGCACCCGCGCGGCCCGCGTTCGACGAAGAGGTCTACATCGAAAAGATCCCGGCACTGTTTGAGCAGGTGCGGGCGAAAGTCGGCTTTGCGCCCAAGCTCTGCCATGACGTCCATTCGCATTTAAGCGGTATCAACGCCGTCGAGTTCTGCCGCCGAATGCAGCCTTACCAGATGTTCTTCATCGAAGACGTCCTCGCACCGGAGCAGTTGGCCTGGTACAAACAGGTCCGCCAAATCTGTAGCACCCCGCAAGCGGTGGGCGAAGTCTTCTCCCACCCGCTCGAATGGATTCCGCTTGTCACGGAGCGCCTCATCGACTTCGTCCGCTGCCGCGTCTCCGCCATCGGCGGCATCACGCCCGCCAAAAAGCTGGCCACCCTCTGCGAACCCTTCGGCGTCCGTACAGCCTTCCAGGAAGGCGGCGAAAACGACCCGGTGAACCAACTGGCCGCCTATCACGTCGACATCTCCCACCCGGCCTTCGGCATTCAAGAAGAGAACGCCTTCCCCGAGTTAGCCCGCGAAATCCTCCCCGGCTGCGCCGAAATCCGTGGCGGCTATCTCTACGGCAACGGCAAGCCGGGGCTAGGCATCGACATCAACGAAGCGCTCGCCGCCAAGTACCCGATGCAAGCCGCGCCGCAAGGTGGGCACTACCCGCTCGATCGGACGATGGATGGGGCCGTGGTGAAGCCGTAGAGTGAAGTCGTCGCCCTACCCCAACACCTGCTGCACCACATTCCCGCGAACGCCCGTGAGCCGCTGATTCATGCCCTGGTAGAAGTAGGTGAGCTTGGTGTGGTCCAAGCCCATCAGGTGCAGGATGGTCGCGTGCAGGTCAGAGACGTGGCAAGGATCGTCCACTGCCTTAAACCCGATCTCATCAGTGGAGCCGATCGTTTGCCCGCCCTTCACGCCCGCTCCCGCCAGCCACATGCTGAAGCCGTACCAGTCATGGTCGCGGCCGGGTTTGTTGACGCCTTCGCTAGTGGGGGTGCGGCCGAATTCGCCGCCCCACACGAGCAGCGTTTCCTCCCACAGGCCGGTGCGTTTTAGGTCGGCAATCAAGGCCGCGATCGGCTGGTCGGTTTCTCCGGCGTGCAGCTTGTGGTTGGTGATGCAGTCGTTGTGGCCGTCCCAGGTGTCTTCAATGTGGCCGCCGCCGGAATAGAGCTGGATGAAGCGGACGCCCTGTTCCAGCAGGCGCCGAGTGATCAGGCACTTGCGCCCGAAGTCGGCTGTCAGCTTGTTGTTCAGGCCATACATCTCCCGCGTCGCTTCGCTCTCGCGGTTGAGATCCACCACGTCCGCCGCCGTTGTCTGCATGCGGTAAGCCAGTTCGTAGGAATGGATGCGAGCGGCCAACTCGGATTCATTGGGCCGCGCGGCCAAGTGCTCCTGGTTCAGTTGCGCCAGCAGGTCCAGCGACTTCCGCTGCGCTTGCGGCGTCACGCCCGCTGGCGTCGCCAGGTCGAGCAGCGGATCGCCCGTGCCGCGGAATAGCGTGCCTTGATAGGCCGCCGGCATGTAGCCCGCGGTCCAGTTAGAGGCGCTGCCAATGGGGCCGCCGCGCGGGTCCGTCATCACGACGAAGCCCGGCAGGCTCTCGTTCTGCGTGCCCAAGCCGTAGCTCAGCCAACTGCCCATGCATGGCTTGCCGAGCACGACGTTGCCCGTGTTCATCTGCAGACAACCGGAGGCGTGCGCCGCCGTGTCGGTATACATGGACCGGATGACGCACAGGTCGTCCGCGAACTTGGCGGTATGCGGAAACAGGTTGCTGATCTCGAGACCACTCTGCCCGTGCTTGGAAAACTCAAACGGGCTCTGCATCAAATAGCCCACCGGCCGTCCATTCGAGCCCACCGTCAGCGGCCCCTGGTAGGACTTGCCGTGATACTTCGTCAACTCCGGCTTCGGATCAAACGTGTCCACCTGGCTGGGGCCGCCGTTCATGAACAGAAAGACGACGTGCTTCGCCTTGGCCGGGAAGTGCGACGGTTTGGCGGCCAGCCGTCCGGCCTTCAGCTCTGCCGCTTGGGCCTTCGACGCGAAGAAGCCATCGCGCGAGAGCAGATCCACCAGCGCGAGGCCCGCAAAGCCGCCGCCCACCTGCCACAGAAACTCGCGCCGACTGCGGCCGCAAGGAGTCGGATTGTCGATGTAGCGGGACATAGTCTCGTGGTCCTCTCTTGGTCAGGCTCTCCTAGTCCGGGTAGACAAACTCATTCAGGTTGAACAGTACGCGGCACATCTGCTCCAGCGTATTGTCTTTCAAGAACGTTTGCAGGTTGTCGCGCTCCGTGGCCGTTGGCGCGCGGGCCAGTGCGAGCCGGTACGCCAGTTCGACCTGTGCCGCTGGATCGCTGCCCGCCTCCCGGCGCAACCGCGCTGCCAGATGCGCGGCCTGGCGGTTGATGAAGTCGCCGTTGAACATCGAAAGCGCTTGTGGAGCCACGCTGGTCGTCATGCGTTTGGCCGAGCTGCGCGCCGTGTCGCAAAAATCCATCACCTCCATCAGCGGCACGATCAGCGATCGCTTGACGAAGGCATAGATGGTCCGGCGTGAGGCATCCTGCTCATTGAACGGCTTCCAGATCTTGTCCGGATCGCTCGACCCCGCCAGCGCCCCCTCCGGTACGTGCGGGTACATGCTGGGTCCGTACATGGTGGGGTTCAACTGACCGCTCACCGCCAGCGTCGAATCGAGGATCGCTTCCACCTCGAGGCGCTTATAGGGCAGGTGCCACAACAGGCGATTCTCCGGGTCCGCCGCCATGTACGCCGCGTTCGCTTCGCGGCCCATGCGGTAGGTGTTCGAAGCCAGGATCAGCCGGTGCAGCTTCTTCACGGACCAGCCGTTGTCGATGAACCACGTGGTCAGCCAATCGAGCAGCTCCGGGTGCGTCGGCTTGTCGCCCATGATGCCGAAGTCACTCGGCGTCCGCACCAGGCCTTCGCCAAAGTGCGCCTGCCAGATCCGGTTCACCAGCACGCGCGCCGTCACCGGATTCTCGCGGCTGATCAGCCAGTTGGCGAACGCCAAGCGCCGGTCGCTGGACCGCTCGCCTGCTGCCGGAAAGGTGGGCTGCGTTGACGCCAGAATTGTGGGCACGGCAGGCGGCACCTCTGGCCCCGGCCGCGCCGCCTTACCGCGAATCAGCAGCGGCGTCGCCGGTGCGGTCTTCGACAACTCTTGCATGCGATACCCGCGCTCCAGATCGGGCGTCTCCCGCCGCAGCGCATCTATCTCGGCATTCAGTTCCGCAATCCGCTTTAGCACTGCCGGAGGAAGTGTGGCATCAATCTCCGCCACGGGCTTCTTCGCATTGGCCTTGCCGCCGCGCAGTTCGAAGATCTCTTTTGTCCACGGCTCAATCTTCTGGTCACGCGCTGCAAGCTTGTCGATCTGCGCCCAGCTGCCCAACGGCAGGTCCAGCTCCGTGCGGCCATTGCGGGGGCGTTGCAGCCCATTGAACACGGCCACCATGCTGTAGTAATCGCTGGCCAGTAGAGGTTCGAACTTGTGGTTGTGGCAACGCGCGCAGCCTAGCGTCAGCCCCAGAAAGGCCTGCGAGGTGGTGCTGACGATGTCGTCCAGCTGATCAAAGCGGTCCTCGGCCGGATCGGCGGGTTCGTCGTCCCACGGCCCCAGGCGATAGTAGCCCGTGGCCACCAACGTCTCCGGCGTCACTTCCGGCAGTTCATCACCAGCCAGTTGCTCGACGAGGAACCGGTTGAGCGGCTTGTCGTCATTGAACGCGCGAATCACATAATCCCGGAAGCGCCACACCTGCGGCTTGGCGGCGTCACGCTCATAGCCATTCGATTCGGCATAGCGGACCAGGTCCAGCCAGTGCCGCGCCCACCGCTCGCCATAGGTGGGCCGCGCGAGCAGGTTGTCCACTAATCGATCAAACGATTCCGGGCGCGGGTCGGCCAGCCATTGCTTCTGCTCGGCCAGTGTTGGCGGCAGCCCTGTCAGGTTGAGAAACAAGCGCCGCAGCAACGCCGGAGAAGTAGCGGGGCGCGCTGGGTTCCAGCCCTTGGCCTCCAGCTTCGCCAGCACAAAGGCATCAATGGGATTCCGGACCCAGGCCGTGTTCTTCACCGCCGGAACGGCCGGCTTCAGTGGAGGCTGAAACGCCCAGTGGCCATGCCCACGCTTGAGGACGGCATTGTCCGGTGAAGCCGTGGGTTCACCCGGTCCGCCCGCCCACACCGCGCCTTGATCGATCCAGTTCTTGATCGTTTCAATTTCGGCTGCCGGAATGCGCTGCTTGCCGGGCGGCATTTTGATCTCCGGGTCCAGGCCCGCCACATAGATGTACAACGGGCTCTGCTGGCTGTGGCCCGGCACAATCGATGGCACCCCCGATTCGCCGCCCCGGAACGCATCCCCGCGCCGGTCGAGGCGATACCCATGCATCTGCAGCTTGGCCCCATGGCAGGCCGCGCAGCGCTTCTCGAAGATTGGCTGTACATCACGAGCGAAGTCCACCGTCTGTGCGGCGGCCAAAGTCGCGCTTACTGTTACGAGGACCAGAAAAGAAAAGCCCGAGCGCATAGACAGCCGCAGTTTACTAAAACTGGGCCGCCCGTGCGCTCGGGCGCTTACACCTGATCGATTGCCGGTTGCTTAGAACAAGATCTTCAGGCCCAACTGCACCGTGCGTCGATCGTTAAAGCGAGTGCCGTTTACCTGGCCGAAGTCCGCGGCTCCGACGGTCAAGCCGGGTACGCCGAACTGCGGTGTATTCGTCAGGTTGTACAGCTCACCCCGGAACTGCGCGCGAATCTTCTCCATGATCTGGAAGTTCTTGGCGATGTTGATGTCGGCATGATGCGTGCCGTCGGCGCGCAGATTCGGCGCAAAGCGCGGAGCGTTGCCCAGCGTAAAGGGCGCCGGGGCCCGAACGGCGGTGGTGTTGAACCACTGCTCCGGACGGCGCTCCGAAACGCCCACATCCAGCAGATTGCCGACTTGAGCGTTGACAATGCCGAAGCCGTAGGCGCTCAATGTGTTGGGTGCCACTAGGCGCAGCGGAGTGCCACTGGTGAAGCGGATCACGCTCGATACTTCCCAGCCGCCCACCACCGTGTCGAGTGCCCGATGCATCGTGGCGCCCAGCAGCCGGCCCTTGCCCACGGGCACTTCCCACACCAGCGCCGTCGCGAAGCTTTGCGGCACATCGTGCCCGGAAACCGACCGGTCCAGGGAGCGGTTGCCATAGTCGCGGAACGTATCCGAGACAATCCAGCCCTGGTTTTCGGAAGCATTGTCGATGGCCTTCGAGAACTGATAGCTGCTCATTATGTTCAAGCCGCCACGGAAGCGCTTGTTGAACTTGATGTAGAGCGCATTGAAATTGGACGAAGCACCCGGCGTATCGCCGGAGAGGTTCACCGAAACAAACTGCGGATGCGGGCGCAGCAGCCGGTGACGAGGCACCGTGCGGCCGGACAGAATGCCCGTGGGGAAGACGCCGAAGAAGGGGTTGGCCACCTGATCATTCAGCGCGTTGCCCAGCGACAGAAACTGCGAGGGCAGCTGGTTGGCGTCAGGCGTCGCGCCGAAGTTCAACTTGCGGCCCACGTTGCCGGAATAGCCTACTTCCAGCACGCCGGAGCGGCCCACTTCAAACTGCAGGTCGAACGAATAGTTCTGCACATAGCCCGTAGGATGGCTCCGCTGGAACGCCGTCGTCGCCGAGCCGGTTTGCGTCAGCAGACCCAGTGAGCTGCCCACGGCCTTGTTCAAGCCGTTGGGGTAGGGGTTCGACAACAGATCCTGCGGCGTGATGCCATCACCGCCCCGCGTGTTCACCCAGTTGGTCGCCACGGAGAAGCCGTCGGTGCCCGCTGCCGGTCCGCCCTGCGTCGCCGTGCCGAAGCCCATCAGGTAGAAGATCCCGTAGCCCATGCGGGCCACCATACGGTTGTTGATCTTGTACGAGATGCCGATGCGCGGTGCCAAGTCCAGGTTGTCGGGCTGGGTCTGGAAGCGATTCTTATCGTTGACGAACACGAGGCCGCCGCGCAGATCAAGGCCCGTGCGCTGGCTCAGCGGGTTGGCGGCGCTGAAGTCGAAATAGTTGTACCGGTTGAACCGCTCGGTGGAGGCCCGCTGTACTTCATAGCGCAGCCCCAGATTGATGGTCATTCGCGAGTTGAAGCGCCAGACATCTTGAATGTATGCGCCGTAGTAACGCCGGGACGTGGCCGGTACAACGGTATTGGTGACCGTGTTGTTCACCACCGTCACGCCGCCCGCGGCACCAGTCGGGATGCCTGTGCCCAGCAGCAATGAAGCGACCGCGTTACCCGAAGTGGAAGACGAAACCTGCGCTGTCGGGCCGGACGTCATGCCCCGGTCAAAGGCAAAATCGGTGGACCGGATGTCCACTGAGTTCAACCGCACAATCTCGCCCGTGAACCCGAACTTCACTGAATGCTTGCCCAGTTCGCGCGTGGCGTTCACCTGCAAGTTGTCTGTCTGACGCGGGAAGTTCAGCACGCGGCCATTGGAGAGGCCCGAGTAACCGAACAGGCTGAACTGCGGCATGTGCGGCGAATCCAGCTGTGACACCAGTGACTGCGGCAACCCCAGGGCCGTGGCCAGCACGCCATCGCGTAGCGACAACGGCAGTTGCTCTTCGCGCCACCGGCCGCTGCCGGCGGTGACATTGATTACCCACTTGGGGTTGGGTACGAAAGTGTTGCCCCACGTGATATGGTGCCGGGGCTGATCGCCCTCACTGCCGGTATCCGCACCGGTGCCGTAAAAGCGCGGCGTCTTGCGGGTCTGCCAGGCCTTGGTGATGCGCCCGTACATCGTGTGCTTTTCGTTGCGAGCCCAATCGATCCGAACGTCCATGCGCTGGTTGTCCGTAATTGAGCTGCCCGCGCCAAAGAAGTTGTTAGCCTGCGTGATCGCGTTCGTCGGCAGCGCGTTGGGCTTGGGGTAATACTCCACGGCCTTGGCACCCACTGAATCAAACCGGGTGCGGGGGACAACATTGCCTGGGAAAGCGTCGCGGATGAACCCGCCCGCCGGGTTGGCGCGCGTCGTGAAGGGGTCGAAAACCTGCGACACGCTGCCATTGGCATCGCGCGTATTGCTGAAGTTGCCCGCCCGCTCCAGTTCCGTCGGCACCGTCGCCAGCACCGTTGCGGGGGAGCCTTCCTTCAACGCCTCATAGCTGGTCAGGAAGAAGAGCTTCTTGGCTTTCCAGATGGGACCCGACAGGTTGCCGCCAAACTGATTGCGCTTGAACTCAACCCGCGGCCGGCCCACGCGGTTGTTGGCCCAGGCGTTGGCATCCAGATTGTCGTTGCGCAGAAACTCAAACACTGAGCCGTGGAATTGATTGGAGCCGCCCTTGGTCACCACGCTCACCACACCGCCGCCCGACTTGCCGAACTCCGCATCGTAGGAATTCCGGGTGACCACCACTTCCTGCACCGATTCCACGGACGGTGCCGCCAGCAGCGCGCCCCAGTCACCGGAGGTGGCCGGGACGCCATCAATCAACACCAGGCCGCTCATATCGCGTCCACCGTTAAAGGCGAAGCGGGCCTGATTCTGATCGCTGGCATTGTTAGACTGGCCCACGCTCATCGACGTAACGCCCGCCATCGCGTGCACGGCCACAAAGGGGTTGCGCGTGGACGCGGGTAGTTTGAGAATCTGGTCGCGGTCCAGGGTGTAGGACTGGTTGGCGCTCTGCGTATCCAACTGGATCACCGTCGCCGCCACTTCCACTGACTCGCTCACCTGGCCTAGAGTCATCTGGACGTTCACTTCACCGGCTTGGTTGGCGCGCAACGTGATGTCATTCTGGGTGGTGGTCTTAAAGCCAGCCATCTCCACCGTCAAGGCATAAGAGCCGGGCAACAGCTGCGAGAAAACGTAGCGTCCGGACGCGCCGGTGGTGGTTTGCCTTGCTTCACGCGTCGCCGTGTTCACCAACTTCACGTTGGCCGCGGCGATCACCGCCTGATTGGGGTCAGTCACGATTCCCGTAAGATTGGCCGTAAAAGCTTGCGGATAAGCGGCCGCAGCGGTCAATACGCTGATGATGACGGCAGTAATGCTTCTGGACATGCTTCGAATCCTCAATTACTTGTTTGTTTCCACCGCTGCGAGGCTACTCTCCGCACTATCTGGCCAGAGCGCTCATCAGTGATGTGACATAAACGTTATCACAACCGAATAGGGGCTACCCAGCCCCTGTCCGCGCTGGCGCTTTGCAGTCGTGTGGTGCTTGGGCCGTGCTTACAGTGCTACGGACGGCGTGCCCGGATCACTTCCAAAGCCTGCACTACTTCCGCATCCGAGGGCTTCAACTGCCGGGCCACGCGGAGCGCCGCTTCAGCGTTTGCGGTATCCCCGGAGCGGGCATAGATCAGGCCCAGGTTCTTGTGCAGGTCCGCGCGGGCGCGGCACGTGCCACAAACCTCCAGCGCCTCCTTGAACTGCGCAATGGCCCGCGGCCAGTCATGTGCCGATGCCGCGCCCAAGGCAAAGTTGCCCAATGACTCCGCCCGCTCCGCCACCTGCCGGGATTGCTGGACCGCCACCATTTGCTTGCGGTAATTGGCGGCCTCAGCCGGGGCGCTGGAATTCAGTGCACGCGCTAGGTTGTAGAGCGTCTCGGTGTGCTCGGGATTGATCTTCAGTACCTGACGCCACGCCTCTAGCGCCCCCGGTGTATCGCCGCCCGCCTGGAGGCTTTGCCCCAGCAGGAACAAAGCATCCAGATCACGGGGCTGTAGTTGCAGTTGGCGCCTCAGCAAAGTGGCCGCTTCGCGCGGACGGTCCAGATTCTTTTCAGTGAAGGCCAGCAGGTAAAGCGCCGGCGTGTAGTTGGCCTCAATGCGGACCGCCTCGGTCAAGTGCTTGCGAGCGGCGTCATAGTCACGCAGATCAAAGCACGCGCGACCCAGGTTGTATTGCGCCGGACCATGCTGCGGCGCCAGGCGGACCGCCTCCGCAAACGCTGCCCGCGCGCCGGCCAAATCGAATTGATCGGCCAAGGCAATGCCCAGGTTCAGATGTGCCTCGGGCGATTGCGGCTCCAACTGCACCACCCGTCGGAACAAGGGCAGTGCCTCCGGCCAGCGATTCAAACGCGCTGTCACCATCGCTTGCGCGGTCAGCGTGCGCGGATTGTCGGGCATCAAGCGAGCGGCGGCGGCGATCTCGGGTTCGGCTTGCGCAAACCGCTGCTGTCCGGCCAGGATCAAGCCCAGGTTCAGGTGCGCCTGCGCGTAGTCCGGCTGTAACTCCACCGCTGTTCGGAACTCGCGCTCCGCCTCGGCTGCTTTGCCTTGCTGGCCCAGCAGGACGCCCAGGTTTGAATGTGCTTCGGCAAACTGCGGGTCCGCCGCAATCGCCGTGCGCAACTCGCGTTCCGCCCGAGACGCCTCACCCGCATTCATGGCCAACATGCCCAGCTGACTCCAAGCGGCGGCAAACTTCGGGTCCAATTTCACCGCTGCTTCCAAAGCCCGCCGCTCCGCGGCGTGATCGTTCAATCGGGCGTACGCCAGGGCCAAGTTGTAGTGCGTCTTGGCGTTGCTCGAATCCAGCTTCAGCGCCTCCAGATAGCCTTCCACTGCCCGGCGCGGGTCGCCCTTCAGCAGATCATCATTGGCCTGGGCGGCGCGCGTCTCCGCCACCTTGCCCAGCGCGCTCTGCTGCTTCGATTGCTGGACGGCGGCAAACTCCACCTTCGACTTCTCGTCCTCGTTCAGCCGCCGCAGAACGTTGGCCAACTGGAAGCGCACGTCGGCACCCTCCGGGTTCAACGCCTTGGCCGCTTCCAGATGCGTGCGCGCCTCAGTGAACTTGTTCAGCCGGGCCAGTACGAAGCCCAGCTGATACTCGGCGTCCGGGTGCCGCGGCTCCAGTTGCACCGCCCGGCGCAGTTCAGGCTCGGCTTCGGCGTGCCGGTCGAGACCGCGCAGCGCCAGGCCCTTTAAGTAGTGCGTCTCGAAGTTGGGCGGGCGGCGGTACCGGTCCAGGTGCGGCAGTGCCTGCTCATAATCACGATGCGCCACCAATGCCCGCGCCAATGACAGGCGAGCGTCTTCATTGTTCGCGTCCAGCTTCAGCACCTGGGCATACGCTGCCGCCGCTTCCGGATACCGCTGGGCTTGCGCATACGCGCTGCCCAGGTTGAACGGAAAAGCCGGAGCCATGGGGGCCAGCGCCTGGCCGCGTTCTAGAAACTTGATCGCCTCCGCCGTCCGGCCGCTCTCGCTCAACGCGGCGCCCAGGGCCAGATAGTGTCCCGGCTCCCTGGGCTCCAGCGCCAGCGCCTGCTCCAGGTAGGTGATCGCCGCCGTGAACTTTCGGTCCAAAATCAACGCCCGGGATAAGCCACGGAGCGCCAGCGCGTTGCGCGGCTCGACGGTCAGTACCGCCCGGTACTGTTCCTGCGCGCCCGCCAATTGATCGGCCTCAGTCAACAGATTGCCCAGCGCGTTCCGGGCATTGGTCAGCCGTGGGTTCAGGCGCACGGCTTGTTGCAGGGCCCGGATAGCCCCCGCACCGTCGCCCCGCTGCATGCGGGCCAATCCCAAATTGAAGTGGTTAGCGGCACCACCGGGCTCCAGCGCCACGGCCTTCTCAAAAGCCTGCACGGCGCAATCAAGCTGCTGCCGGGACGCAAAAAACCCGCCGAGGGCGCCATAGACGCTCGCGGCGGGTTTGATCTTCAGTTGCTGTTCCAATTCTGCCGGCCCCTGGCAGACGGTTTGAGCGCACAGCGCGGGGGCCAGCAGAAAAAGACAGTTACGCATTAAAAGACGAATCTACCACCCAATTGCAGTTGGCGTGATTGATTCGCGGTGCCGGTGACGCGACCGAACAGAGCACCATTGGAGAGGTTGCTGTTCGGCACGCCGTAAACGGCGTGGTTGAACATGTTGAACCCTTCCACGCGGAACTCAAAGCGCCGGCCCTCACCCAGGAAGGGCATGGGGAACGTCTTGAACAGGGAGAGATCAAAGTTCTCCCAGCCATCGGAGCGCAGCCGGTTGCGGCCGGAATTGCCGAACGTGAACGGAGCGGGTGCGGCCACCTGGGCGGTGTCGAACCACTTGCCCGTCGTCGGGTTATCCAGCTTCGGATTCCCCAGGAAGTTCAACCGCAGATACGTGCCGGCGTTGCCGGTGTTGGCCAAGTCGCCGTTGATCTGCAGGCTGTAGGGCTGCCCGGAGCTCAAGCGGACGATGCCGTTGGTCTGCCAGTTGCCAAAGGCGTAGTTGATCACCTTGCTCTTGGTCTGGTACTTTTTGCCGTTGCCGAAGGGGATGTGATAGACGAAGTTCATGGTCATCACATGCGTCAGGTCAAAGCCGGAGACGCTGCGGTCATTGTTGAACTTGTAAGGGTTCTGGATGGAGCAGCCTTCTACGCCGTACCAGCCGGAGCAGCCGATGTCGATCGCCTTCGAGTACGTGTAGTTGATCATGTACGCAAAGTCGTTCTTAAACTTCTTGTCCAACAGGAACTGGAAGCTCTGGTAGTTGCCGCGGCCCCAGCTGCGGTCATAGTAGGTGGGCCGGATGTAGGGGAACGGCGAACGCTCCCGGAAGTTGCCGGGGCCGGGCGTGGTGGCGACGTTGTAGAAGC
>JAPKYX010000155.1 GCA_026394075.1 Acidobacteriota bacterium
CGCCCGCCGGTCCGATCGCGGATCTGCTCCGTTTGAACACGGGCGTTGCGCCCACCATGCCCGCGGCGCAAAACCGCATGGGTCTGCTGGGTGGTGATCCGGCCGGTTTCCCCAATGGCCGCCGCTTGGGCGACGATGTGGTGGATTCGGCCCTGCGGCTGGTGGTCGGTGGCGTGTTGGCGGCTCCGTTTCCGGGCTTCAACCCGGCCATCGGAGGCATGCTGGGCGATGGTGTAAACGTCAACGACGCCCCCTATCGCAACACGTTCCCGTATCTGGCCAATGCCCCCAGCGGTCGCGACCGCCGGCACATCGATCCAGGTGAGCCGGGCTGCACGGCGGGCGTGGGTCCGGCCTGCGCTCAATAGCAATTCAGTTGAGCTCGAAAAAAGAAGGGCGCTTCCGGATTCCGGAGCGCCCTTCACTCTATTTAATGGCCGATGGGCGTTGAATCGCCGATGGGCTATTCCTGCGGGCCGCTGCCGCCTTCGGCCACCGGCGCATCCACCCGGTGGAAGTTGGTGTAGTTGATGTTCAGCTCCGTCCGGCCCACAATGCGGGTGTCGGCGAAACTGGCGATCTTGGTGGGCACCGCCACTCCGTCACGAATCTGGAATTCACGCACAAACTCAACCCGCTTTAGAAATACTGAGGGCGACTTCACGAAGCGACCGGACTCCCGCACCGCCAGGCACGTTTGCGTATCCAGCCAGATCTCGCCCTTAAACAGGCCCACTTCCTTGCGTTTCGGGGTCAGCTCCACAATGTAGACCATCCGCGCGTCGCGGGTCTGCTCACCTTTGAACTTGAACTTGTAGTTGTTGGGATTGATCGCCAGCCGCTGGTCGGGATTCTCCGAAGCCTGCGCCTCAGTGGCCAAGTACCGGGCAATGACGTCTTTCTTGACGGTATTGTCGCCATCAAACCGCAGCGCGTCGTAGGTAATCCGGCCCACTTTGGAGATCATGCGGAGGGCACGCAGCTTGCCCCGCTTCTCCAGGCGGGGAATGGACGCCTCAATATCGACATCCATTTCGACGCCACGCATCGCTTGACGCTGCAACTCCTGGGTGGACAGATACTTGGCGACGACGGGCAGATCCGCGTCATCACCCGTGTCGGCCACCGCCACCAGCCCCAGCATCAGCGCGGGTAAAAAACGAGCAAAACGCATTCTCACCATTGTAGGACGACCGCTACCCCCTGTTGGTTGCAAACCCCGGTCACGGCAAAGTTTTGCCGCCCGCTGACGATTTCCAACCGTTCGCTGCTGTCATCGCTTATCGGCATCGACCCGCCAAACTAGAAAAGCCACCCGGAAGGTGGCTTTTCCAACGACAAAAAATTATGGTGCGGTCGAGAGGACTTGAACCTCCACGAGATTGCTCCCGCTAGCACCTCAAGCTAGTGCGTCTGCCAATTCCGCCACGACCGCTTAGGGGTAAACCTAAAACTGCAAAAACTACTTCTTCACCGGCGCTGGCTGGGCCGGGGCCGGGGTTGCCGGCGTCGTCACTGAACCTTTCGCCGGAGGTGTCACCCCCAGCGGAATCTGCATCGGCTGGCCGATCGGAGCGGACTGCCCGGGTTGGGCGGCCGGCGCTGACTTCGGCGTCACCGTCTTCAGATTTGCTTTGTCGAGAATGGTCGAATCACCGGCACCGCCCTTACCCGCATCGCGGGTTTGCAGCACCGCCAAAGAAAGCGACGTCACCATAAACAAACCGGCAGCCACCGTGGTGGCCTTGGAAAGAATAGTTGCCGCGCCCCGGGGGCCGAACGTCGTCTGCGAGCCCATGCCGCCAAACGCCCCTGCGATATCAGCCGCTTTGCCGCTCTGCAGCAGCACAACGATGATCAGGAACAGGCAAACAATCACATGGATGACGGTGAGAAGAATCAGCATGACAACCTAAACTACGACCAACAGCAATCAAGCGAGCCGCTAAGAGCGCCCGCCTCCAACAAAGTGTACCACTTCCACCAGGGCGTTGGCTTCCACCACGGTTTGGGCCCAGTCGCGCTTGCGCACCAGGGAGCGGTTCAACTCGACCGCGACGCGCCCCAAATCCACCTGGAGATGCTCCAATAGCCCGGTGACGGACAAGCCCTCCGGCACGCTCCGCCGCTCGCCATTCAGTACAATTTCTATCAAACCAACAGTCTACCCCTGTTTTTCGCGCCTGCCCACCGGGCCTGTCGGTCAAGCTTTTGCATGTTTTTCCGGTGATCTGGACAAAAGTCGAGAAAAATGGGGTGGCGGCCTTGCTATATTTATGTGTTGAGCTCCGCGTAGGGTGGAGCCGAGATTCTCGTATGCCCAATTCGTACAGCGAAACTTATTTCCCCGTTCTGCTCCAGATGGTGTTGGCCACTGCGGTGGGGTTTGCCCTGGTTGCCCTGGGCGTGATTCTCGGGTACCGGGTGAAGAACAAGGTGAAGGATTCGCCGTATGAGTGCGGCGTCCAGCCGGTGGGGTCCGCCAAGGAACGGTTTAGCGTCAAGTTCTACCTGGTGGCGATGCTGTTCATCCTGTTCGATATTGAAGCGATCTTCCTGTACCCCTGGGCGGTGGTGTACCGCGACCTGAACCATGGTGCCAACCGGATGTTCGGATTTGTGGAAATGTTGATCTTTGTGGTTTTGGTGCTGGCCGGCTTCTTCTACATCTGGAAGAAGGGCGTGCTGAACTGGCAGGCCGACCCGGGCCCGGCAGCGGCGCCAACGGCGAAAGCACCTGCTGCCTATTCGCTGAGTGAAAAGTAAAGTTTGGTCAAGCTAGAGGATTTAAGGACAACTTCGAAGGCATGGACAACTCTCATATCGCGGCCCTGGGCGGCTTGGTGCTGGAAGCATCGGACACGCTGAACGAGGCTACGGTTCACGTGGCCGCGGAAAAGATCATTGAAGTGCTGAGCCTGCTGAAGAGCCGGGGGTTCAACCGGTTGAGCGCCGTTTCCGGCGTGGACTGGCATCCGCAGGAACCTCGGTTTGAGTTGGTCTACAATCTGCACGCACTGCCTCTCAAGGGTGGCAAGCAGGAACGGATCCGGGTGAAGTGCCGCGTTTCCGGTGCCGCGCCGGAGATTGCCTCCGCTGTCCCGGTGTGGGAAGGCGCGGGCTGGTATGAGCGCGAGATCTTTGACCTGCTGGGCGTTACTTTCACCGGTCACCCCGATATGCGCCGTCTGCTGATGCCGGACGGCTGGGTGGGCCACCCGCTGCGCAAGGATTTTCCGATCCACGGTCACAAATACGATTACGCGGAGAACAAGTAGACAATGGCCGATACTTTGGTGGCACCCGCCGACATCGCACCGGACGCCTTGAGTGCTGAGGCCCCCCGCAAGAGCAAGCGCCTGATGACCCTGAACATGGGTCCGCAGCATCCTTCGACCCACGGCGTTTTGCGCATCGTGCTGGAACTGGATGGCGAAACCATCGTTTCCGCCAAGCCCGACTTGGGCTACCTGCACACGGGCATTGAGAAGGAAATGGAAGTGAAGACCTGGCAGCAGGCCGTCACTCTCACTGACCGCTGCGACTACCTGGCCAATCTTTCAAACAACCTGGCCTACGCGCTGGGTGTCGAAAAGATGCTGGGCCTGGAAGTGCCGGCCAAGGCGCAGGTGACGCGGGTGATGTTGTGCGAGCTGACCCGGATCAATTCGCACCTGGTCTGGCTGGGCACTCACGCGCTCGATATGGGTGCGATGAGCATGTTCTTCTACTGCATGCGCGAGCGGGAAGAAGTGCTGAAGCTGTTTGAGATGTTCTCCGGCCAGCGCATGATGACCAGCTACATCCGCATCGGTGGCTTGGCTCTCGATCACCCGCGCGGCTGGGACAAGAAGGTGAAGGCGTTTGTTGACGACTTCCCGTCGAAGATCGATCAATACGAAAGCCTGCTCGACAACAATCCGATCTGGAAGCAGCGCACGATTGGCGTGGGCGCTCTCGATGTCGACCGCATGATCGCGCTCGGCGTCAGTGGGCCGATGATTCGGGCGGCGGGCGTGCCGTGGGATGTCCGTGTCGATGAACCCTACTCTTCTTACGAGAAGTTCGGGGTCCGCGTTCCCACTGAATTCACCAATAACGACGTTTACGACCGGTACCGCGTGCGCATGTTTGAGCTGCGCGAAAGCTGCCGGCTGGCCAAGGCGGCCATGGAAGCGATGCCGGAAGGTCCGTTCCAGGCCGATGCGCCCAAGATCGTATTGCCGGACCGGGAGAAGATGAAGACCCAGATGGAGTCGCTCATCTATCACTTCAAGATCGTCACTGAAGGGTTCACGGTTCCCGCCGGTGAGGTATACGTGCCGGTGGAATCGCCGCGTGGCGAGATTGCCTATTACATGGTTTCCGACGGCGGCAACAAGCCGTACCGCGTGCATATGCGGACGCCGAGCTTTGGCAATTTGCAGGCTCTGGAAGCATTGTTTGATCGCAAGTCGATTGCCGACTCGATTGCGACACTGGGTTCGATGGACTTTGTGCTGGGAGACACGGACCGCTAAGGGCCGCTTGAACTAATCTCATGACCTTCTCGCCTGATTTAGAAGCGCGATTTGAAAAGCTGGTGGCCAGCTATCCGGAGGGCCGTACCCGCTCGGCGGTAATTCCGATGCTGATGTACGCCCAGGATGAATTGGGCGCGGTGACGCCGGAGCTGGTGGCGGAAGTGGCCAAGCGCTGCAAGGTGCCGCCGATCCAGGTGGAAGAAGTCATCGGGTACTACTCGATGCTGCACCGCAAGCCGCAGGGCAAATATCACGTGCAGGTGTGCACCAATATTTCCTGCCTGCTGGTGGGTGGCGAAGAGCTTTACCATCACGCCTCAAAGAAGTTGGGTATCGGCCACAAGCAAACGACTGCCGACGGGATCTTTTCGCTCGAAGAAGTGGAATGTATGGGTGCCTGTTCCTGGGCGCCGGCCGTCGAGATTGACTATACCTTCCATCATCACGTCACGCCCGAAAAGCTGGACCAGTTGTTGGACGGTCTGAAGAAGCCGCAATAGAACGATATGCTTTTCAACGAACCGCACCCGCTAGAAACCAGAGTCCTCACCAAGCGCATGCATGAGCCGGGCTATAACGGCACGGTGGAAGCGTATGAACGTTATGGCGGCTACAAGCAGTTTCTGAAGGCCGTGGAGATGACCCCCGACGACATCATCGGGGAAGTGAAAACCTCCAACCTCCGTGGCCGCGGCGGCGCTGGCTTCCCGACCGGAATGAAGTGGGGCTTTGTGCCCCGGCAATCGTCCAAGCCCAAGTACATTGTGGTCAACGGTGACGAAAGCGAACCGGGCACCTGCAAGGATCGCGTGCTGATCGAGAACGACCCGCACCTGCTGATCGAAGGTTGCCTGATCGCGGCGCGCGTGGTCGGTGCGGAACGTGGCTACGTCTACATCCGCGGCGAATACCGCTACCTGATCGACATCATGGAGCGGGCCATTGACGAGGCTTATCGCGCCGGATGGCTGGGCCAGAACATCAAGGGCACCGGGATCAACTTTGATCTTCGCGCGCATTCGGGTGCCGGCGCCTATGAGTGCGGCGAAGAATCGGCGTTGCTGGAATCGCTGGAAGGCAAGCGCGGCAATCCTCGCATCCGTCCGCCGTTTCCGGCCGTGGCCGGTCTTTATGCCAGCCCCACGGTGTTGAACAACGTCGAGACGTTTGCTGCCGTGCCTTCCATTCTCGAAATGGGTGGCAAGGCGTGGGCGGATCTGGGTATCGAGAAGGCGGGCGGGACCAAGCTGACCTGCTTGACGGGCCACTTCAATAAGCCCGGTGTGTATGAGCTGACGCTGGGCTTCCCGGTCGAAAAAATGATCAATGAAGTCGGCGGTGGCGTGCGCGGCGGCCGCAAGATGAAGGCCTTCATCCCGGGCGGTTCATCTTGCCCGGTGCTGACGGGTGATGAAGCGTGGCCGTTGACGATGGATTACGATTCGATGGCCAAGGCCGGCAGCATGCTGGGCTCCGGCGGCGTCATCCTGATGGATGAAACCACCGACATGGTGAAGGCAGCGCTGCGCATCATGCACTTCTACGCGCATGAAAGCTGTGGCTGGTGTATTCCTTGCCGTGAGGGCACGGCGTGGTTGAAGAAGCTGTTGACGCGTCTCGATGCTGGCTCCGGGTCGGCGCGCGATATCGATCTGGTGGGTGACCTGGCCAAGAACATGTTGGGCCGGACGTTCTGCCCGCTGGGAGATGCCGCGGCATTGCCGACGATGTCGATTGTGAAGAAGTTCCGGCATGAGTTTGAGGCGAAGTTGAGCCGTCCGGTTTCGGTTCCCGTGACGTCGCCGGATCAACTGGTGTCACTGGGTTAACCGGGCTGGGTTAAAGAGGAACGAGACAAGCGAGATGATGACCGCAACCCCTACCGAAGTGACGACCGTAACGCTCTCCATTAATGGACAGAGCGTGACGGCGCCCGCAGGCACGCTGCTGATCGAAGTCTGCAAGAAGCTGGGCACGGAAGTGCCGGCCTTCTGCTACTACGAAGGCTTCTCGCTGCAAGCGGCCTGCCGCATGTGTCTGGTCGAGATCGAGAAATTCCCCAAGCTACAAGCCTCCTGCACGATTCCGGTGTCGGAAGGCATGGTGGTGCGCACGGAGTCTCCGGCCGTGGTTGCCGCGCGCAAGGACATGCTGGAGTTCCTGCTGTCGAACCACCCCCTGGACTGTCCGGTCTGCGACAAGGGCGGCGAGTGCGAACTGCAGGACATGACGTTCCGCTACGGCGCGGGCGAATCGCGGTTTACCGAAATCAAGGTCCACACCCCGGAGAAGCAGTGGAGCCCGGTGGTGTTCTATGACGCACCGCGTTGCATCCTTTGCTACCGCTGCGTGCGTGTTTGCGATGAAGGGTTGGGCGTGGGCGCGCTGGGTATCCAGTATCGCGGCGTTGGGGCGGAGATCATCCCGAATATGGGCGATCACCTCAACTGCGATGAGTGCGGCGCTTGCATCGACATCTGCCCGGTAGGCGCGCTGACCAGCGGTGCTTATCGCTACAAGACCCGGCCGTGGGAAATGAACCACGTCGGCACGGTCTGCACGCACTGCTCGAACGGTTGCAAGACGACGCTGGGTGTCCGGACGGATGAGATCATCCGCGGCAACAATCGTGACTCGTCCGGCATCAATGGCGAATTTCTCTGCGGCAAGGGCCGCTATGCGTTCGACTTCAATAAGCATGAAGATCGTCTGACCTCGCCGCTGATCCGCAAGGATGGGCAGCTGGTGGAGGTCTCCTGGTCGGAAGCCTTGAAGGCCGTGGCCACCAAGTTCTCTGAGACGCAGGCGGCCGGTGGGTCGTTTGGCGTGATCGGCGGCGTGCATTCGACCAACGAGGAGAACTACTTCCTCCAGAAGTTTGCCCGCCAAGGCTTGAAGACGGCCAACCTGGACCATCAGCGGACGGGCGACGTTCCCGCGCTGCTGGATGCTCTTTCGGGCAAGTCCGATGTGCTGGCCACTACGGACGACCTCTACAACACCGCTGCGGCGCTGGTGATCGGGTCCGACCTGGCCCAGCAGCATCCGTTCCTGGCTTATCAGTTGCGCGCCAATGGCCGCCACCACAATGCTCGCGTCTACACGGTAACGCCGGGTAAGGTGCGCGAAGCCGATTATGCGGCCGCCTCGCTTACGTATGGTTCGACGTCCGAGCTGTTCGGGAAGCTCGATGAGTTGCGTGATCGCCTGAAGGCGGAACCGGAACTGGTGATTCTGTTCTCGGACGCCATCAAGGGTGCCGATGTGGCGAAGCTGGTGGCTTATGGCGATTCGCTCGGCATCACGGTGAAGTATGTGGCGCTGGTCGATTACTCGAATTCGCGCGGCGCGCTCGACATGGGCTTGCTGCCGACGCTGGGGCCGGGCTATCACGCCGCTCCGGTGAACGGGCTGGCGGCTCCGGACATGCTGGCGGCGGGCCTCGATGTGTTGTGGGTGGTGGGTGCCGATTCCGGCAAGGGCAACGCCAAGTTCACGGTGGTGCAGGATATGTTCCTGACGCCCACCGCGGCGGCCGCCGATATTGTGCTGCCTTCGGCTTCGGCTTACGAGAAGTCCGGAACGGTCACCAACGTGTGCGGCCAGGTGCAGAAGTTGAAGCCCGCCGTGCGCACCATGGGCACCAAGCCGGATTTGGAGATCATGGGCTTGATCGCCCGTGAGATGGGCTTGAATCTGGGTATTTGGACCCACGATCATGTTTTGACGGAGATTCGATCGGGCGTGGCTGGGTATAATGTGCCTTTGCCGATCATCCAGACCGGGGGTGCCGCACAGGCGCAGCCGGTGAATGGCCGGGTGCCACTGGATGGACGGCCGGAGCTAGTCCAGTCCGCGCAAGACACGCTGTTCACTTCGGGTACGCTGGGGCGTTATTCCAAAGCGCTGACCTCGGTGATCGAGTATCCGGGCAAGTTGTACTCGGACAACCAATGAACTATTTTCTTCTGACGTTGATTAAGGCGGGCTTGATCGCCTTCGTGCTGGTCACCGTGCTGGCCTACCTGGTGTGGGTGGAGCGCAAGGTGCTGGCCCATATCCAGTTGCGCGTCGGTCCGAACCGCGTGGGGCCGCACGGGTTGCTGCAACCGCTGTCGGACTTGGTGAAGCTGTTGTTTAAAGAAGGCTTCATCCCCTCGCACGTCAATCTGTTCTTCTACCTGCTGGCGCCATTCATGGCGGTGGCGTTGTCGCTGGGTTCCATCGCAGTTATTCCGCTGGGTCCGCAGATCGATGTGTTCGGCATCAAGACCAACCTGGGGCTGGCGGATGTCAACATCGGCATTCTGTTCATGCTGGGCCTGGGGTCACTCGGTGTCTACGGTGTAGCGCTGGCCGGCTGGGCGTCCAACAACAAGTACGCCCTCATCGGCGGCTTGCGCAGCGCAGCGCAGATGATCAGCTACGAACTGCCGTTGGCGCTGGCGATTGTCGCTCCGCTGCTGATGTTCAACACGCTCTCGTTCCGGGAAGTGGTGGACGCGCAGGGCGGTTATCTGTTCGGCTTCATCCCGCAGTGGGCGATCTTCCAGTTGCCGGTTCCGCAGTTGATCAGCTTCATCATCTTCCTGATCGCGGCCTTTGCGGAAACCAACCGCATCCCGTTCGATTTGCCGGAAGCGGAAAACGAGCTGGTGGCCGGTTTCCACACTGAATACTCCTCGATGCTGTTCGCGGCGTTTTTCACCGCTGAATATGGCCACATCACCACGGCTTGCATGGTTGCTTCGGTCCTGTTCCTGGGTGGCTGGCAGCCGCTGTGGCCCGCCGCTTATGGCTCCGATTTCTTCCCGGTGGTCGCCCACTGGTTCTTCGCTGCCATCTGCTTCTGGCATGCCCGGCAACCGGCGCGTAGCTATGACCGCTACACGATGCCCATCCTGGGAATCATCCTGTTCGGCGCGGGTGGCCTCTTCCTGGTGCCTTTCCTGAAGCCGATCCTGGTGCCGCTGTTCTGGTTCCTGTCCAAGGTCGCCTTCCTGATCTTTACCTTTGTCTGGGTTCGCGGCACGCTGCCGCGCTTCCGCTATGACCAGCTGATGCGGTTCACCTGGACTTTCCTGTTCCCGGTGGCGCTGGTCAATCTGCTGATAACGGGCCTGCTGGTGGCCCTGACTACGAAATGAGACTGGACCATCACATGAGGCCAATCGAAAACAGAAGGAACGGTACCCGGCCATGATGGGTGTGATCCTCTTCGCTATCTTCGCCACGGCAGCCGTCGCTTGCGGCATCAATCTGGTGCTGCAGCGCCACCCGGTAACGAGCGCCTTGTCGCTGATCGGGGTGATGGGCTCGCTCGCGGTTCTCTATTTGTTGCTGGGGGCCGAGTTCATCGCCGCCGTCCAGTTGATCGTCTACGCCGGCGCCATCATGGTGCTGTTCCTGTTCGTCATCATGCTGCTGAATGCGGGCGAGGAGCGCAAGATACCGGGCAAGAGTCTAGTCAGTAAACTGATCGGGCTGCCCGTGTTCGTCCTGTTCCTGGGCTTGGTGGCCTACCTGATCCAAACTCAATACACGCACGCCGGATCGCCGGTGGATTTCGACGCCTTCACGGGCGGCGGACCGCGTGAAGTAGGTATGGCGCTGTTTACCACCTACCTGCTGCCGTTTGAAGTCACTTCTGTTCTGATCCTGATCGCCATCCTGGGCGCCATCGTGCTGGCCCGCAAGGAGATCGACTAAAGCCCCGGCCTGGAGGCTCGAACCGCCATGGATTTTACCCTTCCCCCCCTTCCCATCTCGGCAATCCCGTTGTCGGCCTACCTGATCCTCAGTGCGATCTTGTTTGGCTTGGGCATCTGTGGATTCTTGTTCCGCCGTAATCTGATCACGGTGTTTATGTCCATCGAGCTGATGCTGAACGCCGTCAATTTAAGCTTCGTCGCCTTCTCCCATCAGATGAAGCAGGCTGACGGGCAAATCTACAGTTTCTTTGTGATGGTGGTGGCGGCGGCCGAAGCCGCGGTGGGTCTGGCGATCATCCTGACGGTGTTCAAGAACCGCGAAACGCTTGAAGTAGACGAAGTCGACAATCTGAAACTGTAACCAACATCATGGCCGAATCCCAACAACTCTGGCTTATTCCGGCGCTGCCGCTCCTCGGGTTTCTCATCAACTCCACCGTGGGCCGCAAGATGTCGAAGCAGTTCGTCAGCTTCATCGCGATTGCGAGTGTGGTGGCGAGTTTCCTGTGGGTGGCGAAAACGCTGAATGCTCTGGGCGCGCTGGAGCAGCCCCACGTCGAGCACTACTTTACGTGGATCGCCTCCGGTACCTTCTCGGTCGGATTTGATTTTTCCGTTGACCGGCTGACCTCGATCATGCTGCTGGTGGTCACCGGCATCGGGTCCCTGATCCACATTTACGCCACCGGGTACATGGCCCACGAAGGCGGCTACTACCGCTTCTTCGCTTACCTGAATCTGTTCATGTTCTTCATGCTGATTCTGGTTCTAGCCGCCAACTTCCTCCTGCTGTTTGTGGGCTGGGAAGGGGTGGGGTTGTGCAGCTACCTGCTGATTGGCTTCTACTTCCTCGAGAAGTCTGCCGGGGACGCGGGCAAGAAGGCCTTCATCGTCAACCGAATTGGCGACTTTGGCTTTTCGCTGGCGATGTTTCTGGTCTTCATCAACTTTGGTTCCCTGGACTTCGGCACCGTGTTCGGCAAGGCCGCTACGCTGCAGCCGGAACATTCGGCTGGCATGATCACCGCCATCTGCTTGCTGCTGCTGGTGGGTGCTGCCGGTAAATCGGCGCAGATTCCGCTCTACGTCTGGCTGCCGGACGCCATGGCGGGTCCGACGCCAGTTTCGGCCCTCATTCATGCGGCCACCATGGTGACGGCCGGTGTCTACATGGTCTGCCGCTCCTCGTCACTGTTCAACAACGCGCCCATCGCGATGGAAACGGTGGCCATTGTGGGCACGGCGACCGCGTTCTTTGCGGCCACCATGGGCTTGGCGCAGAACGACATCAAGAAAGTCTTCGCTTACTCCACCGTCTCCCAGCTGGGCTACATGTTCCTGGGTGCGGGTGTCGGCGCCTACTCCGCGGGCATCTTCCACGTCGTCACGCACGCCTTCTTCAAGGCGTTGTTGTTCCTTGGTGCCGGTAGCGTCATCATGGCCTGCCACCATGAACAGGACATGCGTTGGTATGGTGGCTTGCGCAAGAAGATCCCGGTTACCTTCGGTACGCTCTGCTGCGCCTGGGTGGCGATTGCCGGCATTCCACCGTTCTCGGGTTATCACTCGAAGGACGCGATCCTGCTGGCGGCGTACGAGCATGCCCGGCCACTGTTCTGGATCGGCGCGCTGACTGCGGCGATGACGGCCTTCTATGTCTCGCGTGCGATGTTCCTCACCTTCTTTGGTGAGTACCGCGGTCCCAACCCGAATCCCGATCACGGTCATGGCGGCCACGATGGTCACGCCCACGGCGATGATCACGCAGCCCACGGCCACGACGTCCACGCGCACAAGGACCACGGCCACGGACACGGTCACGGCCATCAGGAGATCAAGGAATCCCCTGCGGTGATGACCATACCGCTGGTGATTCTGGCCCTGCTCTCCTTGGGGGGCGGCTTCCTCAATATTCCAGACTGGCTGGAGCCAGTATTGGGCTCCTCCCACGCGGAACACGATCCGACAGCTGTCGCCGTGCTCTACGCCACCTTTATTCTCGGCATCGGCTTGGCCTACGTGATGTACGTGCTGTCGCCCGGCCTACCCGACAAGCTGGCTTCCACGTTCAAGGGCCTTCACACGTTGATCTACAACAAGTACTTTGTCGACGAAGTCTACGACGTCACGATTGTCCACCCGATCACCGAAGGCTCACGCTACTTCCTGTGGAAGGGCGTTGATGCCGGGTTGATCGATGGCGCGGTAAACGGAGCTGGTGCGGTCTCCCGCTGGATCGGGGGTAGCCTGCGGCACCTGCAGGGCGGCAACATCCGAAGCTACGCCACCTGGGTGGTGGCCGGAGCGGTCTTTGTCGTAGTGGCCATGTCGGTCTGGGGAGGCGTTCGCTAAATGCTCGACTTGGTACTGTTCCTCCCGCTCGTGGGCTTTCTGCTGGCGCTGCTAGTGCCGGCGGAGAAGGCAAAATACTTTGCCCTGATCTTCTCGCTGGTGCTGTTTGTGATCTCCCTGGGCTTAATCGGCCCCGTCCTGGCCAATCCCGGCGAATACAGCTTCGTCACGGATACACCCTGGATCTCCACGCCCAATATCCGCTACCACATCGGCCTTGACGGCCTGTCACTGTGGCTGGTGATCCTGACGACCTTCCTGACGCCGCTGGCGGTGCTGGTTTCCTGGAACTACATCGGCCACCGGATGAAGGAATACTATGCGTTCCTGATCCTGTTGGAGTTTGGCGTGATCGGCGTGTTCGTCTCGCTCGACCTGTTCCTCTACTACGTGTTCTGGGAAGTGGGCTTGGTCCCGATGTACTTCCTGATCGGCATCTGGGGCCATGACCGGCGCATCTATGCCGCGGTCAAGTTCTTCCTCTACACGATGGTGGGCAGCGTTCTGATGCTGGTGGCGATCATCTATCTCTACCTCAAGTCGGGTACGTTCGACTACACCGTCATCCTGCAGCAGATGGCTTCGGGTCAGCTGAAGCTGGCTCCGGAAGAAGCACTTCCGCTGTTCCTGGCTTTCTTTGTGGCCTTTGCGATCAAGGTGCCCCTGTTCCCGCTGCACACCTGGTTGCCGGACGCGCACGTCGAAGCGCCCACTGCCGGTTCCGTCATGCTGGCCTCGGTGATGCTGAAAATGGGCACCTATGGCCTGGTCCGCTATTGCCTGCCGCTGTTCCCAAATGCCGCGCGTGAATGCGCCCCCTGGATTGTGGGGCTGGCCATTATCGGCATCGTCTACGGAGCACTGGTCGCACTCGTGCAGCCCAATATGAAGAAACTGGTGGCCTACTCCTCGGTGTCGCACCTGGGTTTCGTGGTCCTCGGCGTATTCAGCTTCAACCAATTGGCGCTGGACGGAGCGGTTTACCAGATGCTGAATCACGGAGTTTCGACCGGTGCACTCTTCATGCTGGTCGGCATGATGTATGAACGCCGCCATTCGCTGGAGATATCGGATTACGGTGGCGTGGCCACGCAGGTGCCGCACTTGGCGACGGTGTTCCTCATCACCACCCTGGCCTCCGTGGGCCTCCCGCTGCTCAATAACTTTGTCGGCGAACTGCTGGTGCTGCAAGGGGCGGCGATGGTGAACATCAGTTGGGCCGTCTTCGCGGCCATCGGCGTCATTCTGTCGGCTTGCTACATGCTGTGGCTCTACCAGCGGGTGTTCTTTGGCCGGACTTCCCACGACACGGCCCATCACTTTGAGAATCAAGACTTGAAGACCAGAGAATGGGTGGCCATTGTCCCACTGCTGGTTTTGATGGTCTGGATGGGAGTGGCTCCGATGGGCTTCCTGGCACCGATCAGCGTGGCTGACAACAAGACTTTGCAACAATCGAAACTCAATGTGGAGCTTAAAGTGACCGCTCCCGCACCGCCGGCCTTGCCGGGTAGTGCTGGGACCACTGTCCAGGTGGCCCAAACCGCCGCGGGGGTGAACAATGCCCGCTAACCTGTGGCCCTCTTCCACTGACCTGCTCCGCTTCGGCCCGGAGATCCTGCTGACCCTCATCGGCACCCTGATGATGGTGCTGGAGCCGTTGCTCGACAACAAGCGCGTCTTCCGCACGCTTTCGCTGTTCACCCTGCTGGCGGCCATCGGCGTCACCATGGCTGCTCATGGCGTACCGGGTCTCTCCTACGCCAACATGATCATCGTGGATGGCTTTGCCACCTTCTTCCGCTTGCTGGTATTGGGCGTGGCAATCCTAACCGTCCTGATCTCGGGCGACTACCTTGAAAAGGAAGGGCACGAGAGCGGTGAGTTCTACGCCCTGCTGCTGTTCTCGGTGGTTGGCCAAGGCATCATGGCGTGCGCCAATGAATTGATCATGGTGTTTGTGGGAATCGAGATCTCCTCGATCGCCTCCTACATCCTGACCGGCTATCTGCGGGACGACAAGCGCAACAACGAAGCGGCCATCAAGTACTTCCTGCTTGGTTCCTTCGCCACGGCTTTCCTGCTCTATGGCGTGGCCTGGATTTACGGCCTGACCGGCAGCACCAACCTCACCGACATCCGGACGGTTCTCAGCAGCCCCAACTTCACCAACTCCGCCTCGCTGGTGGGGATGTCGGCGGCGCTCATGTTTGTCGGATTCGCCTTTAAGGTCTCAGCCGCCCCCTTCCAAAGCTGGGCTCCTGACGTCTACCAGGGTGCCCCGGCACCGGTCAGCGCCTTCATGAGCGCTGGCCCCAAAGCAGCCGCCTTTGCCGTTTTCATCCGCGTGTTCCTCACGGCCTACGGCCCGATCAGCGATACCTGGGTGCCGCTGGTGGGCATTGCCGCCCTGGCCACGATGACCATTGGAAACTTTGCCGCCTTGCGCCAGAACAACATCAAGCGCCTGCTGGCCTACTCCTCGATCGCCCACGCTGGATATGTTCTGGTGGCGATCGCGGCGCACTCGACCGTCGGCACACAAGCGGTGATGTTCTACCTGGCTTCCTACGTCTTCATGAACGTGGGCGCCTTCGCCGTTGTCACCTACTTCGCCCGCAAGGGTGAGCGGTACGTCAGCATCGACGACCTTTCCGGTCTCGCCGTGCGCCAACCAGCGATGGCGGCGATGCTCACCATCTTCATGCTCAGCCTGATCGGTGTGCCGCTGACTGCCGGCTTCTTCGGCAAGTTCTACATCTTCAAAGCGGCCCTCGATTCCAACCTGGTCTGGTTGACCATCCTGGGCCTGCTCAACTCCGCCGTGGCCGCCTACTACTACCTCCGCATTCTGGTGGTGATGTATATGCGCGAACCCGGCGAAGCAACCAACAACATGGACGAAGCACCCTTCGCCCTGCGCCTCACCGTCTGGGCTTCGGCCCTGGCCACGCTGGTGCTGGGTGTCATGCCGGGCCTGCTGCTGGACGTCGCGGGCCGTTGGGTTCTCGCGGTCGGCCGCTAGTCTAACCGCTCACATCCGCTAAGAAAGGGGGCCAGTCCACGGCCCCCTTTGCATTTTATGGCTGGATCTGCCGCGCAGAATCATCCGGATCCGGTCGCCCATCCCGGATAATCCGCAATGCCTCACCACTCAAGTCCACGGTGTCCTCAATGGGCGCAGATGGCTTTCGGCCTCGGCCCAGACTCTGGAGCGACGACTCCATTTTGGTCAGCCGGGGCGATTCGGGAACTTCGATGACCTTCATTCCCTGATGCTAGGCAATCCCGGCACCGTGGGCTATCCAGCGTAGGCCTCATCAGCAGGGCTAAAGAACCTGTAGGCCCCACTCAGGTGAAGCACCGGCTTGACGCCGGTTCGCACCTACAGCGGCGGCTGCTTCCGCCGGGGCACCAACTGGCTCAGAACTGGAGCTGCAATGTGAACCGGAAAGCCCGCCCATCGTTCAACGTGTTGGTAATCCGTCCAAAGGCGGGTGAAGACAGGTCCGGGTTCGGCTCGGCGAACTGAGGTGAATTGGTGGCGTTCACCGCCTCCCCCCGCAGCATGATGCGCCGCTCGCCAGAAACCTGCCAGCTCTTGTCCAAGGCCAAATTCAAGTTCAAGATACCGCCCCGCCGGAACGTATTGAGGCCAATATTGCCCCGCTCATCCGTGGGCCGGATCAGGGAGAAGGCGGAGCGCGGCAACAGCCGGGTAGAGTCATCCGGGTGGTTCACGGCCCGCCCAAGAATCGCGGGATCGACGATGTTTGGACGGTCACCGTTGGTTCCATCCACATTCCCGAAACCCGGGCCGTCCGAGCCGCTGATCACGCTGAACGGCATGCCAGTCTTGGCCAGCCACACACCCGAAACATTCCATCCACCGACGGTGTCCCGCACCCAGCGCCGGCCCCGCGCCCGAGGCCACTGGTAGCGCAACCGGCTCAGCAGCGCGTGCGACTGGTCAAAGGCACTCACCGCCCGCAGATCGGGTTGCAACGTGTTCTCGCTTTGGGAATACCCCTGGCGAGCGTCATCGCCGGCGCCCGTGTTCAAGAAATTGCCGCCATTGTCCAGCGCCTTGCTGAACCAGTAGGAGAAATCGAAGGTCAAGCTCCGCCACTCCGGAACCACCAACGTCACCCGGGCCGCGTCAAAGTAAGCGCGGGAGCCATTCATCACGGGCCGGACCTCAAACAGACGGGGATCTGGGCGCCGATCGTTGATTGTCGCTGTCGTCTGGGGGATCCCTGGCACCACCCGTGCCCGATTGGTGTGCCAAAGCAGGAAAAGCTTATGGCTGCGGCTGCCTACATAGCCCAACTGCAAGCGCCATTTGTTGGCCAACGCCACTTCCCAGCTGGCGTTGTATTGATGCGAATAGGGCGACACCAGATTACTGGGCAACACGAAGATGGTCGCTCGTCCCGTGGGGGAAAGATCCGCGCCCGCGAGAGGATCCAGCAGACTGGGGGCCTGCACCTCCGGCTTCAGGAACTGCGGTGGATTCCAACGTAGCGACTGAAACGTCGTGGCGAAGATCTCGCCCATCTGGACACTATAGGCCGCCCTGACCACACCCCACCGCGGCGGCAACCGCCAAGCAAGGCCCACACTGGGTGCCAGATTATTGCAGTCACAGCGGAACGGAATCTCGGTGAGGCCGTTCACCTCACGGGGCCCGGTCTGCGGCTGATACCGCAAGCCGATGTCCACCGTCAGGTTCGACCGCAAGCGAACCGTATCGGACGCAAAGTAGTACTGCTCCCAATTGCGGAAACCGCGCGCCAACTCGCCCTGCCCAAATGAAAAGCGGCTGGGAATGCCGAGCCGAAAGTTCGTAATCGCGTCGCGGCCAAAATCATTGCGGAAATACCAGTTGCCACGATTGGACGACGTCTCCCGGCCATTGAACTGCAGCCTCGTGAGCGATCCCCCAAAAGTCAGCTGATGGCGGCCCGCTTGATGACTCACTTGACCGGCATACCGGAACCGGTTCTGCATGCGGTCAATCGGAATACCGGAGCCCGGCCCCAATGTGGTGTAGGCGGTCCCAATCTGGACCTGCGGGCCCACCGCATTCGCCTCCGGCAACAGTAGAGAATGCTGCCGGTCAAAGCCCAGCGTAAACTGCCCGGTCGTCCGCGCCCGGAACACCCTCAGCCACGTCACCCGTGCCGAATGATTCTTCGTTGTCGTGTCGGGATTCTGGCCTGCCACCAACTGGAAGGCGTCCACCCGCTGATTCATGTAGGTGTGCCGCGCGATAATCCGATCCTTGCTGCCCAAAACCTGCTCCAGCCGCAGCGAAGTGTTATCGGTGTTGATCAACTGCGGCGAATTGGTGTTCAGCGCCCGGGGATCGATGTCGGAACGGTTGGGCAGCGCGGTCGGATAGGCGCGCATCCATCTCTCCAATATCGAGCGGATCCGTGGATCAGTCGCCAGCGGAACCCGTTCTTCCAGACGTGGCACCAGAATGTTGCCATTCACTTGCCCACGCAACTTCTGCTGCGAACCGTCCACCGTCAGCCAGGCATTACGCCACAGTGGAGTAGTGGCCGAAATGCCGTACTCGTTCTCCCGGGCCGGCTGCACGCCACCCACCTGAAAGAAGGACCGGGCCGTGGTGATGCTGTTTGAATGGGACCAGAAGACGTTGCCGTGCACCGCGGCCGACGGCTTACCTCCGGGCAAATGAATCGGTGAAACCGGGGCGGTGCCAAACTCCGCGCCAAAGTAGCTTCGCCCGGGTGCGAACTCCGGAACAATCGTGGCGCTGGTGCCCAGGCGCTTGCGCAACTCCTGCATGCCGTTGTTGTCGATCAGGTTGAACTGAACGTTCTCATTGCGGCGGCTTTCGCCCGACTGCGTGTCCGTCTTACCCAGCACATTGGCGGGCGTACCTTCGCTGACACTTAACGCAGCGGGGCGAACAGACGGTGCGGGAGCAACCGGCTCCAATACAGGTTTGGCGGGGGAGGGGGCTTGAGGATCCGGCACGCCCGCCTGGCAATACAAAACCAACGCAGCAAGACTCAGCAATGAAATCAGTCTAACGTGTTACAACCTGGTGCTGATATGCTCGCGTGGTGATGCTTGAAATCGCAACCCTTTTCCTGCTGGCCCAGGCCGCGCCTCCGGCCGTGCCGGCCATGCCCCCCGGTGTCATCCATGAGGCCGGGGTCGAATACTCCGGTGTCGGCCAAAAGAGCCTGCTCGATGTGGTACGCCCACGCAATGCATCCGGCCCCCTGCCGCTGGTCCTTCTGGTGCACGGTGGTGGATTCCGGGCCGGCCATCGCAATAGCTACCTGCCGGTGGCCATCAAGCTGGCGGAGCGCGGCTACGTGGCGGCGACGGCCAGCTACCGGCTCGCTCCCCACCACCAGTATCCGGCCCCGGTCGAAGACGTCAAAGCAGCCGTCCGCTTTCTCAAAGCCAACGCGGCCCGATTTCAACTGGACCCGGCCAAAGTCTGCGCCATGGGCGGCAGCGCCGGTGGCCATCTGGTGCTGATGCTGGGCCTGACCGGTCAAGGCGAAGAACGCGTGAACTGCATCGTCAACTACTATGGGCCCACCGACTTCACACAGTCCTATTCCAAGAGCATCGACGCGGCGCAAGTGCTGCCACAGTTCCTGGGGGGCCATCTCGACCAGAACCGCTTGATCCACCAGCAGGCCAGCCCCATCAACTGGGTGACGCCACAGGCCGCGCCCACGCTCTCGATTCACGGGACCAAAGATGCCTACGTGGCCTACGAGCACTCTCTCTGGATCACCGAACGGCTGGTGGCCGCCGGGGTGGAAGCGGAGCTGGAGACCATCTCCGGTGCCGGGCATGGCTTCCGCGGGGCCGACGCGGAGAAGGCCGAGGCTCGGGCTTTCGCCTTCTTTGACAAACATCTCAAGGCTGCACCGGCGCAACGCCGCATCCTGGTCTCCGACCACGGCCCCAAGGGCGAGATCATCGCCATGGAATGGCCCTCCGGCCGCGTGCTGTGGACCAAGCCCAACAAGCGCGGCCACGATGTCCAGGCTTTGCCCAACGGCCACGCGCTGTTCACCATCGGACCTGATAAGACAGTGCAGGAGGTGGATGGGCAGGGTAACGTTGTCTGGTCCTATACCGAAGGCTTGGAACATCCGCTGGCCGCTCAACGTTTGCCCAACGGCAATACGCTGATTGGTGATGCCAAGTTGGGGAAAGTGATCGAGGTGACACCGGCGAAGAAGATCGTCTGGACGTACTCCAGCCCTGACATCGCCAACATGCGGATGCGCAACTCACACCGTACCCCGGCGGGTACGACGCTAATCGCGGTGGAGGCGGTGGCAAAGATCATTGAGGTGGACACCTCCGGCAAGATCGTCTGGCAGTGGCAAGCACCCAATGGCGAGAATCGCCGCGCTTACCAGGCGCTCCGACTGGCCAACGGCCACACCATGATCAGCATCAGCGATCCCGGTGAGGTGGTGGAAGTGGATCCAGCGGGCAAAGTAGTCCGTTCGATCGCCGGTGCCAAGCAGGACATCCAGTTTGGCTGGGCCAGCGGGATGGCGGTGTTTGATGATGGCAACTGGTTGATCTCCGACTACACTGGCCGCCGCCTGGTGGAAGTGGACCCCAAGGGCAAAGTGGTGAACGAGATGCGCCACAGCGAGCGCACGATCGCCAGCGTCGACGTCATTCGCTAACCCGCGCGCCGGATCACCGCGGGCGGTCCACTTGCGCTGCCCCGCGCCGTACTATAATGCAAGCGGGTGGCATTCCGGTCTCGGCATGACACCCGCACGATCCGCTCAAAAACTCTGAAGCCGTTCAATGGACCAACGTATCCGGGTGCTGGTGGCGAAACCGGGCCTCGACGGGCACGACCGTGGAGCCAAAGTGATAGCGCGCGCCCTGCGCGACGCGGGCATGGAAGTGATCTACACCGGATTGCGGCAGACGCCGGAGATGATCGTGAACGCGGCCTTGCAGGAGGATGTCCAAGTAATTGGGTTGTCCATCCTATCAGGGGCGCACAACAGCATAGTGCCCCGCATCATGGAGTTACTTCGCGAGAAGCAACTAACGGATGTGGTGGTCATCGTAGGCGGCATCATCCCGGATGACGATGCCGAACAGTTAAGACAGCTCGGGGTTGCGCAAGTGTTTCAGCCAGGGGCCGCGCTGGAAGGCATCGTGGATTTCATCCGCCAAGCCGTCCCGCTGACCGCCTGACAGGTTCAGACAGATCATGGACTGGCACCGCGAACCCCCACAGAAAAGAGAGCGCATGCAAGAAAAGTTGAACATCGCGGTGTTTGTCGACTACGACAACATCGAGATTGGTCTCAAATCAACCCTGCGCCGCGAGTTCGATGTTTCGATTCCCCTCGAAGCCTTGAAAGAGCGCGGCGATATCGTAGCTAAGTTCGCGTATGCCAACTGGGGGCGCCAGGAATCGGCGGCCCGCCAGATGGCCGAAAACGCGGTCCAGATGGTGCAGCGGATGCCCAGCCCGCGCGGCGACAAGAATGGTGGCGACATCAATCTGGCACTGGATGCCCTGGAAATGGCCTTCACCCATCGCCACGTCAATGCCTTCTGCATCGTGTCGGGCGACAGCGATTTCATTCCGCTGGTCAACAAGCTGAAGGAATACGGCAAGCAGGTTTACGTGGTGGGCGGCAAGGCCTTCACCTCCACCATCCTGCAGCAGAACTGCCATGAGTTCATCAGCTATGAATCGCTGCTGCCGGACCGTCCGGAACCGGCGTCGCAGTCCCAGTCCAGTGCCGCGCCCGCCGCGTCGGTGGTGATTGCCCCCACCGGGGTGATCGAGACGCTGCCGGGTGAAATCCGCACCGTGCGCCGGGAAGGTTCTGAACGTGTCGAGCGCAGTGACCGTGGTGATCGTGGCGACCGTGGCCGCGGACGTGGTGATCGCGGCGACCGTGGTGACCGCGGAGATCGCGGCAACCGGGAAGATCGTGGTGACCGCCCCGAACGCAGCGGTGAACCGCGCCAGGCGCGTCCGCCCGCTTTGGATTTGGCCCTGTCTATGGGCTTGGTGGAACGGGCACTGCAAGTGCTGGAACGCCGCAACGTCCAGCCGCAGTTGGGGCTGCTGAAGTCCACCATGCTGCAGCTGGATTCCACGTTCTCTGAGCGCGCCTATGGAGCGTTCAGCTTCTCCGACTTTGTGGATCGCCTGAAGAAGGGCGACTTCGTCAACGTCACCGGCAGCGGTGGGCGCGTGATCATCGAACGCAAGTCCGGTGGCCCGTCCAAGATGATGCCGCAACCGGAAGAAGCCTTGCCGGGTCTGCGCGATGTGTTGGAAAACCATCGCCTGGAGCTGGAGAACGGCGGCACGGTGGAAGAGCTGGCAGCCTGGATGGCGGCCGAGCATCCTTCCTTTGATGCCCAGGCATTGGGTTTCCAGGCCTTTAACGAGTTCCTGAACTACGCCCAGGACAAGACTGTCGTTCGCATCGAAGCCGATGCCGAACGCGGCCAGATTGTGTTCCTGGGTGCGGAGTTCTATCCCCCGGCCCCGCCACCGCAACCGGTGATGGAAACGCCGCAGGAAGAAGAGTTTGAAGACGACGGCCCGCAACCCTATGTGGAAGGCCAGCCCTCGATCTTTGAGCCGAATCCGCCGCCCGCCAAGCCGAAAAAGACGGCCACCCGCAAGCGGTCCGCTTCACCCAAGTCTTCGTCAACGGGTTCGCGCAGCACTACGGCTCGCCCTCGCAAACGCAAGACCGACTAGTTCATCGCTGACAGGTCCCCGGCGTGCCTTTGGCTCGTCACTGAGCCCTAAGGCCCGCCGGGTAAACTTGAGAGCATGATCGAACGCATTCATCCCGCTGGCTCCGTGATTCCCCGGGGTCCTTACTCGCCCGCCGTCCGTGCGGGCGATTTCATTTATGTCTCCGGGCAAGGCCCCGTTGATCCCGCAACAGACCAATACAGCTACGGCGACATCCAGCACGAAACGCGCGTCGTCCTGAACAACATCCGGCTCATCTTGGAAGGCGCCGGCGCGTCGATGGCCGATGTGATCAAGTGCAACGTCTACCTCGTCGACGGCCGCGACTTTGCGCAGATGAACGAGGTCTACGGCAGCTTCTTCGGCGACAATAAGCCTGCTCGGACGACGATCGAGTGCAAGTTCGCCAACCCCCAGATGAAGGTGGAGATCGACTGCGTGGCGTATAAGCCGAGGTGATGACGGATGCCAACATGGGCTGAGTGGGCTGGGTTTGCGATCTCAATCATTGGGTTCGGGATTACGATCTGGCAGATTATTGAGGCCAAGCAGGCGGCGCGGAATGCGCAGTCGGCGGCGGAGCACGCACAGGCTGCCACGATTCGCACTCGTGCTTCAATCCTGCGCGTGCAGGCCTTGAGCCAACTGGAGCGGGCGGTTCACTTGACGCGCGGACTCAAGGAACTGCACCGGCGACAGGCCTGGGAGCTTGCCCTACAGTCCTCAGATCAGGCCAGCGAGGCGCTGCAAGCATTCCGAGACGCGTCATCTGAGTTGACCGAGCCTGAGAGGTTGGGTATTCAAGGAAGCATTCAGGAACTCGCCACAATGAGGGAATTGATTGAAGAAGGAGCGCAGCCAGATCTCCCTTCATTGCTCAATAGGGCGTTGGACCAACAGCTTGATAAACTATCGGTGGTGCTTGCTCAGCGTCGGCAGAGGGAGGAGGGTGAATGAACAACGCAATCAAGGTACTAATCCGACGTCTCGTAGTGATGACCGGTGAAGGTCAGGTCAAGTGGAAGCCATCGGTTCGTCCTGGTGCCTACGCGACCAACTTCACGGACTCCTCTGTTGAGATCCGGTCCACACTTCCACCCGATCTGGTGGAAGGTTTTGTTAGCCTTGGCCTACCTGCTGCGCCTGCGGAGTTCCGGATGTTTGATTCCTCTGGTAAAGTGGCCGGTGTCGTGGACTCAGTCTCGAACCCTGATGTCCAGGATCTTTGGGCTGCTGTGCGCAAGACAAACCCGGGGCCCGGTGAAAAGATAGCGGACAGCATCCTAGCCGAACTTGACCGACGCATCGCCTCCTAACTCTCCGCCTGGATCGGCTCCATTTTGCCGAACAGGAAGTGTGAGATCACCAGGCCCGTCAGGTGGAAGACGCCCATCACCAGGAAGACTGGCGTGTAGCCGAAGTGGCTGACGACGTAGCCGGGGATGAGGGCGGAGAAGAGTACTCCGCCGAAGCCGCCCGCGCAGCCGCCGATGCCGGTGACGGAGGCGACGGCGCGGTTGGGGAAGATGTCGGAGACGGTGGTGTAGAGGTTGGCGGACCACCCTTGGTGCGCGGCTGCGGCGACGGAGATGAGGGCGATAGCCAGGATGGGACTCTCGGCCAGCACGCTCAGCGCGCCCAGCGGCATCATGAAGGCAAACACCGCCATGCCCGCCTTGTGCGCCGGACCCGGGCGCCAGCCGCGGCGGATCAGTACTCCGGCCAGCCAGCCGCCGACCACGCTGCCCACTCCGGCGACGGTGTAGATCACCGGGAGTGCCCAGCCGATCTCCTTCAGGTTCATCTTGCGGACGTCGAAGAAGTAGGGCGGCAGCCAGTAAAGATAGAACCACCAGACAGGGTCGCTAAAGAACTTGGCTGCCGCAAAGCCCCAGGTTTCGCGGTAGGTCAGCGCCTTGGCCCAGCCGATCCGGGGTTCCCCCACCACTTCCACTTGCTGGGGAGGCTTGGGGGCCAGCAACCAGAAAATCAGCCAGACGAAGCCCGCGGAGGCGGTCATCAGAAAACAAGCCCGCCAACCGGCGAACACCACCAGCCAGGCGAACAGAGGCGGCCCGATAATCGACGACACGGTGGCCCCGGCGTTGAAGATACCGGTGGCGAAGGCGCGGTCTTCTTTGGAGAACCATTCGGCCACGGACTTGATGGCGGCCGGAAAGTTGCCGGATTCACCCAGGCCCATAAAGCCGCGCCAGAAGCTTAAGCCCATGCCGCTGCCCGCGATCACGTGTCCGGCTGCCGCCAGTGACCACCAGGCGATCGAGACCGCATAGCCCAGCCGCGTGCCCCACTTGTCGATCAGGCCGCCGGCGAATAGAAAGCCCACCGTGTAGAAGATCTGGAAGGCGGCGTTGATGTAGCCGTACTCCTGATCGGTGATGTGCATCTCCTGCCGGATCACGGGGATCAGTACGGAAAAGACGATCCGGTCCAGGTAATTGATCGTGGTGGCGAAGAAGAGCAGCGCGAGGATCCACCAGCGCGCGTTGCCTGAAGCATGTCCGGTCATCTCGGGTGATTATAGTGGACTTGGGGCCGGTCGCATTGGGCGGGCCCACCAACTCCTATGCACAAAGCCGTCATTCTCGCCGCGGGCCGCGGCACGCGCATGAAATCGCTGACCGATGATCTGCCCAAACCGATGCTGCCGCTGAAAGGCCGGCCCATTCTCGATTACCTGACCGACCGGCTGCGCGGCGCGGGCTTCACCGAATTCGGCGTCGTCATTGGCTACCGGGCCGCCGTGGTGGAAGAGCACTTTGCCGGGCGGCCCGAGATCCACTTTGTGCGTCAGGAAGTGATCGACGGCACGGCCCGGGCGGCTCTGCTCTGCCGGTAGTTTGTGGGTGAGGAATACTTCCTATTCACCTTCGTCGACATTCTGACGGAGACCTCCGACTACGCCGCCATGCGCGCCAAACTGAAGCCCGGCGTCGATGCCGTGGCCGCCGTCCGCCATGTGCCCGACCCATGGCAGGGAGCGGCCGTCTATGAGCAGGATGGCGTGGTCACCCGGATCATCGAAAAGCCGCCGCAGGGTACCTCTACCACCAACTGGAACTCGGCCGGCGTCTACTGCTTCCGCGCCGCGGTGTTTGACGAATTGGCGAAGGTGCCGAAGTCACCCCGGGGCGAGTATGAGCTGACCAGTGCGGTGGAGTCTCTGGTGGCGCAGGGCCGCGTGGTGATCCATGCGCTGGAAGGCATCTGGCGCGATATTGGGCGTCCGGAGGATCTGGAAGCGGCGCAGAATGAGGTGTAGCGGAGGCCGCCTAGCTGCGGCCGCTGGAGCCGAAGCCGCCTTCGCCGCGCACGGTGTCGGAGAGGTCGCGCTCTTCCCAGTCGATTGCTTCATAGCGCGCGATCACCAGCTGGGCGATCCGGTCACCGATGGCGATGGGGAACGGTTGCTGGCCCAGGTTGAGCAGAATTACCTTTACTTCGCCGCGGTAGCCGGGGTCGATGGTGCCGGGGGAGTTCGGGATGGTGATGGCGTGCCTGAGCGCCAAGCCGCTGCGGGGGCGCACCTGCGCCTCAAAGCCCGAGGGCACTTCGATGGACAATCCGGTGGGTACGGCCTGCGGGATGCCGGGCTGCAACTCGGTGGCGACCACTGACCGCAGGTCGAGCCCCGCGTCCTCCAATGGGCCATGGGCGTAAGCGGGCAGAACTGCGTCCGGATGAAGGCGTTTGATTCCAATGCGCATGAACCGCGAGAATAGCATGGTGTCTTCTCCATCGAGTGAGCTGCCCGCCGGACCCGGCGCTGGCCCGCGCGTGCACGCCCTTCCGCCCATGCCGCCGGAGCAGCTGGCCTACGCGCTAGCCCGCTATTCGCGGTCGGCTGATTCAATCACCCAGTCCATCGATTGGGTCCGCTCCCACGATTCCGGGAAGTTTCTCGACAGCTTCTACTTCCAGTACGGCCACGCCTCCATTGCCGATCTGGGGCATCTGGCCATCTGCTGGGAAGGGGTCAGCGAACTGGCCGCCACCGAGATTGAGGATGAGCCGTTGTGGGACGGGCAGGCCAAGTCATCCCGCTACCAGGATTTCGGCCAACTGGGCTTCATCACCCCGCCCGAATTCGACGCGGTTGCGGCAGAGCGTTATCAGGCGTCGGGCAACGCCCTGATGGCGGCCTATCGCCAGGTCCACACCGAGATGATTGAGGTGTTGAGCGAACGGCTGCCGCGTCCCGAGGAGATGAAGCCCGACGCCTACCGGCGCAACATCGCCGCCCGCGCCTTTGACGTCGCGCGGTACCTGCTGTTTTGGGGCGTGCCGACCAATGCCGGACAGGTGACCAGCATCCGTACGCTGGAACGGCAGATCCGGCGGCTGAAGGCCTCCGAGTATGCCGAAGTGCGTGACGTCGCGGACCAGGCCACCGAAGCCTGCAAGGTGCCGGAAGCGACGCCGACGCTCGCCAAGTACGTGGGCGTGGACAAATATCTGGTCCAATCGCGCGCCGACCTCAAGCTTTGGGCGGAACAGAACCTGCCCGCGCCCGCCCGCCTGCCGGTCGAGGACATCGATTTGTCCCGGCCCACCGACACACCAGCCGACATCGTGGCGACCTTGCTCTACCCGGCGACGGACCGGCCGTTCCGCGAGCTCTACGAACTGGCACGGGGCTGGTCGGCGGCGCAGCGGGCGGAAGTGATCGATGTGGCGCTCAAGTCCCGTCAACGCTACGACGAACTGTTGCGCGAATTCCGCGGCGGCCTCTACGCCTACGACATGATCATGGACGTCGGCGCCTACCGCGATATGCACCGCCATCGCCGCTGCCAGCAGTACCGGCAAGCGTATTCGGGTCGGCTGGGTTGGGAGACGCCGGAGTTGGTCGCTGGCCACGCGGTCTACCGAGAGGCAATGGAGCAGGCCTTTGATACGCTGCACGCCCTGCCCGAACCCGGCGCCCACTACCTGCTGCCGTTTGGTGCCCGCAGCCGGTTCCTGTTCAAGATGGATTTTGCCGAGGCGGAATACATCTCCAAGCTCCGCAGCGGGGTGAAGGGGCACTTCAGCTATCGCGCGGTGGCCTGGAAGATGAAGCTGGCCATGGAGAAGCTGGAACCGGAACTTGGCCGGCTGATCGAGGCAACGCCGCCGTGGGTGGAAGACCCTTTGACGAGGTAGCGAGCCGCCGGGCCACGCTTCGGCTGGCTGATTTCAGGCTGGTGCTACTATCGGGCACCACCATGCGCCCAAGAATCAACTATTTCCTCGCCTTCATGCTCCCTTTGTTGGGAGGCATGGCCACCCTGGGTGCCGCTGAAGGGCCGCGCTATGAGTACCGGCTGCTGGCTACCGCCAAGACTTCCACCATGGAGAAAGAGTTGAATGAAGCAGGCGAGGCCGGCTACAGTTTCTCCTCCGTGATGGGCGGTGAAACGGGCATCGGCGGCAAAGAAGTGGTCGTCGTGATGAAGAAGACCAACGGACAAGACGGCGGAAAGCGTTACAAGCTGCTGGCGACCGCGCGGACATCCACTCTTGAAAAGGAACTTCAGGCGGCGGGTGAGGAGGGGTTTGACTATTGCGGGCAAACCGTTTTTGAGTCAGCATTCGGTGGCCGCGAGGTCAGTGTGATTCTGGAGCGCAGCGCCAGCAAGCGGCGTGTCACATTTCGGCTCCTGGCCACCACTCGGACTTCCACGATGGAAAAAGAGCTAAAGGCCGCTGGGGCGGAAGGCTTTGAGTTTCTGCAAGTGATGGTGGGAAAGACGGCCATGGGAGGCCGGGAAGTGGTCTCCATCCTGCGGCGATACGCCGACTAGTGCGCTCGATTGCGGCTCTCATGCTAAAAATTTAGCTTGACGCTGGGCGATGGCCGTGCTAAAAATCTAGCATGGCGAAAGAACCTGGTCCGCGCAAAACGTCGGTCCTCCCCGGAGCCCTCAGCCGCCGCGAGCGGCAGATCCTCGACATTCTCTACCAGCGCGCTCGCGCGACCGCCCACGAAGTGCGTGAGGCGTTGCCTGGCTCGCCCAGCTATTCCACGGCCCGGGCGCTGCTGCGCATTCTCGAAGAGAAGGGGCACGTCCGGCATGTCGAGGAAGACGGCCGGTACGTCTACTTGCCGGCGGTTTCGCGGGGCTCGGCCGGGCAGTCCGCGCTGCAGCATTTGGTGCAGACCTTTTTTGACGGGTCCGCCGCACAGGTGATGGCTGCACTGCTCGACCGCGGGTCAGTCCAACTGCCGCCGGCCGAACTGGAGCGGTTGGCGCAGCTGGTGGATGAGGCGAGGAAGGGTGCCCACCAGAGCGCACCTCCGGAGCGGGAGGGCGATGGCTCCGGTTAAGCCCACCCCGAACCCTGCCAAGCCGCCGCAGCCATTGCCTTGATGTGTTCGAGCCGACCTTAGATTTCCAGGAGTTACACCCATGACCCTCACTCTGATCCTGCAAGCCACGGCTGTCTTCAGCGTGGCCCTTTCCGGCGCGCTGATCCTTCGCCGCGCTCCGGCCGCCCAACGCCATCTGCTTTATGTCCTGGCAATGGCGGCGGCGCTATTGGTGCCTGCCGTGGCCCCGCTGGTGCCGGCAACGGCCACCAATGGCTTGGTGGAACTGCCCTGGACCACGGTGCTGGTCCGGGCCAGCGGAGAACCGGCAGCAGCGTCAAGCTGGACGACCCGGCTGCCGGGCTTGCCCGAGTCATTGGTGGCGATCTGGGCGGCTGGTGCTGCCTTGATGCTGCTGCGGGTGCTGGTGGGCCTGGCTCGGGCGGCATGGCTGCGCGCTGCCGCTCAACCGTTTGCGACTGGAACCGCGGGCGATGTCCGGATGCATCCGGCGGTGCCGATGCCCACGACCTTTGGCTTCCGGCGGCCGGCTATCCTGCTGCCTGCGGCGGCCGTAACCTGGGACGCCCAGAAACAGGAGAGCGTGCTGCGTCATGAGCAGGCCCACGTTGACCGGCAGGATTGTCTCAGCACGCTGGTGGTGGAACTGGCGCGGTCGATTTACTGGTTCCATCCGCTCGCTTGGGTAATTGCGGCCAAGGCCCATCAGGACCGCGAACGGGCTTGCGATGATGCCGTCCTGCGGGGCGGCGTGGCCGCGACGGACTACGCGGGGCATCTGGTCTCGATCGCCCGGGAAGCGCAAGGGAAGCTGTTGCTGGCGGGTGTGCCGATGGCCGCTCCTTCACAGCTCGAGAGCCGCATTCGCGCGGTGCTCAACCCCTCGGTAGCGCGCCGTCCGGTCTCGCGACGCCTGGCATCCATGGCCTCCGTCCTGATGCTGAGCATGGTGTTCGCTCTGGCTGCTGCGGGGCAAGCTTCCGCCCCCCTGGCAGGCACCGTCGAGGTGGTAGTGAATGATGTCACCGGGGCACGGGTTCCGCAGGCCATGGTGTCGATCGAAGATGGCAGCGGCAAAGTGGTGCTCACCCAATCCACCTCCGCCAATGGCGAGGTGAGCTTCGCGTCGCTGCTGTCCAAGGATTACCTGCTGGAAGTGGACAAGCCCGGCTACGCGGTGATGACCAAGGGCCTGAAGCTGACGGCCGATAGCGGCGTACGAGCTGAGATCACGCTGCAACCGATGGAGGTCTTCCAATCAACCACCGCCAGCAGTGATCCGCCCTCGCCCACCGGTGCGCCCAGCCGCATCCGCGTCGGGGGCAACAAGCAGTCGGCCAAGATCATCAACAAGGCTCGCATCGTCTACCCCCAGGAGGCTAAACAGCAGGGCATCCAAGGGACAGTCTTCCTGAAGGCCGTCATTTCCAAGGAAGGCACCGTCTTGTCACTGCAGGTGTTGAGCGCTCCCCACAAGTCCCTGGCCGATGCGGCGCTGGAAGGTGTTAAGCCGTGGACGTATCAGCCGACCCTGCTGAATGGCAACCCGGTGGAGGTGGTGACCCGAGTCTTCGTCAACTTCACGTTGGCACCCTAGGTATCGTGCGAAGGCGCGGGGGGAGGCTGACCTCTCCCTCCGCGCCGGGCCCGTTTCCGTTACCCCGCCGTCGCCTTCGCGAGCGCCCCCAGGCTCTTCAGCTTCGCATTGAGCGTGGTGCGGTTCAGATTGAGCAGATCGGCCGCCTGAGTCTTATTGCCGGAGGTGCGGCGGAGCGCTTGTTCCAGCAGGCTGAGCTCAATCGCGCCGATGGTCTGCTCAAAGTCCAGACCGTGGTCCGGCAGGGGCACGGAGGCTTGACTGACGCCGGCCGCTTTGGGGACAAACGTGGAGGGTAGGGGAAAGTCGCCGGGATAGAGCAACATGCGGTCACCGGACAGGGCGACGGCCATTTCGACCGCGTTCTCCAACTGCCGGACATTGCCGGGCCAATCGTAGCGTTCCAGCCGGGCGATGGTTTCCGGGCTGAGTTGCTTGACCGGCAGGCCTTCGTGGAGACAGACCTTCTCGATGAAGTGTGCCGACAGCAGGGCAATGTCGGCCTTGCGCTCCCGCAGCGGCGGCAGGCTCAGCGGCACCACGTTCAGCCGGTAGAAGAGATCCTCACGGAACCGGCCCTCGCGGACGCGCTCCAGCAAATCGACATTGGTGGCGGCGATGACGCGCACGTCCACCTTCACCGTTTCGGAGCTGCCCAGCCGCTCAAAGGCCCGTTCCTGCAACACGCGGAGCAGCTTCGACTGCAAGTCCATCGGCATGTCGCCGATTTCATCCAGAAAGATCGTGCCGCCATGGGCCATCTCGAACCGGCCCGTGCGGTTGCTCAACGCGCCCGTGAAGGCACCACGGACGTGGCCGAACAGTTCCGCCTCCAACAGATTCTCGGGCAGCGCGCTGCAGTTGATCGAGACCAGCGGATGCGCGGCGCGCACGCCCGCGGCGTGGATGGCGCGGGCGGCCATCTCTTTGCCGGTGCCGGTCTCTCCGGTCACCAGTACGGTGCTGCGGCGGCGGGCCACCAGGCGGATCACTTCGGCCACATGGTCCATGGCGGGACTCACGCCCACCAGCAGCCGCCGCCACGGCTCGTCAGGAGTGCGGGGGCGCCGGATGGCCGTGGCGCGGAGGGTGTTGTCGATGCTGAGCTTCAATTCACTTTCCTCTGCCAAAACGCAATGGGCTCCGGCGTGGGCCAACCGGACCGCCTCGGCCAGAGTCGCCGCCGGTTGGAGCACAATCACCGGCAGACCGGGCCAACGCCGGTGGCATTCTTCGATCACGACGGCCGGGTCGGCCTCCGCAAAAGGGGGGCGCAGGACGGCGGCGGTGGGCCGCTCACTGGGGAGCACGAAGCTGTCGTCGATCCAAAGAACTTCCGGCATAGTGACAGTTGTCTATCGGAGGACGCCAGGATTCTGTCTATCGGGTAAATCACCTTAGCCCCCGCTAGAGTACCCGTAGCCCCAAATCGGTCAACGGGGAAGAAACAGAACAATCGTCGCGGCAATGGCCAGCACGATCACCGATGTCGTGAAGACCTTTTCAGGAATGTGCTTGATCACGCGGCGTCCCGTGAAGGCACCCAGCAGTGCCGGCACCACCAGCGCCGCGCCAAAGCTGAGCGACTGCGCGGAGATCAGCCCCTGCCAGCTGTAGATCGGGATCTTGGAGAGGTTGACGAGAAAGAAAAACCAGGCCCCCGTGGCCACAAACTGCTCGCGCGGCAGGTTCTGGCTGAGCAGGTAGATATTCATCACCGGCCCGGCCGCATTGGCCACCATGGTCGAGAACCCGGCCGCGCTGCCGAAGAAGGCCGAATGCGCGTGGCCAGTTTCCGACGCCAGGTTGATGCCCCGCAGCCGCAGGAAAAACAAAAGGATGCAGGCCAGGATAATAGCCCCCACCAGTGGCCGGATGATGTGCTCCGGAAAGCTCAACACCGCGCCGCCCAAGGCGCCGCCCACCGCCACGTAGGGAAACAGTTTGAACAAGGCCCCCGCGGCGGACTCTTTCCGGTAGGAGATCACCGCGAAGATGTCCGCCGTCAGCAGGACCGGCAATAGCCAGCCCGCCGACAGCCGCGCATCGCCCACCGCCACCACAAACAGTGGCACGGCCAGAATGCCCAGGCCGGGCATGCCGGTTTTGGCCACGCCGATATTGAAGGCACAGAAAATGGCCAGCGCCCAGCGCCAGGTAGGAAAGTCAGGAAGAACGAACAATCCACTAGGGTAGCGCGCCCGGCAACACGGCCGGCCTGGGCGCTCTGGGCGGCCGAACGCGAACCGCCACGGTTGCAACGGGCAACCCTTGGGTTACAATCGAGCGAGGAGGTATTCGATGGGTCCGCTGGGCTGGCAAGAGACGGTGTTCATCTTTGTCCTTGCTTTGCTATTGTTCGGCCCTAAAAAGCTGCCCGAACTTGGCAAGACAATCGGCAAGGCTCTCACCGAATTCCGACGCGCGTCAAACGAGCTAAAGTCGACGTTTGATCGCGAAATGTCCAATCTGGAAAAGGAAACCGAAGGCGTACGTCAGGCGACGTCCGAAGTGACGACCGACATTCAAAAGTCGGTCTACGACGGGTCGAGCTATGATTACAACTATTACGAAACCGGCTACGACGGCTATCAGCCGTACGAGTCGGCCTCATCCAGCATATCCACCGAAGGCGCATCCGCAACTCAGGACGCCGTCCCGTTAATCGCAGGTAGTTCTGCTGAGGCCGCTCCGGCCGAAGCTTCCGCGGGCAGTATTGCTGCTCCGGCGGGAGTGGAAGGAACCGTGCCGATGTCTACCCCAACGGTAGCGTCGAGCGAACCGGTTCATGTTGAGGCCTTGCCTCACACCGAAGCACCCAAGCAGAGTGCCGCTTAAGGATAGCGCTCAAAACAAGGCATGTCAGGCGAAGAACAACCGAAGGGCACAACGCCCGAAGGAGGGAGTCCGTCTACTCCCGAGGTGAGCTATCACCAAACGGTAGACGATCCCTATGGCTATGGGTACGACCCCTATGCCGGTGCGTCTTCGCCTGAGGTGTCTCCAAGCGCATCCGAAGTCCCCTCCAGTGTTCCCGCGCTTTCCACCCCCGCTGCTCCGCCTCCACCTCCGCCGCCTCCGGCTGATGAGGAAGAGGATGCGGACGACGATGGGATGTTGCGGATGTCGTTTCTGGAGCACCTGGAAGAGCTCCGCAGCCGCCTGATCAAGATTGTCGCCGGCATGGCGGCCGCATTTTTCGGAGCCCTGATTTTTGAGCCGCAGCTGTGGGACATAGTCCGTGCGCCCGCGGCGGCCGCTCTGACAAGTTTAGGGTTCTCGCCCAATTTGGCGCAGCTAACGCCCATGGATGGCTTCACCACCATCTGGGTGAAACTGCCGCTGTTGTGTTCAGTGTTTATTGCTTCCCCGTGGGTGCTCTATCAGATCTGGGGCTTTATCGCGCCCGGGCTGTACAAGAAGGAACGCCGCTGGGCCGCTCCGTTCATCATCGTGTCCGCCGGCCTGTTTATCTCAGGCGGCCTGTTTGCCTACTTTGTGGCCTTCCGCTTCGGCCTCACCTTCCTGTTGGGCGTGGGCAAGGATATCGGCATTACGCCGGTTGTTTCGCTGGTGGAGTACTTTGACCTGTTCGTCAACGTGACGCTGGGCCTGGGTCTGCTGTTTGAGATGCCGGTGCTGATTTTCTTCCTGACGCTGTTGCGCATCGTCACCCCCAGCTTCCTGATTGCCAACTCGCGCTACGCGATCTTGCTCATCACCGTCGCCGCGGCCGTGGTGACACCAACGCCCGACGTCGTCAATCTGGCGCTGTTTGCGGTGCCGATGATCCTGCTGTTCTTCGTGGGCGTGTTTGGCGGCTGGATCCTGACGCTGCACCGCGAAGGCAAGAAGGGTACTATCCGCCTGATCAAGCTGATCGCCTTGGGGCTGGTACTAGCGGCTCTAGGCGGCGTGGCCTTGGCGGTGCTACAGTTCGGGTATCATTTAATCTCGACTTGGCCGTTCCTGACCCGCTAACGAACGGTACAGCAAGAATAAGGCCCGGGCGTGGACCTATACAAAACCATCCGTGAACTTCTCGACGAGCGCAACCGCATCGACTCGTTGATCCATCGTCTGGAGTCCATGCAACACCAGGCGATCACCGCGCAGGCGCGCAAGGATCCCCCCAAGCGCAGGGGCCGCAAACAGATGTCGGAATCAGAGCGCAAGGAAGTTTCCGAGCGGATGCGCAAGTATTGGGAGACCCGCCGCAAAGGTGCTCAGCTTGAGAACGGCCACCGGGCCGCCCCAGGCGAACTGACCGGCACCTAGCTGCGTCGAACCCGTTTTGATGAAGCCCACGGCCTAGCCCCATGCGTCAGCTTGGGGCTTGTGCGATGACGCGAAAAGCCCCAAGCTCGCGCATGGGGCTGTGCAAGTAGCGGGTTTCACCAATCGACACCGGTCATTCGCCGGCGCAGGGACGAGATCGCTGCCCTGCCGGCTCGCGAGCCTACGCCCGCTTGAAGAACCAAAGCCAGAAATACTGCTGGCCCGCTCCGTGCCGGTAGCGCGGCTCAAATCCGCAGCGTTCCGCCATGGCCACCGCGTCGGCATCCGAATAAGGCACACCCAGCCAAGTGTCATCGGCCGTCGTCGACAAGGTGGCGTCGCCCTGCACTTGGAACTTGAAGAGGCGCCCGGGCTTCAGCAGGCGGTTCACCTCGCGTACGTAGCTTTCGATTACTTCGCGGGAGGGGATGTGCTGGAAGACGATCGAAGAGAACGCAAAGTCAAAGCCGTCCCCGGCCGGAATCACCGAGAGGTCCATGCCGTTGTTCTGGTAGACGTGGGCGTTGGGTGTCGAGGCGAGTGCCGCCGTGGCTTGGGCGATCATTTCGGCAGACACATCCACCGCGTGAACTTCGCCAAACAGCTCCGCCAGCGCCCGCGTGACCCGGCCCGCGCCGCAGCCAATCTCGAGCACCCGCATCTGCTTCGGGTCGGTCCCCTGGCAGATGTTGATCATGTCGGTGAGGATCTCCTCACTCACCGTCTGGCGGCCGGAGGCGAAGAATTCCTCGTCGGTCCAGTCTTCTTTCGCCGTCTGGACATAGTAGCGGGCGTTCTCTTTGGCGCGGGCGTCCCAATCGAGACGCATCTTTTCGAGCTGTTCAGCTAAGGTCACTGAACTTCATTCTACCGTTTGCGGATAAAATCACTTCCATGCGCTTCCTGTTGCCACTGTTGTCCCTCGCCGCCCTTGCCCAACCAAATTTCCAGGGAGGCGCCGCCGCCGCCCCCGGCGGCAAACCGATCGTCGCCAAGATCAAGATCCTCTCGCATGTCGCCGTGCCGATGCGGGACGGCGTCAAGCTCTATGCCGACATCTACGTGCCCTCCGCGCCCGGAAAGTACCCGGTGCTGATCATCCGCACTCCATACGGCGTGCAGCGCGATGGCATGCACGAAGAGGCCGTGCCGTTTGCACAGAATGGCTTTGCGGTCGTTGTGCAGGACGTGCGCGGGCGCTATGAGTCCGATGGCCAGTGGGATCCATTCCGCGATGAAGGCCGCGACGGCCACGACACCATTGAGTGGGCGGCTAAGCAAGCTTGGTCCAACGGCAAGGTCGGAACGCAGGGCGGCAGCTACCTGGGCCATGTGCAGTGGGGCGCGATTTCGCAGCAGCCCAAGAGCCTGGTCACCGCGGTTCCCCGCGTTGCCTCCACCTCGATCTATCACAACTGGGCTTACTTCGGCGGCGCTTTCCGGTTGAGCTTCAACTACGGCTGGGGCGTGGTGCGCATGCCGCATCGCATCATGCAGCCACAGTACTGGCATGCCTCGGCGACCGCGCCGGAAGAGCTGCGCTACGAGAACATCCTGTGGAATCTGCCGCTCTCGACCATCGACCTGACCAGCTCCAACACCGCCGTGAAGCACTTTCGTGACTGGGTGAATCACACGAGCTACGACGCCTACTGGAAAGCCATCTCCGACGAAGAGCACTTCGACAAAGTGAACGTGCCGCTCTACACCCAAGGCGGCTGGTTCGACATCTTCCTGGCCGGCACCATCAACGGCTACACGGGCGTCCGGGCCAAGGGCTCGGCGGCCGCGAAGAAGGCGGTGAAGTTGTGGGTGGGTCCGTGGGGCCACGGCCCGTCGCAGAAGTTTGGCGAAGTCGATTTCGGACCCACCGCCAACCGCACGCACCCGGAGCGCGAGATCCGCTGGTACAACCACTATCTGAAGGGCGAGGACAACGGCATCGACCGCGAGGCACCGGTGGAGATCTTCTACATGGGCGCCAACAAGTGGAAGCACGAACAGGATTGGCCCATCCCCGGCACCAACTTCAAGCCGCTCTATTTGACCAGCAACGGCGGCGCCAACTCCCTGCGCGGCGACGGTGCGTTGAGCTGGGACAAGTCCAGTGCGGCCAAGCCGGATACCTACACCTACGACCCGATGAACCCCGTCCTGTCGTTGGGCGGCAACAACTGCTGCGGCACGCCGACGCTGGCCGGCCCGTATGACCAGCGCCCCGTGGAGCGCCGCGCTGACGTGCTGGTCTATTCGGGCGAGATTCTGAAGGCTCCGGTGGCCATTGCGGGTCCGGTGAAGATGAAGCTGTGGGCCGCAACCGATGGTCCGGATACCGATTGGGTGGTGAAGTTGGTGGATGTCTACCCCAACGGCTACGCCATGAACGTCGCCGAAGGTATCCTTCGGGCCCGCTTCCGCAAGAGCCTCTCAACGCCGGAGCTGCTGACGCCGAACCAGGCTTATGAGTTCGAAGTAGACATGGTGGGCACAGCCAACGTCTTCGGCGTCGGCCACCAGATCCGCGTCGACATCACCTCCAGCCACTTCCCGCAGTTCGACCGCAACCTGAACACGGGTGAAGGCCCGGATTCGGCCAAAGTGCGGATCGCCAAGAACACGATCTTCCACTCGGCCGACCGCCCGTCGGCGATCATCTTGCCGGTGGTGCCGCTGCCTTAGATGGCGATGATCTGGGCCGACGGATCCAGACGACGCAGATCACTTGGATCACTGGTCACGATGGCGGCCCGGCGCTCCCGGGCCACGATCACGACTGAGGCGTCGATGACATCCGGTGAGCCGGAGGCGCCGCAGAGTTCTCCGCACGCGCGGGCCAGCGGTGGATCCAGTGGGACAATCTCCACTTCCTCGCTCCGCAAGAACCGCGCCAGGTTCACTTGAACGCGACCATCGCGCCAAGCTTGTCCCACCACGCCCGCCGGGACTCGGAAAGCCCTGCCTTGAGCCAGCGCGCGATCGAGCAAAGCAATCATCCGCTTATCGCCGCGATCCAAGGCGATCAGCGCGCCAGCATCCAGCACGAGGCCTACTGCGGTGCGAGTGCGCGTTCCGCCCATTCGATGTCCTCACCAGAGGGTTCGCCATACTGCCGGACCAGATCTCGCAGCAGTGTCCGTAGCGACTCGCGTTTCTCTTGCTGCTCCAACGCTCGGGTAATGTAGCCCGAGACCGAATCGGCTCGTCCGGCCCGGACTTCCCGGCGGACCCTGGCCAGTTGGTCTTTCGGTAGACTGATGGCGATCTTCGATCGGGTCATACTTGAATCATACCGCCCGCGAGCTGGCCGGCCGGGCACACGTCTCCCCCCATACCTGCGCTATCCATAGAAGATGACGCGCCGCACTTTTCTTGCCAGCTCTGCCGCCTTGGCCGCCCAAGGCACTCCCTCGATCAACGCTGCCCGCCTGCGCCAGCGGCTGGAGCAGTTAAGCGCCTTCGGTCGTCCCGCCGGTGGCAGCTTTGCGGATGGTGTCACCCGGGTCGCCTTTACTGACCCCTTTGTGGGGGCGTCGAAGTGGTTGGTGGGCGAAATGAAGGCAATGGGCTTGACGGTCCGGGTGGATCAAGCGGGCAACATCTACGGGCGTCGCGCGGGCACTGACCCAACGGCCAAGGCGGTGCTCTCGGGCTCGCATATCGATAGCGTGCCGAGCGGCGGCAACTTTGATGGACCGCTGGGAACGCTGGCCGCGCTCGAAGTAATCGACACTTTGCGCGACCACAACATCGCAACGCGTCATCCGGTGGAAGCCGTGGCTTGGGTGGGCGAAGAAGGTGTGGCCTTCAGCCGCGGGTTGTTTGGATCGAACGCGGCCACCAAGGGACTGGCGACGAAGGATCTGGCTGAGACCTGGAACGGCATGACGCTGGCTGATGCGCTGCGCAAGATCGGCGGGGACCCGGCACGCGTCGCCCAACCCTGGATCAAACGCGGCGACTACGCGGGCTACATCGAACTGCATATCGAGCAGGGGCGCCGCATGCTGCGCCAGACCTCGCAGATCGGCATTGTGGAAGGCATCGTGGCCATCGTGCGCTATCCGGTGACCGTGCTGGGCGAAGCCAACCACGCGGGTACGACGATGATGGCGGACCGGCGCGATGCGCTGGTGGGGGCCAGCGAACTGGTGCTGGCCGTCAACCGGCTGGCACAATCGCTGCCCGGCAATCAGGTGGCGACGGTGGGCATGCTGACGGTGAAGCCGGGCGCGGCCAACGTGATTCCGGGCGAGGTGAACTTGACGGTGGAGATGCGGGACATGTCGTCGGCCACGCTCGAAAAGATGACAGCGCAGCTGCGAGCCGAATGCGACCGCATCGCTCGCGAGCGCAAGGTGGAGTTCCGCTGGACGCCGGTGGCCTTGCGCGATGGTCAGCCCAGTGACGCCGGCGTCATGAAGTCCTTGGAAGCGGCCGCCACCCGGCGCGGATTGAAGCCGCAGCGCTTGCCTTCCGGTGCCGGGCAC
>JAPKYX010000089.1:0-16836 GCA_026394075.1 Acidobacteriota bacterium
CCGGCATCCTGTCGATCGCGGCCCGCAAGCTGGGCGCAGGCACCATCATTGGCTGCGACATTGATCATCCGTCCACCGTGATCGCCGCCGCCAACACGGGTGAGCCCGCCTTTACTGGCTCGGCCCGCAGCATGCCCGACGCAGCCTTTGATTTGATCGCAGCCAATATCAACGCCACCATGGTCACCAATCTCGCCGAGGATCTGGTGCGTGTGCTGAAGCCCGGCGGCTACTTGATCGCCGGTGGCTTCAAGACCACGGAGCAGCCGCGGGTGGCCCTGCCGGTGGTGGACACGCTGGATCTGGACGGCTGGCGTGCGCTCGTCTATCGCCGGCCCGTTTGAGGCCGCCGTTACTTGCGGAGACCGCGCAGTTCCACTGGGCCTTGCAGCAGCTTCACCGCCGTGGCCTTACCCGCCGCGTCGCGCTCAAACGTCAGTTGAGCCTCGACGACCTTTAGGAAGAACTGGTTCTCGTTGAGTGGGAAGATTTCCACGGGTCCCTGGCCGGTGGCCTGCGTCAGCATGCGGTCGCCATCGCGCCACACCTTCAGCACGAAGCCGGGGCGGAGCTCATACTCGCCCGCCAGCAGGTCCAGCCGATCCGCGGCCACTTTCACTTCCTTCCGCAGTGCGCGGGGTGCCTGCTCGTCGCCCATGGCAATGCGTGCGATGGCGGCGGCGATCTGATCGGCGGCGGGAGTATTGACGTTGGCTAGTGCGATGCCCACCACACCCTGGGCGGGGAAGTGGATCAAGTGGGTATTGAAGCCGTTGATGCCGCCACCGTGGTTTATCGAAGTCCGTCCGGCCGTCTCGCGGATGACGAGGCCGTAGCCGTAGTCGGACTTGCCGGGCGTGGTCATCAGCTTGTAGCTCTCGGGCTTCAATAGCTTGCCGCCGTGCAGGGCGAGGTCCCACTTCAGCAGATCGTCGACGGTGGAATAGAGCGATCCCGCGGCGTGCGGCAAGCTCATGTCCAGATAGGCGGTGTTGTCACCGTTCGGGCTGTAGCCGCTGGCGCGGCGCTTAATGATTTTGGTGGCAGAGTCGTACCCGGAATCCTTCATGCCCAGCGGCTGCAAGAGGGTGGCGGTGATGTAGTCACCATAATCCTTGCCCGCGAGCTTCTCCACCAGATGGCCCAGCAGCACGTAGCCCGTGTTGTTGTACTTGAACTTCTCGCCAGGCGCGAACTCGAGCGGCATGTCCTGGGTCAGCTTCACGATCTCCACCGGGGTCATCTTCTCCACGGATCGCTTCGCCATAAAGCCCGGCAGTCCGGTGTAGCTGGGGATGCCGGAGGTGTGGTTCAACAAGTGGTGGATGGTGATCTTTTCCCAGGTGGCGGGCGCGGCGTAGTGCTTGGAGATCGGGTCGTCCAGCTTCAACTTGCCTTTTTCAACCAACTGCAGGATCGCCACGGCCGTGAACTGCTTGGTGATGGAGCCAATCCGGAACTTGGTTTCCGGCGTGTTGGCAATGTCCCATTCGTCGTTGGCATTCCCGTAGGCTTTGCGGAAGATGGGTTGGCCGCCACGGGCCACCAGCACCGTCCCTCGGAACAGTCCGTCGCGGACAAATGACTGGACGTAGGCGTCGGCCTTGGCTGCCACATCCGCTGGTGCCGGTTGCGCGACAACGAGCGCGCACAGGCCAAGTAAGGCAAGAGTGAATCGCATGCTGAAACTATCAGACGACGCCGTGGCCGGTATTGTTCCGCCGAAACCGGGCGAAATGCTGGCTAACCCAGCAATGCTTGCCGCAGTGCGGCTTCGTCTTCCGGAAAGACGGTGCGGAGATCAATCAGCAGACGATCCTTCTCGATGCGGGCAATGATGGGCGGATGATGGGCGCGCAGGCGCCGTTCCCACTGCAGGGCATCGCCGTTCAGGGCGATCAGCCAGGTTGGAATGCGTTGCTCCGGCGTGGCGCCACCGCCGATGACGCTCTCTCCAGCCAGCAGTTCAGCGTCCAACCCCACCACCATGTCTTCGGCCCGCGCCTGGATTTCGGCGGCGCTGCGCCGGATCATCCAGAGGGCGGGCAGTTGATCGAACTGCTCCAGCAGAAGCTTTCGCAGCGTCGCTTCCAATGCCGCAACGATGAGCTTGTCGCAGCGGAAGGCGCGGTACATCGGGTTGCGGCGGATGCGGGGCACGAGCGCGGCGTCTCCCGCAATCAGGCCGGTCTGTGGACCGCCGAGCAGCTTGTCGCAGGAGAAGCTCACCACATCGACACCGGCGTCGAGGCTTTGCTTCACCAGCGGTTCGTCGATGCCGAAGGGCTTCAGGTCCACTAGGCAGCCGCTGCCCAAATCCTCGTAAACCGGGATCCGCCGCTCGCGCCCCAGCTGCGTCAGTCCTTCCAGCGTCGGTTTGGCCGTAAAGCCGGTGACCTTGAAGTTGGACGGATGCACGCGCATGATTAGACGCGTGCGCTCATTGATGGCCTGCGCGTAGTCCTCAATGGAGGTTTTGTTGGTCGCCCCCACTTCGCGCAGAATGGCACCGGAACGTTGCATGATGTCCGGGATGCGGAAGCCGTCGCCAATCTCAATCAGTTCGCCGCGCGAAACGATCACCTCGTGGCCCGCCGCCAGTTCATGCAACACCAGGTAAACCGCCGCCGCGTTGTTGTTCACCGCAATGGCGGGCACACCCAATAGCTTTTCGAGCAGTGGGGCCGTGTGCGCATCGCGCTTGCCGCGCTTGCCGCTGGCCAGATCGTACTCCAGGTTCGAGTAGCCGTCCACCGGACCCAATGGGGCCAGCGGTGCGCGCCCCAGGTTGGTATGCAGTACCACGCCCGTCGCGTTGATGACCCGCTTCAGCGACGGTTGCTGCCACCGCCTCATCGCGGCCAACACGCGGCTGTCGATGTCAGCCAGCGGCAATTCGTCGCGCCGCACCAGTTCGAGTACGCGCCGGATCTCGCTCACCAGCAGCCCATGCGGATAGGGCAGGGAACCCAGCCGCTGGAGGATCGCGTCTACTGATGGGGGGATGGTCATTGGTTAATGCTTTGCTCACTCAACCAAACGCTCCTATTGTGACATTGGGTGCGATGTGCCCACCCAAAGCCGGATCGACGCTAACCTGAAGAGTGACGATGCCTCACCCACCGCGCAAGCCGGAGATCATGAGTCCGGCCGGTTATTGGCCGCAGTTGCATGCCGCGGTGGAGGCGGGCGCGGATTCGGTCTACTTTGGCCTGAAGCAGTTCACGGCACGCGCCAAAGTTGGTTTCGAACTGGCGGAACTGCCGGAGGTATTCACTACGCTTCACCGGCGCGGCGTGAAGGGCTTTGTCACGTTCAACACGCTGGTGTTTGAGCATGAACTGGAGCTGGCCGCGCGCGCACTGAAAGCCATCGCCCATGCCGGGGCAGACGCGTTGATCGTCCAGGATCTAGGCGTCATGCGGTTCGTCCATGAGTACGCACCGGATCTAGAGATCCATGCCAGCACCCAGATGAGCATCACCAGTGCCGATGGGGCATTGCTGGCCGTCCGTCATGGAGCGAAGCGAGTGACACTGGCGCGGGAGCTAGCGCTGGATGAGATCCGCCAGATCTATGAGCGCACCGGCGCGGAACTGGAGATCTTTGTGCACGGTGCCTTGTGCGTGGCCTATTCCGGCCAGTGCTTGTCGTCGGAGGCGTGGGGTGGCCGGAGCGCCAATCGCGGGCAGTGCGCGCAGGCTTGCCGGTTGCCTTATGAGTTGATCGTCGATGGCCAGACGAAGCCGCTGGATGATGCGCGGTACCTGCTGTCGCCGGGCGATCTTTACACGCTGCCGCAAGTGCCCCAGATCATGGCCGCTGGAGTTTCCGCACTGAAGATCGAAGGCCGCTATAAGGACGTGGACTATGTCGCGTTGACGACCCGGGCCTATCGGGAGGCCGTCGATCAAGCATGGGCGGGGCGTCCGGTGGAAGTCTCAGCGGAGAAGGCGTTGCAGCTGGAGCAGGTCTATTCACGCGGCCTGGGTCCATTCTTCCTGACGGGCACCAATCATCAAACAGTGGTGGAGGGCCGCGCGCCCCGGCATCGCGGTGTGCGGATTGCGAGCGTGGTGCGCGTGGGGGAGGAGCATCTGGTGGTGGCGCCCTCAGAAGCCCACCGCATCGCTCCACTGAAGCCGGGCGATGGCCTGGTGTTTGATGCCGCCGATTGGCGCAGCCCGCAAGAGCGCGAAGAAGGCGGGCGGGTCTACGAAGTACGGACCTTGCGAGACGGCCGCCTGGAGCTGCGCTTTGGCAATGGATCGGTGGATTTCAGCCGCATCCAGATGGGCGATGTAGTTTGGCGCACGAATGACCCGGCGCTGGACAAGCTGGTCAGTGAGTTTGTTGCTCCACCGGCGCCGGTGCAACGCCAGTTGGTGGATATCGCGATCGAGGCGTCAGTTGGTCAGCCTTTGCGCACCCGCTGGACGCTCGCGAGCAAGCGCGAGGTTTCCGTGACCGTGGCCACGCCCGCTACTTTGGGCGAAGCGGAACGCAGTGTCGTAACCGAAGCGCAGTTGCGGGAGCAGTTCGGGCGGCTTGGTCCCACGCCTTATCAATTGGGCCAGGTCACGGTGCAGTTGTCCGGCCGGCCCTTTGTGCCGGTGTCGGTCCTGAATCAACTACGGCGCGAAGCGGTGGAGTTGTTGCAAGCCCGGCAAGCCCTGCCGCCGGCCGCACCGCCCGAGGTGGATCTGGCGGACCCGCGTCTTTTGTCGCAACTTCGTCCGGCGCTCGTGATGCCGCCCGCGGAGGCTGTGGTGACCCCGCGCCTCCATCTGCTGGTCCGCACGCCGGAGCAGCTGAACGCCGCGCTTTCTGCACAGCCCGACAGCATTACGCTGGACTATCTCGATCTCTATGGCCTGTGGCCCTCGCTTGAACGGGTCAAGGCCTCCGGCATTGCGGTCCGCGTGGCCAGCCCGCGCGTGCTGAAGCCTGGCGAAGAGAAGATCGGCGAGTTTTTGCTTAGGCTTGATTGTCCGTTGTTGATCCGCGCTGCTGGGTTGCTGGATGCCTTGCGGGAGCGCGCCGCGCATGCGCTGACCGGTGACTTCAGTTTGAATGCGGCCAATACGCTGTCCGCCCAGGCTCTGCTGGATCTGGGCCTCGCCCGGCTGACTCCGGCTTACGATCTCAATGCCGCGCAGGTGACGGCGCTGGCCAAGGCGGTGGGTGCGTCGCGCATCGAGGCGGTGGCCTATCAGCACTTGCCTGTGTTCCACACGGAGCACTGCGTCTTCTGCCGCTTCTTATCAAGCGGCACCTCCTACAAAGATTGCGGCCGTCCCTGTGAACACCACCGGGTGGCCGTGCAGGATCCCACGGGTCGCGTGCATCCGGTGATGGCCGACGTTGGCTGCCGCAATACGGTCTTTGGTGCCGAGGCGCAGCAGGCCGCCGCCTACCTGCACCAGTGGCGGCAGGCCGGTATCACCGACTTTCGTTTGGAGTTTGTGCATGAGACCGAAGCACAGGTGGCAGCCGTGACGGACGCGTTCCGGACGGCCCTTTCCGGCCAATGGTCGGCGGCGCAGTTGGTGGAGGCGCTGCGCGACATCGCCCCGGAGGGTGTGACCGAAGGCAGCTACTTCGTGCCCAAGGACTACCTCACGCTACCCATTCTGCAATGAAGGTGATCCGCAAGATCGGCCTGCTGGTGTGGCGTGAAGGAAGCATTTTACTGTGTCGCAAGAAGCAGGGTACGGCCTTGCTGATTCTTCCGGGTGGCAAGCCCGAGGCGGGTGAGACGGCGCGGCAGTGCCTGGAACGCGAGGTGAAGGAAGAACTAGGCGTTTCGCTTGTGGGAGCGGAGCCGTTCGGTGAATACTCAGACCGCGCCGCCGGGGAAGACGCGCCGGTGCACATCGAACTCTACACGGGTGAGTTGGTGGGAGTTCCAGCCGCGCAAGGTGAGATCGCGGAATTGGTTTGGTGGGGGCCCAATGACAACGAGGCCCAGCTGGCGCCGAGCCTCGTCAATCACATCCTGCCTGATCTGCGCCGCCGGGGCTTGTGGCCCGTGGCGTAGCTTACTTCTTCAGCATCGGAAACAGCCGCCGAAGCTCAGCTTCTGTGGGCTGACCGCCGTACTCCGCCACTTCGAACGCTTCAAAGTGCTGGAACTTGGCAGCGGATGGGCCGTACCATTTTTCGGCGGAACCGCGAATGGCGGGTGTCGCCGGACGCATGCGCTTTTCGCGCAACCACTTCTTGCGCTCCACCGGATCCTTCGGCACTTCGGCCAGCTTGCCTTCCACCCAGGGCAGCCACTCATAGAACTGGCTGACGTGCGCGTCCAGGCCGTTCACCTTCTTCTCGAACGTTTCGTCGATGGCGACCACCACGTCAGGCTTGAAGGGCTGGGGTTTCTGGAAGCGATCCTGGAAGTAGAGGAACACGGGGTTCTTCTTCAGCGCCGGCGTGTCCGGAGCGACGTTGGGCACCACCACCATGTAGGCGGCATCCTGCACCAGCATGCCGGTGTAGCGATGGTCCGGGTGATAGTCGTTGATGCGCGGGCCGATGACGACGTCAGCGTTCCATTCGCGAATCTTGCGGATGATCTGCTTGCGGACTTCATAGTTGGGCGACAGTTCGCCGTCGTGGTTGTCCAGCACGTCATAGGCGATGCCCAGCCGCTTGGCCACTTCCTGTGTTTCGGCATAGCGCCGCTTGGCGAGCGCTCCGCCGCCCATTTCGTGATGTCCCGCATCGCCATTGGTGACGGAGACGAACTTCACTTTGTGGCCCATTTCGGCAAACAACGCCGCCGTGCCACCCATGCCGATGTCGCAATCGTCCGGATGCGCGCCAAACGCGATGATCCGCAGCGGCTGTTGGGCGAAAGCGCCGACAGCCAACAAAAAGGCTCCCGCCAAACGGCCGGAGCGCCCATTGAGTTTCATATGTTGGATTCTATCCCGCCGCGGGGGGTGCGGGCTCGGTGTGGTCCTGGGCTTGCTTCTGGAGCTCGGTGATCTTAAAGCCGGTCACCGAAAGCGCGACAAATCCCGCCAGCAGCAGCGGTAGCGTAACGATGCCCCACAGCACCAGCGAAAAGCGCTTGGCCTGAGGGTTCCACGCCGAACAGTGTCAAGCCCAGCACGGCCAGCGCCTGATAGGTGCCCAGATTGCCGGGTGCATTCGGGATGACCGTCCCCAGCCGCAGAATCACGTTGATGGCCGCTGCCTCGCCCAGGCCGATCTCTTCCAGTCCATACGCCTTCGCTACGCAATAGATGGGCAAGGTCATGGAGAGCAGATGCGGCAGGCTGGCCAACCAGGAGGAGTAGAACGACCGCGAGTTGCCCATCAGGTAAAGATCTTCCACCAGCACCAGCAGCCGCGGACTCTGGGGGAACAGTCGCTTCACCCGTTCCTTGTTGAAGATCACCCAACCCAACACGGCCGCCACCAGCGCGATCACCAGCATCAGCACGTTGCCGCCGTTCTGCACGGATTTCGGCAGATCAACGAACTGCACCACGGCGGCCAGATAGAGCACCAGCCAGATGCCGTCGAACACCCGCTCAATCAGAATTGACGAAAGCGTCACACTCAGCGGCAGGCTGCCCCAGCGGGACAGCAGGTAGCAGCGGATGATTTCGCCGGAGCGCAGCGGCAGCACTTCATTGGCGAACAGGCCCACATAGATCGCTCGAATGCTGCGCATCAGCGGGATGTGGGCCACCGGCGTCAGCAGAATGCCCCATCGCCACGCCTGCAAAACGTAGACCGTGATATCGGAGACGCTGGCCGCCAACACCCACACCCAACTCATCTGGCGGATCTCGCCACCCAATTGGTCCAGCTCCGCTCCGCGCAACACCCAGATGAGGCAGGCGATGGAGAGAAGATTCGTAACGACAAGGAGGAGTTTGGCGCGAGCGGAGGTCAAACTCTATCTTAATCCGCCGTACACCCTGGGCGGGGTGTTTTTCGTCCCGCCATAACCCTGCTACGCTGGGATCAATTTCGGAAAACCAATGAAATCGCTCCGTCGCGTCGCTGTTCTCGGTGCGGGCACTATGGGCTCGCGCATTGCCGGACACTTTGCTAATGCTGGTGTCCCTGTCCTGCTACTAGATCTCCCCGGAGCCGCGCCCAAGGGCCTGGAAGCCGCGGTGAAAGGAAAGCCGCCCGCCTTCTTTACGGCGGCCGCTCCGGCGCTGATTCAGACCGGAACCCTCGATGACCTGTCGGGCCTTTCGGGTTGCGATTGGGTGATCGAGGCCGTGGTCGAGAACCTCGACGTCAAGCGCCAGTTGTGGCCGCGCGTCATTGCCGCTGCGCCCGCCGATGCAATCCTGTCCACCAACACCAGTGGCATTCCGCTGGGGAAGATTGCCGAAGGCTGGCCCGCCGAGGCTGTGCGCCGCTTCTGCGGCACGCACTTTTTCAACCCGCCGCGCTACTTGCACCTGCTGGAAGTGATCCCTGGCCCCGCCACCGATCCCGCGATTCTCGAGTTCGTCAGCGACTACGGCGACCGGCGCTTGGGCAAGGGCGTCGTGCTGTGCAAGGATACGCCGAACTTCATCGCCAACCGTATTGGCAGCTTCTTTGGCTCCACCGTGGCCAAGATCATGGTGGAAGGCGACTACACGATTGAGGAAGTGGATCTGATCACCGGTTCACTGATCGGACTGCCGAATTCGGCCAGCTTCCGGCTCCTCGATCTGGTGGGTGTGGACGTGTGGGCCTTTGTTGGCAAGAACCTCTACGATGCCGTGCCGGACGATCCGTGGCGCGAACGTTTTCTGCCGCCGCCGTTCTTAAGCGCGCTGATGGAAAAGGGCTGGTTGGGCGACAAGTCCGGCCAGGGCTTCTACAAGAAGGTGGGTCCGCAGAAAGAGATCCACGCGATCGATTGGAAGACGTTGGAGTACCATCCGGCCGTCAAACCCAAGTTCCCGGAGGCCGAAGCGGCTAGGCAGATCGAGGACATGGGGGAGCGTCTGCGGACGCTGGTGGCGGGCACGGGCCGCGTGGGCAGCTTCCTGTGGAAACTGTTCTCCGATACCTTCCTCTACTGCGCCGCCCGCATTCCGGAGATTGCCGATCGGCCCATCGATATTGATCGTGCAATGCGGTGGGGCTACGCGCATAGGTATGGTCCGTTTGAGCTGTGGGACATGCTGGGCTTCAATGCGGTTTGTGACCGCTTGGAGAACGAAGGCCGCGCGCTACCGGAGAACGTCATCGCGATGCGCCGGGCGGGTGCGACGGGTTGGTATCAGCCCGATGATCCGTCACGGAAGCTGAAGGGCGCGATCTCGCTCGCGTCGGTGAAGTACCAGCGCGGTGTGGTGAAGTCGAATCCCGGAGCTTCGCTGATCGATCTGGGCGATGGCGTGTTGGGTCTCGAGTTCCATTCCAAGATGAACTCGATGGGTGCCGACACGGTGCAGATGATCTACGCCGGTATTGAGGAGACCAACAAGAACTACGAGGCGATGGTGATCGCCAACGAAGGCGAAAACTTCTCCGTAGGTGCCAATTTGGCGCTGGTTCTGATGGCGGCCTTTGAGCAGGAGTGGGATGAGCTGAACGGCGCCATCCACCAGTTCCAGCAAGCGATGATGGCCATCAAGTATGCGCCGAAGCCGGTAGTCTCTGCGCCGTTCCAACGGGCGCTGGGCGGTGGTTGCGAGATCGTGCTCCACTCGCGCGGCGTGCAGGCGGCGGCGGAACTCTATATCGGTTTAGTGGAAGTGGGCGTGGGCCTGATTCCGGGCGCGGGCGGCTGTAAAGAACTGATCACGCGCTTGAAGGATTCCCGCAAGGTGTTCGACCTGATCGGCTACGCCAAAGTGTCCGGTTCGGCGGAAGATGCCAAAGCGATGGGCCTGCTGGATAAGGGCGCGCAAATCTCCATGAACCAGGACCGGCTGATTGCCGACGCCAAGGCGCTGGCACTTTCCATGGTGCCCAGCTATGTGCCGGGGACTCCCAGGTCCGACATCAAGGTCGGGGGCGCTTCGGCCAAGGCGTTGCTGCGTGTGGGCGCGTGGATGGCCCGGCAGGGCAACTACATCTCGGATCACGACGTCGTGATCGCCGGCAAGCTGGCCCATGTGCTCTGCGGTGGAGACCTGTCGGGCGAACAGCTGGTGAGCGAGCAGTATCTGCTAGACCTGGAGCGTGAAGCGTTCCTGAGCCTCTGCGGGACACCCAAGACGCAAGAGCGCATTCAGGCGATGCTGAAGACCGGCAAGCCACTGCGTAACTAAGCCGCTGCGTAACCAGAACCACCAAGCACCCGAGTTTTGAAGAGCCAAAAGGATCACTTCCATGACTGAAGCAGTTATCGTTGATTGTTTGCGGACGCCGGTGGGCCGCTCCGGCCGCGGGTCGTTGCGCACGGTACGGCCGGATGACTTGGCGGCTTACGTTATCCAGGCGTTGATGAAGAAATATCCGCAGGTGCAGGGCGAAGACATTGACGATGTCATCCTGGGTTGCGCCGCACCGGAAGGCGAATCGGGCATGAACATGGCCCGCGTGTCGGCTTTGCGCGCCGGCCTGCCGGACCAGGTGCCCGGCGTCACCATCAACCGCTTCTGCTCTTCCGGCCTGCAGTCAATCGCGATGGCCGCCGAGCGCATTCGCGCTGGTGGGGCGGAGATCGTGCTGGCCGGTGGGGCCGAATCGATGTCGATGATCCCGATGTCGGCGCAGCGCCTGGTGCCCAACCCCTGGATGGTGGACCACAAGCCCGAGATCTACATCAACATGGGGCTGACCGCCGAGAACGTGCAGCGCAAGTACGGCGTCTCGCGCGAAGATGCCGACGCCTTCGCCTACCGCAGCCACCAGAACGCCATCGCGGCTCAAGCGGCGGGCAAGTTTGATGACGAACTGGTGCCCGTGGATGTCGAGCAGACCACGCTGAATGGCAGCAAGCCGGAGACCAAGCGGTTCACGTTCGCAAAGGACGAAGGCCCCCGGGCCGATACCTCGCTCGAAGCCCTGGCCAAACTGAAGCCGGTCTTCCATGCGCAGGGCTTGGTGACAGCCGGAAACTCGTCGCAAACCTCCGACGGTGCGGCCATGTCGCTGGTGATGTCGGAATCGAAGGCTCGGGAATTGGGCCTGAAGCCGATGGCCCGCTTCGTCAGCTTCGCCGTGGGCGGAGTGCCGCCGGAGATCATGGGCATTGGTCCAGTGGTGGCGATTCCGAAGGCTCTCGCGTTAGCTGGGCTGAAAATGGATGACCTGGGCGTCATCGAACTCAACGAAGCCTTCGCCGCGCAAGCGCTCGCCGTGATCCGCGAAGGCGGCCTGCCGCTCGACCGCACCAACGTCAATGGTGGCGCAGTCGCCCTGGGCCATCCTCTGGGCTGCACCGGCGCCAAGTTGACGGCGACGATCCTACGGGAGATGAAGCGCGAGGGGCATCGGTACGGTCTGGTCACCATGTGCATCGGCGGCGGCCAAGGCGCGGCTGGGATTTTTGAGAGCTTGAACTAGCGGCGGTTTGCTGGCGTTACCGAGCATCGTTTCACCAATTTGGACACGTGTGTCTTCTCCGGCTGCTCGTTTGGGCTAGATTGAAGACATGAAGCTGGATGAGCTACTTGAGGGGCGGCGTGACCGGGTGATCGAAATCGCCCGCGCGCATGGCGTCAAGAAGATGTCGGCCTTCGGCTCTTTCGCTCGCGGCGACGCCCGGCCTGACAGCGATCTCGACCTCCTTCTGATGGAGTATGGCCCGGAACGGACTCCTTGGTTTCCGGGTGGCTTGATCTACGACTTGGAGGAGCTATTGGGTCGACGCGTGGACGTCACAACGCCTGATTCCATTCCGCTGCGCATTCGCGAGCGCGTCCTGGCCGAGGCTGTTGACGTTGAAGGATGACCGCGTTCTGGTGGAGTACATCCTGGACTGCCTGAGCGTGGTTGAGGACGGCGGGCGTCGGGGGTATGAGGAGTTTCTTGATAACCGGCTCATGAGAGACGGGATGATCCGAAACCTTCAGGTGGCAGCCCAAGCCGCCCGCTCGCTCAGTCCAGACCTTCGAGCCAACTTTCCGGAGGTACCTTGGCACGCCTTGTTTGGATTCCGAAACCTTGTGGTTCACGAATACTGGAGAGTTGATCTCTCCTTGGTCTGGCAGTTGATCTCGAACGATGTTCCAATGCTCCAACGCGAGATGGAACGAATCCTTGAGTCACTCTCTGCGGACTAGTTGCCGCCTACTTCTTCTCGGGCATCACGCCTTCCGCCACAAACCACTCAAACGCCTGCGTCCGCACCCAGCCCGCTTTGGCCATCGGCTCTTCGGCGGCGAACTTGCCTTCCTGGTCAAGGCGTTTGGTGAAGGCCATGTGAGCCTGCAGGGTGGGCGCGGCGGCGGGGGCGGTGAGGTCCGCGGGAGTCCTATCGGTCTTCCAATAGACCACCAGTGCGTGCTTGGTCATGGCGTATTTGGCCTTGGGATCAGCCTTCAGTTGGGCGGCGAGCGCGTCGCCGATGCCGGGTGTGCCCATCCAGTCCGCCAGGTCTACTTTCAGCCGTTGGTTGGTGACGACGGGGTCGTTGCTCGACATCTTCACCGCTTCGGCCAGCGTGACGCCCTTGAAGATCAGCACACCGCGCAGGTCTGGCGAAGCCATCAGCGGGCCGGCGCCGATTAACGCGCCGCTTTGGGCCATCTGGTTCAGATGGGCCATGTGCTTTTCCTGTATCGCCTCGGATTCGGCGGCCGGAATCTGCTTGCGGTTGGGGTTGACGCGCAGGAAGCCGAACACATAGGGCGACGCCTCCTGAGCCCACATGGCCGCGCCCAGGAGGAAGCAAATGAGAAATCGCATGCGCCAATTCTATTCCCATAGAGCGGACCCGGCGCGACGGCGTAGAATATTAACGTCTCGCCCGTTGGGCGGTGAATCATTTAAGTCCGAGGTTCTAATTCATGGCCACGCTTGCCGCTCCTGTTTCCACCATCAAAGGTGGCGCCTTCCTTCTCGAAACCCGCACCCCGCAGGAGATCTATTCTCCGGAAGATTTCACCGATGAACACCGCGCCATCGCGAAGACCACCGAAGAGTTCTGGGCCAAGGAAGTAGGCCCCAACGTCGAAGCCATCCAGCAGGGTGACAAGGCGCTGGCGATCTCGATTGTGAAGAAGTCTGCCCAGTTGGGCTTGACTGCCGTGACCGCGCCGGAAGAATACGGCGGCATGGAGATGGACATGGTGGCGCAGATGGTGGTGGCCGAGGCGCTCTCCAAGGACGGCAGCTATTCCGGCTGGCACGGCGCGCACGCGGGCATCGGCACCACGCCGGTGCTGCTGTGGGGCACGCCTGCGCAGAAGGAGAAGTACCTCACCAAGCTTGCCTCCGCCGAACTGATTGGCGCGTATTGCTTGTCAGAGCCGCAGGCCGGTTCGGACGCCTTGGCCGCCAAGACGCGGGCCGATCTTTCCGCCGATGGCACGCACTACATCCTGAATGGCCAGAAGATGTGGATCACCAATGGCGGCGGCGCGGACCTCTACACCGTGTTCGCCAAGATCAACGGCGAGAAGGACAAGTTCACGGCGTTTCTGGTCGAGCGCGCGTGGCCCGGCGTCCAGCCCGGCCATGAAGAAAAGAAGATGGGCATCAAGGGCAGCTCGACCACGGCGGTCTATTTTGACAACGTCAAGGTGCCTGTCGAGAACGTGTTGGGCGAGATCGGCCGGGGCCACATCATCGCGTTCAACGTGCTGAACCTGGGCCGGCTGAAGCTGGGTCCGTTTGCGGTGGGCGGGTCGAAGAATGTGCTCGCCATCTCGATCAAGTACGCCAAGGAGCGGCAGGCGTTCGGCCAGCCCATCGCCAACTTCGGCCTGATGCAGCACAAGATCGCCGAGATGGCGATCAAGACGTTTGCCGCGGAATCGATGACCTACCGTGTGGTGGGCGACATTGAGAACAACCTGAAGGGTTGGAGCTGGAAGTCGGAGAACGCCGCCAACACCTACCTGAAGGCCGTCGAAGAGTTTGCCGCCGAATGCAGCTACATCAAGGTATTCGCGAGCGAGACGCTGGACTATGTGGTCGACGAAGGCGTGCAGATCCATGGCGGCTATGGCTACCACCAGGATTATGCCGTGGAGCGCGCCTACCGCGATTCGCGCATCAACCGGATCTTTGAGGGTACTTCCGAGATCAACCGCTTGCTGGCCACCGGAACGTTGCTGAAGCGTGCCCTCCGCGGGCAGTTGCCGCTGGTGGCCGCGGTGAAGGCTCTTCAGGCCGAACTGATGGCTCCGCCGACGTTGACAGCTGGGGCACTGAGCGCCGCTGAAGAAGAGAACCGCATGGCCGCCAATGCGAAGAAGCTGGCGCTGCTGTGCCTGGGTGCCGCGTATCAACGCTTCATGGACAAAGTGGAGAAGGAGCAGGAAGTGATGGCCGGGATCACCGACATCGCCATGAATGCCTTCGCCATTGAATCGGTTTCTCTGCGTGCTCAAAAGCTGGTCGCGCTCGGCAAGGGCGAGATGGCGGCGGCGATGTCTGCCGTGTTCTGCCGCGAGGCAATGGACTTGTGTGAGCAGACGGCGAAGGTGGTGCTGTCGGCCTGCGCCGAAGGCGACACCTTGCGCATCATGCTGGCCTCGGTCAAGCGCCTTGCAAAGTACGAACCGGCCAATTCCATCGGCCTACGCCGCCAGATCGCCGAAAAGCTGATCGCGGCGGAGAAGTACGTCCTGTAGGCTCCTCTCGTGACCAGCTAAAGCTGGTTCAACTAGAGCGTCTTCAGAAACGCGATCAGCGCCGCCCGGTCTTCGGCCGTTAGGCGCAAACCAAACACATGGCCCGGCACGGCCCGGGCCTTGTCCAGCCCCTTGAAGCCGGTAGGCACGAAGTCTGGCTTGAGGCGGTCCGGGTTGAACATCTCTTCCAGCGTTGTCAGCGCACCGTCGTGCAGGTATCGTCCCCGGTACCAGACGCCACGCAACGACGGGATCTTGTAAAAGCCCGTCCCCTTGCGCGTCTTCAGGGCCAAATCCGGGTTGGTGCCGACGGAGATTGGCAGGATGTCGTACTGCCGGGCGATCTCGGGTGACGGGCGATAGCCTTCGGCGAGTGTCAGCTTACCGTTGGTGTAGTAGGGCGGCGCGTGGCAGCCGGCACAGCCTTCCCGTTGAAAGATTTTCTGGCCCGCCACGGAAGCTTCGCCCGCGGGGTTCGGATTCGGCGGGGGCGAAAGCGATTCGATGTAGAGCGCCATCGCGTACAGCGCCTCATCAGGCAGGCGCGAAGAGATGCGGCGTTGCTGATCGGTGAGGATGCGATGGGGGCCGTAATCGCTGGAGTCAGCGAAGGAGACCAGGGCAGCATAGCGCATGATGTCCGCCGTGCCGCGATATTGATGGGTCCCGGTGTGGTCAATGTACTTCTGGCCCTTCAGCGTGATCAGGTCGGGCACTTTGGTGGGATAAAAGAGGCTGCCGCTCCACCGGGGAGTGATATTCGGCCCAAAAGCGGAGCCGAACAACCGGCCGAGGTCAACTGGCGACATCGCCTTCAACTGGTCGTTGATATCGTCCTTCACCCACGGCACGATGAAGGACCGCCAAAGCGCCTTTCCTTCGTCATCACCCGGTAGCGGAATCGTCGACATGCCCGGCACATTGGTCACCAAGCCAGTAACATGGAAAGCCGTCAAATCATTCAGCCCGGGTCCATCCAGCTTGGACCCGTCTGCTTCGTACCGCCGGTGGCATTGCGTGCAGTTCTCTGCTGAGACCGCTACGCCGCGCGCAGTCACCACCCAACGCGGGCCGGGCAGGGTGCCGTCAGGCGACGGTTTGAATTCCTCCAGATCGGGAGAATTGAACGTACGGAAGCGGGCAATCGCTTCGGGTGAATAATTGCGGAAGCCGATGATGTCGCCCTCTTCCCACACTCGTTTCCCCGCAGTGACCCAGTCGGCCTGCGTCTTCAGCTTGGAGGCATCGATCAAGGGCTGCGGTGCCGACTTGGTAATCCGGTCCCAGTAGCCCGCCGGTTCGCGGCCCGGAAAGTAGACCGGATAAGTGCGGACGTTCTCCACCGGCGCGGCGTAGTATTCGGCTTCGGTAAAGTGGCCTGGTCGCACACCGAGGGCTGCAATATGAGTCGCCCAGTCCTTCACCGCGGCCGTATACCAGGTACGCGGAACCCGCACCGGTTGAGCTACCAGCGTGACGGTGGCGCAGAGTATGATCAAGCCGAATCGAATCATTGGGACATTGTAGCCAAACGCCACGGCGATCCATGCCACGCGATGCGTGGTCCATACGTTACCGTAGAGCCATGGTGGGTAAGTGGATCGCCTTTGGAGTGGCCGTTGCAGCAGTGGGCGTGGCGTCGAACTGGTCCATCATCCCCGTGGGCGGACCGCTGTTCACCGGCGAGACAGCGCGCAAGTTCCTGCCGGCCACCATGCCGGGGGGCGTGGCCGTTTTTGATGCGGATGGAGACGGTCTGCTGGATCTGTTTCTGCCCAATGGCGCGCCGTTGCCGGGGGGCGTGAAGACCAGACCTGCGCATAGCAACCGCTTCTATAGCGGCCGTTCTCAACTGCGGTTTGACGACCGTACGGCGGCGTCGGGTCTGGCCGGCACCGGGTACGACTTTGCCGCGGCTGCCGGTGACTTTGATGGCGATGGCCGGATCGATCTGTTGGTGTGTGGATTGCGCGGCGTAACGCTCTATCGCAATGTGGACGGAGCGCGGTTCACTGACGTGACGGCCGCCAGCGGCATCAACAACCAGGGCCGTTGGTCAGTCGGCGCGGCTTGGCTGGACATGGACCATGACGGCGACCTCGACCTGTTCATCGTC